>NZ_SMKC01000231.1 GCF_004348315.1 Streptomyces sp. 8K308 | reverse complement strand
AGGTACGCCCGCGGGTGACCGGTGCCACAGGCGCGGGGGATGTCGCGGGGGTGGCGGCGGGCGCCCCCGGATCAGTACCCTGCTCATCAGAGCGCCATGCGGCTCGTTCGATGCGGTGACGCGGTCGCGAACCACGCGGCGGACCCCCGGGACAGGGGCCCGCCGTCCGACAGTTCGCCCCTGCCCGGTCGTCACCCTGGAGTTCGTCATGGACCAGCGCGCCGCCGCCTCGGCCGCCCTCCTCTCCCCCTCGCCCGCGCCGCCCGACCTGCCGACCGTCGCCGTGGTCGGGCTCGGCACCCTCGGCGCCGGCCTCGCCGAAGCCCTCGTCAGGTCGGGGCGCGAGGTGATCGGCGTCGACGTCGACCCGGCCGCCAGCGGCCGCGCGCTCGCCGCGTCCGCCGGTCCCGGCCGCCTCACCGCGCACGCCGAGCTCCGCGCGGTCGCCGACGCCGACCTGGTCGTCGAGGCGGTGCCCGAGGACTTCGCGCTCAAGCGCGCCGTGCTCACCGCTCTCGACGAGGTCGTCCGCCCCACCGCCGTGCTGGCCACCACCACCGACGCGCTCCCCGTCACCCGGCTCGCGGCCGAGACCGCGCGCCCGGACCGGGTCGTCGGGCTGCACTTCTTCCACCCGGTGCGCGCGATGCGCCTGGTCGAGGTGGTCTCGTCCGTGCTCACCGCGCCCGAGGCGCTGGCCACCGTCACCGCGCTCGTCCGCGATCTCGGCAAGGAGCCGCTGCCCGCCGGCGACCGGCCTGGCCTAATCGCGGACGGGCTGCTGTTCGGCTACCTCAACCAGGCGGCCGCGATGTACGAGTCGCGTTACGCCAGCCGAGAGGACATCGACGCGGCGATGCGCCTGGGCTGCGGGCTGCCGATGGGTCCGCTGGCGCTGCTCGACCTGATCGGCCTGGACACCGCGCGCGCCGTGCTCGAGGCGCTGCACCAGCGCACCGGGCGCCGGCCCCACGCGCCGGCGCCGATCCTCGGGCAGCTCGTCGAGGCCGGGATGACCGGTCGCAAGGCGGGGCGCGGCTTCTACACCTACCGCGCGCCGCACTCGGGCGAGCCGGTGCCCGACAAGCTGACCCCGGCCGGCGGCGGCCGGCCCGGCGCGCCGCGCGAGGTGGCGGCCGTGGGCGTGGTCGGCTCGGGCACCATGGCCGCCGGGATCGCCGAGGTGTTCGGCGCGGCCGGGCTGCCGGTGACGCTGGTGGGGCGCGACGAGGCGCGCGCGGCCGCCGCCGGCGACCGGATCGCGGCCTCGCTCGACCGCAGGGTGCGCAAGGGCCGGATCCCGGCGGCCGAACGGGATGCCACGCTGGCCCGCTTCCGGTCGGCCGGCTCGCTCGCCGCGCTGGCCGAAGCCGACCTGGTGATCGAGGCGGTGGCCGAGGAACTGGCCGTCAAGCGACGGCTGTTCGCGGCGCTCGACGAGGCCTGCCGGCCGGGCGCCGTGCTGGCGACGACCACCTCGTCGCTGCCGGTGATCGCCTGCGCCCGGGCCACCCGCCGGCCGGCGGACGTGGTCGGCATGCACTTCTTCAACCCGGCCCCGGCGATGCGGCTCGTCGAGGTGGTGCGCACCGTCCTCACCGGCGACGCGGCGCACGCCACGGCGCACGCCGTCTGCGCCGCGATCGGCCGGCACCCGGTGGACTGCCGCGACCGCGCCGGCTTCGTCGTCAACGCCCTGCTCTTCCCCTATCTCAACGACGCGGTGCGGATGGTGGAGGAGCACTACGCGACGCCGGCCGTCGTCGACACCGCGATGCGGCTCGGCGCCGGCTACCCGATGGGCCCGTTCGAACTGCTCGACGTCGTGGGCCTGGACGTCGCGCTCGCCATCCAGCGGACGCTGCACCGCGAGTTCGGGGAGCCGACGCACGAACCGGCCGGCCTGCTGAGCCAGCTGGTGGCCGCCGGCTGCCTCGGCCGGAAGTCGGGGCGCGGCTTCCACGCGTACGCGTCCGCCGGCTGAGCCGGCGTGGAACGCGGGCGCGTCGCGAGTGACGGATGGAGTACGTTCGCCTCATGGCCCAGCCCGTGAAGTCCGTCCGCCCCCAGGTTTCCCACCAGCGGCTCAAGGTGCGCCGGCAGCTCGCCGCCGCCGCGATGGAGCTGTTCGCGACGAAGGGGTACGAGGCCACCACGGTGGACGAGATCGCCGCCGCGGCCGGCGTCGCCCGTCGGACGTTCTTCCGCCATTTCCGGTCGAAGGAGGAGGCGATCTTCCCCGACCACGACGACACCCTGGAGCGCGCCAAGGCGGTGCTCGACGCGGCGCCCGCGCACGAGAACCCGATCGACACGGTGTGCCGCGGCATCAAGGAGGTCATGAAGATGTACGCGGCGGCGCCCGCCGTGTCGGTGCAGCGCTACCGGCTGACGCGCGAGGTGCCGGCGCTGCGCGAGCGGGAGATCGCCTCGGTGGCCCGCTACGAGCGGCTGTTCACCCGCTATCTGCTCGGGCAGTTCGACGAGAACTCGCACAACGGGGACGAGCCGCTGCTGGCCGAGGTCGCGGCGGCCGCCGTGGTGACCGCCCACAACCACGTGCTGCGGCGCTGGCTGCGGCGGGACGGCGAGGGCGACGTGGAGGCCGAGCTGGACCACGCGTTCGCGATCGTGCGCCGCACCTTCGCCTCGCTGCCGGTGATCGCCGCCACCGCCTCGCCGCCGGCCGCCTTCGCGTCGACGAAGGGCGAGGTGCTGGTGACGGTGGCGCGCACCGACGCGCCGCTGACCGAGGTCATGCGCACCATCGAACAGGCGTTGACCGACCGGTCCTAGTCCGCCCCCGCCCCCGCCCCCACCCTTCCGCTCGAATGCGCGAGGGGTGAGGACAAACGAGCGGAATTGTTGGCACGCAGTGCCTTGCGAGGCGGCACCGGGTGCCATACGGTACGGGAATCCGGGCGCTGTCCCACGCACTCGCGGGCGCCAGGACCGCCGCGCCACCGCGCGAGCCGCACACCCACGTTCACAGCTCAAGCGCTCAGCCAACTGCCGTGACCCCGCCTGCCCTCGGAGGCAGCCCGTGAAGGAGATCCTGGCGGCGATCGCCGCGCTCGACGAATCCGCGGTCGGCGAAGCGGACTTCGCCGCCCTGCCGCTCCCCGAGTCCTACCGCGCCATCACCGTGCACCGCGACGAGACCGCGATGTTCGACGGCCTGCCGAGCCGGGCCAAGGACCCCCGGGCCTCCCTGCACCTGGACGAGGTGCCGGTGCCCACGCTCGGCCCCGGCGAGGCCCTGGTCGCCGTGATGGCCAGCTCGATCAACTACAACTCGGTGTGGACCTCGATCTTCGAGCCCGTCCCCACCTTCGCCTTCCTGCGGCGGTACGGCCGGCTCTCGCCGCTCGCCGCCCGCCACGACCTGCCCTACCACGTCATCGGCTCCGACCTGGCCGGCGTCGTGCTGCGCGTCGCGAGGGCGTCAACGCCTGGCGTCCCGGCGACGAGGTGGTCGCGCACTGCCTCTCCGTCGAGCTCGAATCGGCCGACGGGCACGACGACACCATGCTCGACCCCCAGCAGCGCATCTGGGGCTTCGAGACCAACTTCGGCGGCCTCGCCGAGCTCTCGCTGGTCAAGGCCAACCAGCTGATGCCCAAGCCCCGCCACCTCAGTTGGGAGGAGGCGGCCGCGCCAGGTCTGGTCAACTCCACCGCCTACCGCCAGCTGGTCTCTCGCAACGGCGCCGCCATGAAGCAGGGCGACAACGTGCTGATCTGGGGCGCGAGCGGCGGACTCGGCTCCTACGCCACCCAGTTGGCGCTCGCCGGCGGCGCCACCCCGGTGTGCGTCGTCTCCAGCCCCGAGAAGGCTGAGCTCTGCCGCCGGATGGGCGCCGCCGCCGTCATCGACCGCGACGCCGAGGACTACCGCTTCTGGCGCGACGAGCACACCCAGGACCCGGGCGAGTGGCGGCGGTTCGGGGGCAGGATCCGTGAGCTCACCGGTGGCGAGGACGTCGACATCGTCCTCGAACACCCGGGGCGCGAGACGTTCGGCGCCAGCGTGTACGTCACCCGCCGCGGCGGCACCGTCGTCACCTGCGCCTCCACCACCGGCTACGAGCACGCCTACGACAACCGCTACCTATGGATGAGCCTCAAGCGGATCGTCGGCTCGCACTTCGCCAACTACCGCGAGGCGTGGGAGGCCAACCGGCTGATCGCCAAGGGCCGGGTCCACCCCACCCTCTCCCGCGTCTACCCGCTGGCCGAGACCGGAAGGGCGGCCCACGAGGTGCACGCCAACCGCCACCAGGGCAAGGTCGGCATCCTCGCGCTCGCCCCCGCCGAGGGCCTCGGCGTCCGCGACCGGGAGCTGCGCGAACGCCACCTGCCCGCCATCAACCGCTTCCGCGCGCCCGTCGCCCGGACCGTCGGCAGCGGAGCCTGAGATGGCCGGACGCGACCGCCCCTGGCTGATGCGCACCTACGCGGGGCACACCACGGCACGGACCTCCAACGAGCTCTACCGCCGCAACCTGGGCAAGGGCCAGACCGGCCTGTCCGTCGCCTTCGACCTGCCGACCCAGACCGGCTACGACCCGGACCACACGCTGGCCCGCGGCGAGGTCGGCCGGGTCGGCGTCCCGGTCGCCCATCTCGGCGACATGCGGGAGCTGTTCGAGGGCATCCCGCTGGAGCGCGCCAACACCTCGATGACCATCAACGCCACCGCCATGTGGCTGCTCGCCCTCTACCGCGCCGTCGCCGAGGAGCAGGGCGCCAACCCCGCCCTGCTGCGCGGCACCACCCAGAACGACATCGTCAAGGAGTACCTGGCCCGCGGCACCTACGTCTTCCCGCCCGGGCCCTCGCTCCGGCTGACCACCGACACCATCACCTACGCGGTCAGCCACCTGCCCCGCTGGAACCCGGTCAACGTCTGCGGCTACCACCTGCAGGAGGCCGGGGCGACTCCGGTGCAGGAGATCGCCTACGCCATGACCAGCGCCATCGCCGTGCTCGACGCGGTGCGCGACTCGGGGCGGATCAGCCCCGGGCGGTTCGGCGACGTCGTCGGCCGGATCTCGTTCTTCGTCAACGCCGGCGTCCGCTTCGTCGAGGAGATGTGCAAGATGCGGGCGTTCGGCGTCGTCTGGGACCGGATCGCCCGCGAGCGGTACGGCGTCACGGATCCGGCCCAGCGCCGCTTCCGGTACGGCGTGCAGGTCAACTCGCTCGGCCTCACCGAGGCGCAGCCGGAGAACAACGTGCAGCGCGTCGTGTTGGAGATGCTGGCCGTCACGCTCTCCCGGGACGCCCGCGCCCGCGCCGTGCAACTCCCGGCGTGGAACGAGGCGTTGGGGCTGCCCCGGCCCTGGGACCAGCAGTGGAGCCTGCGGATCCAGCAGGTGCTCGCGGAGGAGAGCGACCTGCTGGATTACGAGGACCTGTTCACCGGCAGCCACGTCGTGCGGGAGCGGACGGAGGCGCTGGCCGCCGAGGCGTGGACGGAGATCGAGCGGGTGCAGGAGATGGGCGGCGCGCTGGCGGCCGTCGCCTCCGGCTACCTCAAGGGGCAGCTCGTCGAGTCCCACGCCCGCCGCCGGGCCCGCGTCGAGAGCGGTGAGGAGCGGATCGTCGGCGTCAACTGCTATACGTCGACCGAGCCGAGCCCGCTGACCGCCGACCCGGGCGCGGCCGTGCTGACCGTGGACCCGGCGGCCGAGGGCCCGGTGATCGAGGCGCTGAGCCGTTGGCGCGGCCGGCGGGACGCGGCGGCGGCCCGCCGGGCGCTCGACGAGCTGCGGCGTACGGCCGGCACCGGGGAGAACCTGATGTTCCCCACCCTGGACTGCGTCCGCGCCGGGGTCACCACCGGGGAGTGGGCGGACGCGCTGCGCGAGGTGTTCGGCGAGTACCGCGCCCCCACCGGGGTCGGCGGCGCGGGGCCGGCCGGCGGCGCGGCGCCCGACCCGGCGCTCGCCGCCGTCCGGCGGGCCGCCGCCGACACGGCGCGCGCGCTCGGCGTCGGCCGGCTGCGGCTACTGGTGGGCAAGCCGGGACTCGACGGCCACAGCAACGGCGCCGAACAGATCGCGGTCCGGGCCAGGGACGCCGGCTTCGAGGTGGTCTACCAGGGCATCAGGCTCACCCCGGCGCAGCTGGTGGCGGCCGCGGTCGAGGAGGACGTGCACTGCGTGGGCCTGTCCATCCTGTCCGGCTCGCACGCGGCGCTGGTGCCCGACGTGCTCGACCGGCTGCGCGCGGCGGGCGCCGGTGACCTGCCGGTCGTCGTCGGCGGCATCATCCCGGCCGGGGACGCGGCGGCGCTGCGGGCGGCCGGGGTGGCCGCGGTGTTCACCCCGAAGGACTTCGCGATCACCGGAATCATCGGCCGTATCGTCGACGAGATCCGTCTCGCGCACCGTCTCGACTCCCTGGAGGCCCTGCCATGATCCGCCCACGCCGCTCCTGCCTGGCCGTCCCCGGCAGCAACCCCCGTTTCCTGGCGAAGGCCCAACAGCTCCCCGCCGACGAGGTGTTCCTCGACCTGGAGGACGCCTGCGCGCCGCTGGCCAAGGAGGGCGCCCGGCACGCCATCGTCAAGGCGCTCAACGAGGGTGACTGGGGTGGGAAGACGCGGGTCGTTCGGGTCAACGACTGGACCACGGAGTGGACCTACCGCGACGTGATCACGGTGGTGGAGGGCGCCGGCGCCAACCTGGACTGCCTGATGCTGCCCAAGGTCCAGGTCGCCGACCAGGTGCGGGCGTTGGACCTGCTGCTGACGCAGATCGAGCGGACCACGGACCTCCCGGTGGGCCGGATCGGCATCGAGGTCCAGATCGAGGACGCCAGGGGCCTGGTCAACGTCGACGCGATCGCGGCGGCCTCGCCCCGACTCGAGACGCTGGTCTTCGGCCCGGCGGACTTCATGGCCTCGATCAACATGAAGTCGCTCGTGGTCGGCGAGCAGCCGCCCGGCTACCCGGCCGACGCCTACCACTACGTCCTGATGCGGATCCTGATGGCGGCGCGCGCCAACGGCCTCCAGGCCATCGACGGCCCCTACCTGCAGATCCGGGACGTCCCCGCGTTTCGGGAGGTGGCCGGCCGGGCGGCGGCCCTCGGCTTCGACGGCAAGTGGGTGCTGCACCCGGGCCAGATCGAGGCGGCCAACGAGATCTTCTCGCCGGGCCAGGAGGACTACGACCACGCCGAACTCATCCTGGACGCCTACGCCCACCACACGTCGGCCGCCGGTGGCGCGAAGGGCTCGGCGATGCTCGGCGACGAGATGATCGACGAGGCCAGCCGCAAGATGGCCCTCGTCATCGCCACCAAGGGCCGCGCCGCGGGCCTGACGCGCACCAGCTCCTTCACTCCCCCGGCCTGAGCCGGGAACCACCCGCCCGTCCGACCACCCCGCCAGATCGACCGCTTGGGAGGACACCGTGCGATTCGGCCGAACCTTCGAGGAGTTCAGCGTTGGGGACGTCTACAGACACTGGCCTGGCAAGACCATCACGGAGTACGACGACCACCTGTTCTGCCTGCTGACCATGAACCACCACCCGCTGCACCTCGACGCCGAGTACGCCGCGCGGGAGACGGAGTTCGGGCGCAACGTGGTGGTCGGCAACTACGTGTACTCGCTGCTGCTCGGCATGTCGGTGCCCGACGTGTCGGGGAAGGCCATCGCCAACCTGGAGGTGGAGTCGCTGCGGCACACCGCGCCGACGTTCCACGGCGACACCGTCTACGGGGAGACGGCCGTGCTGGCCAAGCGGGTGTCGAGCTCCAAGCCGGACCGGGGGGTGGTGACCGTGGAGACCCGCGGCCACAACCAGGACGGCACGCTGGTCTGCGTGTTCCGCCGCAGGGTGCTCGTGCCCACGGCCGGGCGTGCGGAAGGAGAGCGGTGAGATGCGGCGGCTGGCGAGCACGGAGGGTCTCACCGAGGTCCAGCGGGAGATCGTCGAAACGGTACGGCGCTTCGTCGACAAGGAGATACTGCCGGTCGCGGGCGATCTTGAGCGCCGGGACGAGTACCCGGCGGAGATCGTCGCCGGCCTGCGGGAGATGGGTCTTTTCGGGCTGACCATCCCCGAGGCGTACGGCGGGCTCGGCGAGTCGCTGCTGACGTACGCGCTGTGCGTGGAGGAGCTGTCCCGCGGGTGGATGAGCGTCTCCGGCATCGTCAACACCCACTTCATCGTGGCGCACCTGCTCGTCCACCACGGCACCGAGGAGCAGCGTGACCACTTCCTGCCACGGATGGCGACCGGCGAGGTGCGCGGCGCGTTCTCGATGTCGGAGCCGGGACTCGGCTCCGACGTCGCCGCGATCGCCACCCGGGGCGTGCGCGCCGCGGACGGCGGCTTCCGGTTGAGCGGGCAGAAGATGTGGCTGACCAACGGGGGCTCCGCACACCTGGTGGCCGTGTTGTGCCGCACGGACGAGGGCCTGCCGGCCGATGCCCCGCCGCACCGCTCGCTGACGACGTTCCTGGTCGAGAAGGAGCCGGGATTCGGCCGGGTCAGAGCGGGGCTCACCATCCCCGGCAAGATCGACAAGATGGGCTACAAGGGGGTCGACACCACCGAAATGGTGTTGGACGAGTTCCCCGTCCCCGCCAACCGGGTGCTCGGCGGGACCACCGGCCGAGGTTTTTACCAAATGATGGACGGGGTCGAGGTCGGCCGGGTGAACGTGGCCGCGCGCGGCTGCGGCGTCGCCCTGCGCGCCTTCGAACTCGGCATCTCCTACGCGCAGCGGCGCCGGGCCTTCGGCCGGCCCATCGCGGAACACCAGGCGATCCAGTTCCGGCTGGCCGAGATGGCGGTCAGGGTGGAGGCCGCGCACGGCCTGATGGTGCGGGCCGCGCGGGCCAAGGACGCGGGGCGGCGCAACGATCTGGAGGCCGGGATGGCCAAGTATCTGGCCGCCGAGTACTGCAAGGAGGTGGTGGAGGACTCGTTCCGCATCCACGGCGGCTACGGGTTCTCCAAAGAGTTCGAGATAGAGCGCCTCTACCGGGAGGCGCCGATGCTGTTGATCGGCGAGGGAACCGCCGAGATCCAGAAAATGATCATCGGTCGCCGGCTGCTCGACGAATACCGGCTGCCGGACTGAAATGCGGCGATTGCCCGAGCTCGGGCGGGGGTCGACGCCAGGCATTCGGCCCCCGACCGGCCTGCTGGCTTGCCGAGTTACGGTCCGGGACCTATAGCATCGAGACACGCGCACCGCTTCGGGGCCCTCTCCGCGCGAGCGGAGGTGCACCGGTGCAATGTTCCCCGCTACGAAGGTCTCCCATGCCTTACCGCTCTTCCCTTCCATCCAGCAGCGGCCGGATCCGACTGGCGCGCGGCGCCTCACCGTGGCTGCTGCCCACCCTGGCCGCGGCCGCCGTCACGCTGGTCAGGGCCCGCCGTTCCGGAGCCTGGGCCGCCGCGGCCGTCCCGACCACGGCGCTGGCCGCCGGTATGCTGTGGTTCTTCCGCGACCCGGAGCGGGAGCTCGGCCAGGGCAGGGTGCTCTCGCCGGCGGACGGCGTGGTGCAGAGCATCATGCCGTGGCCGGACGGGCGGACGCGCGTGGCGATCTTCATGAGCCCGTTGAACGTGCACGTCAACCGCGCTCCGGTGGCCGGCACGGTGGCCTCCGTCGAGCACATCCCCGGCGGTTACGTGCCCGCGTTCGACAAGGAGAGCGAGAACAACGAGCGCGTCGTGTGGCGCTTCGACAGCGAGCTCGGCGACCTGGAGATGGTGCAGATCGCCGGCGCGGTGGCGCGGCGGATCGTGCCGTACGTACCGCAGGGCTGCAAGGTCGAGCAGGGCGACCGGGTCGGCCTGATCCGGTTCGGCTCACGGGTGGACGTCTACCTCCCGGAGGGCGTCGAGCCGGCGGTCGAGGTCGGCCAGCACACCACCGCGGGAGTGACACGTCTTGACCGTGACTGAGCGATCCACCTCGGAGACGAGGGCCCCGGCGACGTCCTGGGCGGCGGACGACGACGCGGAGGTCGACGATCTTCCGCTGTCGATGCGTCTCTCGATAGCGGACACGCTGACGCTGTCGAACGCGACGTGCGGCTTCCTCGCCGTCTACTTCACGACCACCGGTGTGCTGATCCCGCACCTCACCAACAGCGGGGACGCCGGTGTGGTGCGGAACAACGCGGCGACCGCGGTGCTGCTGATGCTGCTGGCCTCGGTCTTCGACCTCTTCGACGGCCTGGTGGCCCGGAAGCTGCGGGCCTCCCCGATGGGCGCCGAGCTGGACAACCTGTCGGACCTGATCAGCTTCGGCCTGGCCCCGGCCTACTTCGTGCTGGTCTGGGGGATGGTGGCGGGCGACGTCCACGAGCCGCTGTCGGCGCTCGCGGCCACGGTGGTGCTGCTCGCCGTGGTGCTACGACTCGCGAGATTCTCGTGCGTGACGATGCCCGACGGCGTCTTCCAGGGCATGCCGAGCCCCTTCGGCGCGCTCACCGTGGTCTCCATCGTGCTGCTCGAGCTGCCGTTCACGCCGACGCTGCTGGCGATCCTGGGCGTGGCCTGGCTGATGGTGAGCCGCGTGGAGTACCCGAAGCCGCGCGGCACGCTCGCCATCGCCATGCTGTCCTGGATCGTGCTGTCCATGGCCCTGCTGACCGCCTGGGCCTTCGACGCGCCCGGTGGCCTGCTGCTGCTCCAGACCGGCTGCTCGCTCCAGCTGGTGCTCGGCGCGGTGATCCCGCTGTTCGCCATGGCCCGCCGGGTGTACGCGTTCCGCGACAACCGGCGCGAGGCCAGGGCGGGCGCCGAGTCCTGACGGGCCCGCCGTCCGCCGACCGCCCGGTGGCCGCCCGCGAGGGCCGGCCACCGGGCGGTTTCGTTCCCCGGTCCCGGCCGGGCCCCTGACCTTCGTCGGCCGCTGTCGGTGGCGCGTAGCAGAATGGCCGCCATGGAGCTCACCAAGAAGGGCCACTCCTGCGTCCGCCTCACGCGGGAAGGGCGCACGCTGGTCATCGATCCCGGCGCGTTCAGCGAGGAGGACGCGGCCCTCGGCGCCGACGCCCTGCTCGTCACCCACGAGCACCCCGACCACTTCGACGGGGGCCGGCTGCGCGCCGCGCTCGAGGCCTCCCCCGGCACCGAGCTCTGGACGCTGCGCAGCGTCGCCGAGCAGCTGTCCCCCGCGTTCCCCGGCCGGGTGCACACGGTGGGCCACGGCGACGTCTTCGAGGCGGCCGGCTTCGAGGTCGAGGTGCACGGCGAGCTGCACGCGGTGATCCACCCGGACATCCCGCGCATCACCAACATCGGCTTCCTGGTCGGCGGCGCGCTCTTCCACCCAGGGGACGCGCTGACCGTGCCTGAGCGGCAGGTGCACACCCTGCTGCTGCCGGTGCAGGCCCCGTGGAACAAGATCTCCGAGGTCGTGGACTACGTGCGCGAGGTCCGCCCGGAGCGCGCCTTCGCCGTTCACGACGCGCTGCTCACCGACCTGGCCCTCCCGGTCTACGCCCGCAACCTGAGCCCGCAGGGCGCGGGCATCGCCCCCACCGAGTACGCGCGGCTGGCGCCCGGCGAGTCGGCGGCCGTCTGAGTCCCCGAGCCGCCCCCTCG
>NZ_SMKC01000230.1 GCF_004348315.1 Streptomyces sp. 8K308 | reverse complement strand
CCACTCCGTCCACCGCCGCGCCCGGCACCGCGCGCCCGCCCCGCCCCTACCAGCACTACGTCTACGCCTATCCGCACAAGACCGCCTACCGGCGCCTGCCGGACCGACCCCGGCTAGCCGACCTGTGGGCCGGCGAGTCCAAGCGTGCCCTGTCGCTCTACGCGCACATACCGTTCTGCGAGGTGCGCTGCGGCTTCTGCAACCTGTTCACCCGGGTCGGCGCGCCCGAGGGGCTGACCGGCCGCTATCTGGACGCGCTCGACCGGCAGGCGGTCGCGGTGCGCGAGGCCCTGGGGGACGCGGAGCCGGTGCGGTTCGCCACCGCCGCGTTCGGCGGCGGCACGCCCACCTTCCTGACGGCCGCCGAGTTGGAGCGGCTGTGCGACATCGCCGAGCTGCGGATGGGCGCCGACCTGCGAGCGATCCCGCTGTCCGTCGAGGCGTCCCCGGCCACGGCGACGGCCGACCGGCTCGCCGTGCTTGCCGCGCGGGGCGCGACCCGGCTGAGCCTCGGGGTGCAGAGCTTCGTCGAGGAGGAGGCGCGGGCGGCCGTGCGGCCGCAGCGCCGCGCCGACGTGGAGGCCGCGCTCGCCCGGATCCGCGAGGCCGGCATCCCGGTGCTCAACATCGACCTGATCTACGGCATCGACGGGCAGACGGCGGCCAGTTGGCGGCGTTCGCTGGACGCGGCGCTGGCCTGGCGCCCCGAGGAGCTCTACCTCTACCCGCTCTACGTGCGCCCACTGACGGGGCTCGGCCGGCAGTCCGACCCGGCGGCCGCCGACCGCGTCTGGGACGAGGCCAGGCTCGCCCGCTACCGTGAGGGCCGGGACCACCTGCTGGCCCGGGGGTACGAGCAGCTGTCGATGCGGATGTTCCGGCGGGCCGACGCGCCCCCGCAGGGCCCGGACGACTACGCCTGCCAGACCGACGGCATGATCGGCCTCGGCTGCGGCGCCCGCTCCTACACCTCCGCGCTGCACTACTCGTTCGACTACGCCGTCGGCATGCGGGAGGTGCGGGGCATCATCGACGCCTACACCGCCACGCGGGAGTTCGACCGCGCCGTCCACGGCCGCGCGGTCGACGAGGGCGAGGCCAGGCGCCGGCACCTGCTGCAGTCCCTGCTCCAGGCGCGGGGCCTCGTCGTGGCCGAGTACCGGCGGCGGTTCGGCTCCACGCCGCACGAGGACTTCCCCGCCGAGCTCGGCACGCTGGCCGCCCGTGGCTGGCTGGCGGAGGCGGGGCCCGAGCTGCTGCGGCTCTCGCCGGAGGGCCTGGCCCACTCCGACGCCGTGGGGCCCGAACTGTTCTCGCCCGCCGTGCGGGCGGCGATGGCCGCCTACGAGCCGAGGTGACCGCGCCGCCATGACCGACCCACACCTGACGATCCTCTACCGGGGCCCGCTCGCCTCCTGCGACTACGACTGCCCCTACTGCCCCTTCGCCAAGCGCCGGGACACCACGGCGCAGCTCCGCGCCGACCGGGCGGCCCTCGACCGGTTCACGGGCTGGGCGCGGGCCGAGCGTGCGGGCCGGCTCTCGCTGCTCTTCACCCCGTGGGGCGAGGGCCTGGTGCGCTCCTGGTACCGCGAGGCGTTGGTGGGGCTCTCGCACGAGGCCCACATCGACCGGGTGGCGATCCAGACCAACCTCAGCTGTCGCGTCGAATGGCTCGCCGACGCCGACCTGGACACCCTCGCGCTGTGGTGCACCTACCACCCGGGGCAGACAGCCCCCGAGCGCTTCCTCGCCAAGACCCGCCGGCTGGCCGAGCTCGGGGTGCGCTTCAGCGTCGGCGTCGTCGGCCTGCCCGAGCACCTGCCGCACGCCAGGCGGCTGCGCGCCGAGTTGCCCGACCACGTCTACCTGTGGGTCAACGCGGCCGAGGGGCACGAGTACGCGGACGAGGAGGCGGCGCGGTGGACCGCGCTCGACCCGCTCTTCCCGTTCAGCCTGCACCCGCACAGGTCGGCCGGCCGCCCGTGTCGGACGGGCTCGACGGTGATCTCGGTCGACGGCGAGGGCACGGTGCGGCGCTGTCACTTCGTCAGGACCGAGCTCGGCAACCTCTACGACGGCTCCTACCGCGCGGCGCTCGCGCCACGGCCGTGCCCGCTGGCCGTCTGCGACTGCCACATCGGCTATGTGCACCTGGAGACGCTGCCGCTGTACGACGTCTTCGCCGGCGGCGTCCTCGAGCGGATACCGGCGGCGCCGGTGCCCGCCCCGGGATCGTCCCTGACGCTGTCCTCGCCCCAATCGATCGATCCCGCCCACCGCTGAGCGGCGGATGAGCGTCCGTGGCCCGGGATCGACCGGACGCACCGCTCTCCCACCGTGGTCCCGCCGACTCGGGCATGCTCGGCGCGACACGGCGTGGCGGACAGGGAGGCTGAGGGTCGTGGGGTGGCACAGCGAGGAGTTCGGTTCGTCACACGAGGGCACGGTGGGGGCCGTCCTGGCGGACGGCAGCGAGCCGAAGCCGGTCTACTTCGACGTGGGCAGCGGCAGCCACGTGCCGGCGGTCAGCGACTGGTGGATCTACGACGGCACGTGCGGGGCGCCCCGGGCCGCCGCCCTGCGCGGCTCCTGCTCCTGCGGCTGGCGCGGCACCCAGCACCACCCGGTCGACTGGGCGGCCACGACCGACCTCCGCGACGTGGACACCGACCCCGTCTATAACGACTGGGCCCGCCACATCGCGGAGGTCGACGCCAGGTCCGTGCCGCTGCCGCTCGGCCTCGAGGGCCTGCTCGGCCAGTTGGACGAGCAGCTCGACGCCCTGACCACCGAGGCTCCCCTGGCCGCGCTCAGGGCGGTGGCGATCCTGGAGCGCCTCGCCCGCCGGGTGGGGCGTGACGCGGCCGAGGCCACGCTGACCGACCAGGTGTCGTGCGAGACCGTGGGCCAGGCGCTCGGCATGGCGGCGGGCGAGGCCCGCGCCCACCTCCGCCGCTACCGGTACTGATCGCCAGTCTCTCGCCACTCTCGCCGGGCGGCCCGTCGGCTACCGCTCGTCGCGCTCCAGGCGGACCCGGCGGGCGTGCCGTGGACCGGGCCCACGTGCCGGCCCACCCGCAGCACCCGCAGCCGGGGGAAGGCCGCGAGCCACGCCAGGTCCCGACCAGTGTCGGACGCCAGCAGGTACAGGTGGGTCAGCCGCTCGGCCAGGGGCCCGGCCAGCCCGTCGGGCCCGGTCAGTTGCTCCGGCGTCACGCCCTCGCCGCGTCAACTCGCCGGCGAGGCGGCGCAGGTCGCGTTCGTCCAGCGTGCGCTTCTCGCCGCCGAAGGAGTCGAGGGACGTCATGCGCACGGGCGCCGCCGGCCCGGCGAGCCGGCCCCGGGCTCCTCCGGCCGGAAGAGCCGCCTGATCAGCGGGGCGGCGGCGCTGCCGGCGATCCGTAGTGCCGTGGTCGCTACGGGGTCCATCCGCCCCACCCCCTAAGGGCACAACGGCCGCCCGAGCCCGGGCGGTCAGGAGGCGGCGCGCACCGCCTCGCGCAGGCGCGGCAGGGCCTCGGGGTCGGAGAGTGCCGAGCCGATGGCGACGGCCGAGCAGCCGGCGCGCAGGAAGTCGGCGGCGTTGTCCGGGCCGACCCCGCCGGTGGCGACGAAGCGGATGTCGGGGAACGGCGCGCGCTGGGCGGCGATCCAGTCGGGCCCGAGCTGCGCGGCGGGGAACGCCTTGACCCAGCTGAGGCCGGCGGCCTCGGCGCCCGCGATCTCGGTGGCGGTGGCGACGCCCGGCAGGTGCGGGAGGCCGAGCTCAGCCGACGCGTCGACGACCGGCGGGTGCAGCCCGGGCGCGACGGTGAACGAGGCGCCGAGCTCGTGCGCGGCGCGCAGCCGCCGCACGGTGGTGACGGTGCCGGCGCCGACCTGCCTGCCGTGCTCCCGCGCCGCCTCGACGGCGGCTTGGAGTGAGGGCAGGGCGGAGTCGGACTGGATCGGTATCTCCACCAGCTCGACGCCGAACTCCCAGGCACGATGGCAGAGTTCGACGGTGGCACGCGGGTCGGCACCGCGGAAGATGCCGAGGACGGGGCTCGCGGCCAGGTGGCGCGCGAAGAAGGCCGCGCTGACGTCGGTGGTCATCGGGGGGGTCCTTTCCAGCCGAGCTTGCCGCTGATGCGTTGCGCCGCCGCGCGGAACTCGTTGAGGTGGGCTCGGAGTTCGGTGAGCGGGGCGACGGCGCTGAGTGCCGTGACGGAGATTCCGTGGGTGACCCGGCCGCGCGCGTCGTGGACGGGGAGCGCGACGCAGTTGACGTATCCCTCGTGTTCGCCGTCGTCCTCGGCCCAGCCCCGGGAGCGGGTCAGGGCGAGCTCCTCGATGAGCGAGTCGCGGCTGGTGTGGGTGGTGTCCGTGTGGCGCTCGAAGGTGGCGCGGTCGAGGATGCGCCGCCGGGTGGCCTCGTCCTGGTAGGCGGTGATCACCTTGGCGAGGCCGGCGGTGTGCGTCACGGCCGGCAGACCGATCCGGGAGCCCATGGCGACGCTGCCGCGCCCGTCGACCTTGTCGACGTAGATGATCTGGTCGCCGACGAGCTCGCCGAGGTGCACGGTGTGCCCGTGGCGCTCGCTCAGCTCCTGGAGCACGGGGTGGGCGAGTGACCTGGCCTCCACCTGGTCGAGGGCGAGTTGTCCGTAGGCGATCAGCTGGAAGCCCATGGCGTACCGCCCGCCGACGTCCTTGCGGACGAAGCCGGCCTCCTCCAGGGTCCGCAGGAGCCGGAGCGCGGTCGACTTGTGCACGCCGAGCCGGTCGGCCACCTCGGTCAGCGAACGCGATCCGCGCGAGACGAAGCCGATGATGTCGATGGCACGGGCGACGGTCTGCGACACGGTGACGTCCCTATCTCCCGGCCGCGGGCACGCCCGCGGCCGACTCGTCCGCCAACGTGGTGACGATCTCCTCGGCGCGGGGCAGCCGCGCGAAGTCAGACGGGGAGGCGAGTACCTGCGCCGCGGCGTAGTGTCCGAGCCTCAGGCAGAGGGTTTCGTCACGCCCGTCGAGCCAGCCGCTCAGCCAGCCGGCGGCGAAGGCGTCGCCCGCGCCGACGGCGTCCACGACCCGGACCCGGCGGGACGGCACCCGCGTGACCCGGGTGCCGGTGAACGCGACCGCCTCGACGGCCGCGTCCTTGACGACCAGGCGTTCCGGCCCGTCGACGAGGGCGCGGACGCTCTCGGCGTCGGTGGTGCCCCACAGCGCCTCGGCCTCGTCCCGCCCGACGAAGACGAGGTCGCTGCGCCGGGCGAGTTCGAGCAGCGTCTCGGCGGCGCCCCCGTCCGCCCCCGACCACAGCACCGGGCGGTGGTTGACGTCGAAGCTCACCGGGACGTCACCCCAGGGCCGGTCGAACACTATGTGCCTGGCCAGCGCGGCGCAGTCCGGGGAGAGCGCCGGAAGGATCCCGGAGAGGTGGACGACCCGGGGGCGGAGCGCGGTCCAGGCGGTGACGTCCGCGGGGCCGAGGCCGCTGGCCGCGGAGCCCGCGCGGTAGTAGGAGACGCGGGTGCCCTCGGGGGTGGGGTCCTTGAAGTACACGCCGGTGGGCCGCCGCGGGTCGCGGCGCACGAGCGAGGTGTCGACACCGTGGCCAGCCAGCGCGGTGACGATGACGTCGCCGAGCCGGTCGGCGCCCAGGGCGCTGGCCCAGTGGGTGCGGTGGCCGAGCTCGGCGAGCAGCGCGGCGACGTTGGACTCGGCCCCGCCGGGGCGCAGCAGGAAGGTGGAGTCGGCGTCGAGGCGGGCGCCAGCCTCGGGGGTGACCATCGCCATGGTCTCGCCGATCGTCAGGGCGTCGGTGTGGGTGACGGGGGTCCGCCTCGTCTGTGTGTTCACTGCCAACCGCCTTCCCGATCTTCCCGCCACGCCAGAGCATTGCAACATGTGCAACGCCCGCGCGGAATATGCAAAACCTAGGCGGCGCCCGCGTGACCTGTCAACGGCGGCCACCCGGCACCGCCCTCCGCGGCGCCCGCCGAGGGCGCGGTGGCCGGGCCGTTCCTCAGCTCAGTCCGGCGTACGGCCGCTCCCGGCGGGCGGTGGAGAGGGCCGAGGCCCACCAGGACAGCTCGTCGAGCATCACCTTGGCCGCGGAGCCCGGCTGCTCGGGCTCCTTGAGCTCGCCCTCGCCGTCGAAGAGCAGGTAGTAGCGCGGGAAGGAGACGCCGTTGCGGACGGGGTGGGCGTGGAGCTCGCCGAAGACCTGCTTGAGCTGCTCCATCGCCAGCACGCCGCCGGAGCCACCGCTGTAGCCGACGAAACCGATCGGCTTGGCCTGCCACTCGGTGTAGTGCCAGTCGATGGCGGCCTTCAGCGAGGCCGGGAAGCTGCGGTTGTACTCGGGGGTCAGCACCACGAAGGCGTCGGCGGCGGCCAGCCGCCGGGTGAGGTCGGCCATCGCGGCGGGGCGCGGCAGGTTCGGGTCAACCGCCGGCGGCACGGGTGGCAGGGCCAGCGGCAGCGGGTGGTCGGCCAGGTCGATCACGTCGACCTCGAACGCGCCGTGGGCGCGGACCAGCTCGGCGAACCACCGGGCGACGACCGGCGCGAACCGGCCCTCCCTGACGCTGCCGACGATCACCGCGAGCTTGAGGGGCTTGGTGGACACGGCTGTCTCCTGTCTCCGACGGGATGCGAGGCGCGGCCGTCGTCGTGGCCGCACCGCCCAACCTGCCGCCCCGGCACGAGGGCAGGAAGACCGGACGGAGACTGGTAGTGCGGGGGCCACCCTGTCCGCCGCCGGTGCTGCTACGTTCGACGGGTGAGCGAGCACGTCAACGAACTGGGCCTCTTCCTGCGCAACCGCCGGGAGGCCGTCACCCCGGCCGCGGTCGGGCTGCCCACCGGCACCCGCCGCCGCACGCCGGGCCTGCGCAGGGCGGAGCTCGCCACGCTCGCCGGCGTCAGCGTCGAGTACCTCACCCGCCTCGAACAGGGCCGCGACCGCCACCCGTCGGCCCGCGTGCTCGCCGCGCTCGCCGACGTGCTGCGGCTGACCACGAGCGAACGCGTCCACCTCTACCGGCTGACCAAGGCGGTAGAGGGCTTCAGCTGCACGGGCGGCACGCCGCCACCGGTGCGGACCGTCCGCCCCACGGTCGAGGCCCTGCTGGCCCGCCTGGAACCGACCCCGGCCGTGCTGCTCAATCGGCTCGGCGACGTGCTCGCGCACACCGAGGGCTACGAGCGACTGGTCGGCCCGCTCGGCCTGTTGGACGGCGCGCCGCCCAACCTCGCTCGGTTCGTCTTCGCCGACGAGCGCGCACGCGCGGCCTTCCCCGACTGGGACCACGTCGCGGACGAGCAGGTGGCCGCGCTGAAGCAGGGTCCGTTCCGGAGCGACGAACACATCGCCGCGCTGGCCGACGAGTTGACCGTGGCGGCCGGCCCGGCCTTCACCGGGCGGGTGGCCACCGTCCCCGGAGTGCCGAGGCCCAGCGGTGTCACCCGGCTGCTCCACCCGGAGGCCGGCGAGCTGCGACTGGCGTACGAGGCGCTCGACCTCACCGCCGACGACCAGCGCGTCCTGGTCCACCTCCCGGCCGACGACGCCACCGCGGCCGCCCTGCGCCGGCTCTCAACCCCGGGCCCCGCCCTCCGGGTCCTCTCCGCCTGAACCGCTCATCCCCGGCCGACCCTTCGCCTGGACGCCCGACCGGCCGGCGACGACGCGGTCCGGCCGGTCACGGGGTGGCTACCTGGCCGACTCGGGTCAGCCGTCCTCGCCGGGCGGCGTGCCGCAGCTCAGGCCGCCGTGGCCGCCGATCTGCACCGAGCTGAAGAAGTCCTGATAGGTCGGGAAGAAGTTGCCCTTGCCGGTCGGACCGGTGGAGGTGACGGCCGTACAGCCGGTGTAGTTCGGGTCCGACCAGAGGTAGATCGTCGAACCGGTCCGGTTCCAGTCCGACTTGGCCCGGTCGTCCATGCCGAGCGCCGCGAGGTCCGGCGTGTTCGCGTTCAGCGCGATCATGTCGCCGGTGCCGTCGAGGCCCGAGAACATGCAGTAGTAGCCGTCAGGACAGCGGTCGTACCCGTCGGCCGCCTGGGCCGCGGAGGCCGGCAGCACGACGGCGGCCAGCGCCGCCACCACCATGAGAAGGGCGCGCATCGTGTTCCTCATCCACTCACACTCCTTGACTCGGGTCCCGAATCACCGCGCATCCCAGCGACGCGGTGATCGGTTGGATCGCCGCGCCCGACGTTAGCGGGAGTCAGCCGCGCGAGGGAGGCCCCGTGCGAACCGCCGTGCGGCCCGCCGGCCTCGCCGGTGACGGGTCAGAAGACGAGCGCGTGGCCCGGTCGCCGGAAAGCCGGCGCCCACCGGATCCCGACGGGATCCGGTGGGCGCGAGCTCGCCGATCGGTCGGCCGGCTCAGGTGAAGTTGACGTCGCTGCAGATGAAGTACGTCTGGTCCAGGTGCGAGGCCTGCCAGATCGTGTAGACGATGTGGTGACCGGTGCGCCCTGGCGCGCTGACGTCGAAGGTGATGTCCTGCGCCGGCGGGTAGCTGCCGGTCGTCTCCACCAGCTCCAGGTCGTCCCAGCCCAGGGCCTGGGTGGTGGGGTCGAAGCCCTGCCTGGTGACGTACACCTCGAAGAAGTCCGCGCCGTGGCGGGCCGTGTCGTACAGGTGGACGCTGAAGTCGTTGTCGATGTCCGTGGTGGTCCACGGGCCCGGGTTGTCGAGCGAGGTGGCCAGGCCGCCCTGGGCGTCGTTGGCGCTGCACAGCTTCCCGTCGGGGATCGCGGGCTGCCAGTTCCCGGCCAGGTTCTCCCGGAACAGGCTCATCCAGTTCCACATGGTGTTCGGATTGGCCTGGAAGGCCTGCCAGCACATGGGGTCTTCCTGCGCCATGTCCGGGTTGAGGTGGTCGCTGCCCCATCGCTCCCAACAGCCGTAAGCGCGGGAGGCGGGGTTCACGATCGAGCCGTGGGCGTTGGCCGAGTCGGTCCACGGGCTCATGAACAGGGCCAGCAGGCCGACGACGCCGGCCAGGGTCGAGGCCGTCATCCGCCGCGTCCAGCGGCGTGTGGGGGTGTCTGCGTACATCGCGCGTCTCCGTCTTCCGGAAGGGTGTGGGGGGGCGGGGGTGTTTCCGGTCATGGGAGCGCTCCCAAGAATCGGAGGTGTCCCTACCCGCTGACACACCGCCAAAACACCCCGCCCGCCGAGCCAGGCCGTTCGACCGGGGTCAGTCGTGGTGGTGGTGAGGCTTCTCCGCGTGCGCGGTTCCGGCGATCGAGGCCGCGGGGGCCAGGGAGACGGCCGCGGGTATGGCGAGCAGCACGGTGCCGACGCCGAGGGCCAGGCCGGCGAGCACGCGGGAGCGGTGGCCGGCCGGGGCGCCGTGGTCGATCAGGCGTCGGACGCGCTCGCCGAGGTCCGGTCCCGTCATCGGCAACGTGCCGGCGTGCTGCCCAGGGGTGACGTCGGTGGTATCGCCGAGGTCCAGGAGGGCGCTGGCCAGGTTGGTGCGGCCGTGCCGCCTGGCCGCCCAGTCGTCGGCGATCATCTCCGTGAGCCGCCGTACCTGCGGGGCGTAGTCGCGCAGCAGGCCGGTCCGGCCGATGGCGGCGGTGACCGTGTCGGCCACGAGGATCGCGTGGTGGTGTCGCAGCCGCAGATGGGCCAGCTCGTGCTCGACGGCCGCGGCCAACTGCCGGGGGGTGAGGAGGCGCAGGGCCCCGGTGGTGAGGACGACGCGCGATCGGCCGCCGGACCCGGGGAGGCAGAAGGCGGCGGGGGTCGCGTGGTCGAGCACCCGAAGGCCCCCGACGCGGCTGGGCACGGGCACGGCCAACGCGTCGACGACCAGGCGGTGTTCGGCACGCTGCCGGCGGGCCAGGATGAAGCGGTACACCCCCATGGCGGAGAGGGCGCCCCCGCCGCCGAGGAGGAGCAGCAGGGCCGCGTCGGCGACGCCGGCCAGGGGGGCCGAGCCGGCGTAGGCGGCGTGCACCTTCTTCTCGTGGGCGTGGAAGAGCCAGGCGATCAGGTGCCCCCACAGGTCGTGGGCGGTCAGCAGCAACACGGCGGCCAGGGCGGTGAAGAAGCCGAGGACGCACGTGTGCCACAGGCGCAGGGCCGCCTCCGGAAAGCGCGCGACCCAGGCGGCCCCCGCCAGGAGGCGGGCGGCCGGCCCGCCGAGGACGAGGGCGTGGACGAGCAGCGCCAGTACGGCGAGCATGTCAGTCTCCTTCGCGCGGATCGGGGTCCCCCTCGACCCGCGTGAGGGCGGCGCGCAGGGCGGCGGCCTCGTCGGGGTCGAGCCGGCCGGCGAACCGCACCAGGGCGCCGGTGCGGTCGGCGGTGGTGTCGAGGGCCTGATCCAGCAGGGCGGCGGTGTAGTCCTCGGCGGAGCGTACGGCGGTGTAGCGGAAGGCGCGGCCGGCCTTCTCCCTGGTCAGCCAGCCCTTGGCGCGCAGG
The DNA here is from genome assembly GCF_004348315.1 of Streptomyces sp. 8K308. Taxonomy (GTDB): domain Bacteria; phylum Actinomycetota; class Actinomycetes; order Streptomycetales; family Streptomycetaceae; genus Streptomyces. The sequence continues at coordinate 1,201 of NZ_SMKC01000230.1, read as the reverse complement.
CGGTCCACGATGGTCATGACCGTGGTGTAGGCAAGCGGGCGCCGCTCGTTGAGGCTGTCGGTGATGTTCTGCACCGTGAGCGGGCCGGCGCCGCGCCACACGACGTTCATGACCTCCGCTTCCAGCTCTCCCAACGGACGCATCCCACTCACCTTCACCCTCGTGCGCTGTGCGGCGGCCCGGGGCCGCCCGCGCCCAGTCTGCCCCCTCGGTCGCGGTCCCCGTCGGCCTCCCCACCGACCGAGGTCCGCCAAGGGTTCCCTGCACGAACTCCTACATGCTGTAGTAGCTTGCAGGTGTGGATGCCGACCCCCGCGCCACCGCGCGCTCCGACCATGCCCCGGCGCAGGGCCAGACGCCCGCGGGACGCCTCGTGCCGGAGATGCGGCACCCGGACCAGCGGCGGCCGTTCTTCCTGCGCCCCATGACGCCGACCGATCTGCCCTTCGTGGTGGAGGAACACCTCGGACACTTCCCGCACGGGTTCTTCGCACGCCTCGGTGCCGGCTTCCTGACCTCCTACACCCGGACCTATCTCACCGGCGCGCACGCCCGCGCCTATGTCGTCGAGGCCGCCGGACGCCCCGTGGGCTTCCTGGTCGGGGTCCTCGACCCGCCGGCCCACCGGCGCCACGTGCTGCGTTCCCACGGCCCGCGCCTCGCGGCCCGCGCCCTGGCCAGCCTGACCGTCCGCCCCGCCCTGGCCTGGCACTTCCTGCGCACCCGCCTGGTGCGGTACCTGCGCAGGCTGGTTCCCGGCCGGGCGACGCCCGCCGCGGGCCCCGTGGCGAGCCCGGGCGTCACGGCCGTGCTCTCCCACGTGGTGGTCGTCAGCTCGGCCCGCTCGCTCGGCATCGGGGAGGCCCTGGTCGGTCGGTTCGTCGCCGAAGCGGCGGCCGCCGGCTGCGCCCGCGCCAGCCTGGTCACCCAACTCGGCCCCGACGGCGCGGGCCCCTACTACGAGCGGCACGGCTGGCTGGCCAGGGGGGAGACCCGCACCCTCGAGGGCCGCCGCCTCGTCACCTATGACCTGCCCCTCGGCGCCCACCCCGCACGAGGGCCTGACCGGTGACCGTGCGCCGCCCGCTGACCGCCCTGTTGACCGCCCTGCTCCTGCTCGCGACCGCCTGCTCCGGGGCCGAGGACCCCGACGACAGGACCGACCGCGCCGACCGGAGCGGCAGTCCATCTGTCTCTTATA
>NZ_SMKC01000022.1 GCF_004348315.1 Streptomyces sp. 8K308 | reverse complement strand
CGGCGATCCACATGGGCGGGGTGGGCCGCTGCACGGGTTTGGGGACGCTGGTCGAGGTCGGGAACTGCCAGATCTCGCCGTCGTGGGCGTAATCGCCCTGCCAGAGCGCGCGCACGGCGGGCACGAGTTCACGCAGGTGCTTTCCGCCGTCGGCGGCTGGCAGCCCGCCCGCCAGGCGGTCGAACTCGAACTGGTAGGCGCCCCGGGCGAGTCCGACCTCCATCCGGCCGTTACTGATGACGTCGAGCAGCGCGCATTCACCGGCGACCCGGATCGGGTGCCAGAACGGGGCGATGACGGTTCCCGCGCCCAGGCGGATGGTCGAGGTCTTCGCGGCCAGGTGGGCGAGCAGCGGCATCGGGCTGGGGGAGATCGTGTACTCCATCGCGTGGTGCTCGCCGATCCACACGGTGCCGAAGCCGCCGGTCTCGGCCATCAGGGCCAGCTCGGAGAGGTTCTCGAAGAGCTGCCGGTGGCTGACCTCCTCGTCCCAGCGCTCCATGTGCACGAACAACGAAAACCTCATGAGGGCTCCTTGGTTGCTGACGCGGCGTCCATCTCCGTGAGGGTGACGTCACCGGTCGCCCAGTGCGTGCGCGGGACCTCGTGGACGACGACTCGGATGTACTCGGGGCGGGTGTTCACGGTGCGCAGGACCGCTTCGTGGACCTCGTGGATCAACTCCCGGATCTGCGCCGGGGTTCGTCCCTCGGCGAGGGTGATGGCGATCTGTGGCATGTCAGCTCCGCATCGTGAACGGGTCGGCCACGGGCTCCTCGCTGGTGTTGATCCAGACGCTCTTGAGCCGCGTGTACTCCCGAATCGTCTCGGTGCCGTGCTCCACGCCGACGCCGCTGGTCTTGAAGCCCTGGCGCGGTGACATCGGGGACATGGCCCGGTAGGTGTTGACCCACACGGTCCCGGCGTCCAGGCGCGCCGCCATCCGGTGCGCCCGTGCGAGGTTCGTCGTCCACACGCCGGCCGCGAGCCCGTACTCGGTGTCGTTGGCCAGACGTACGACCTCCTCCTCGGTGTCGAACGGCATGACGGCGAGGACGGGGCCGAAGATCTCCTCCCGCACGACGCGCATGGTGTTGTCGACGTCCACGAGGACGGTCGGCTCGTAGAAGTACCCGCCGAGGCCGCCGTCGGTGGCCCGGCCGCCGGTCAGCACGCGGGCGCCCTCGTCGCGCCCCAGGTCGACGTACCCGGCGACCTTGTCGCGCTGGGCCTCGAAGGCCAGCGGGCCCAGCTCGGTCTTCTCGTCGAGGGGGTCGCCGATGACGATGGTCCTGGCGCGTTCGGAGACCCGTTCGAGGAGCTCGTCGTGGACGGACCGGTGTGCGAACACCCGGCTGCCGGCGATGCAGGTCTGTCCGGCGGCGGCGAAGATGCCGGCGACGACGCCCATCGCGGCGTTGGCCACATGCGCGTCCTCGAAGACGATGTTGGGCGACTTGCCGCCGAGTTCGAGTGTGGAGCCGATGAACCGGCCTGCGGTCGCGGTGGCGATGCGCGATCCGGTGGCGGTGCTGCCGGTGAAGGAGATCTTTGCGAGGTGGGGGTGGTCGACCAGGGCCTGCCCGGCCTCGGGGCCGAACCCCGTGACGACGTTCACCGCACCCGGCGGGAAGCCCGCCTCCAGCGCGAGCTCGGCGAGCTTGAGCACCGTCGCCGAGGTGTACTCCGAAGGCTTGATCACGACCGTGTTGCCGGCGCAGAGGGCGGGCGCCAGTTTGCTGCTGGTCAGCGTCAGCGGGGAGTTCCAGGGGGTGATCGCTCCGACCACGCCGAGGGGCTCCCGGGCCGTGTAGTTGAGCACCTGCCGGTCGGAGGTGGGGATGAAGTCGCCGTGGATCTTGTCGGCCAGTCCGGCGTAGTAGTGGTAGTACTCGGGCAGGGTGGCCAGCTGGCCGCGCATCTCGCGCAGCAGCTTGCCGTTGTCCTGCGTCTCCATGCGGGCCAGGTCTTCGGCGTTCGCGGCGATCAGGTCACCGAGGCGCCGCAGCAGGTGTCCGCGCCGCGTCTGGCTGAGGTCGCGCCAGCGCCGGTCCTCGAACGCCTTCCTCGCGGCGGCCACCGCTCGCTCGATGTCGGCGGTGTTCCCGCGCGCCGCCCGGTACAGGACCTCGCGCGTAGCCGGGTTGGTGCTCTCGAAGTACTCACCCGACGCGGGCTCGACCCAAGTCCCGCCGATGAAGTGCTGCAACGTGGTGAGGTCAGACATGTGCGCACTCTCCGATGAAGGTGGTGAGGCAGTTGACGAACGCCTCGGGGCGCTCGACGGGCAGCATGTGGCGCGCCCGGGGGATGATCTCCGCTCGGCAGTCGGGAAGCGCGGCGGCGAGCCGGTGGGTCATCTCGGGGGTGGACCCGGGATCGTTCTCACCCGTCACCGCCAGTGCGCGTACGGCGATGGCGGCCAGGTCCGGCGCCAGTTGGGCGTCCGCCGTGGCGAAAACGCGGTAGCAGTTGAGGAAGGATCCGACGTCGTTGGAGAGCAGCGTGGCCTCGGTGCGGGCCACCTGGTCGGGGTGGACGTCGGTGCCGTCGTACCAGCGCTTCAGGGAGGCGGCGGCACTCGCCATGAAGTCGGCCTCGGCGGTGCGCAGCCGGCCGAGCACGGACGCCCGCTCCTCGGCGGTACGGTCGCACACCGAACTGACCGAGGTCAGCGTGGCCACCGACTCCGGGTGGCGCAGCGCCACATGCTGGGCGACCAGTGCGCCCAGGGAGAACCCGACCAGGTGCGAGCCCGCCGGGATCCCGGCGACCACCCCGTCGGCCAGGTCCGAGAGGGTCACCCCGTCGCGCACCGGCGGGCGGGTGCCGTGGCCCGGCAGGTCGGGGGTGAGCACGGTGAAGCGGTCGGCGAGGAGCTCGGCGGTGGGCTCCCACATGGTGTGGTCGAGCCCGACGCCGTGGAGCAGCACCACGGTGGGCTTGCTCATGAGCGCGGTCCTGCCTTACTGCTCGGTCGAGAGCGGCGCCAGGCGCTGCTGCGGACGTCCCTGGGCGGCGGCGGCGAGCGCGATGACGATCTCGTTCGGGTGCGGGGCGTCGCTCAGCCTGACCTCGACGGTCTGGTGGTGCGAGCGGATCGTGGCATCGGTGATGTGCTTCAGCGGGATGTCGAAGACCACACCGGCGGGCCCGCGCTTCTCGACCGCGGGCAGCAGGGTGGTGGCGTTCGCGGCCTTGCGGAAGTGGTCGCCGAACTTGAGCGTGTGGATGAGCGCCGAGCCGTGCTCGATCTCGCCGTCCAGGCCGACGATGGCCGCCTTGCCGTACGCCTCGGCGGGGGCCTCCAGCGCGTCGAGCACCGTCGGAGCCAGCAGGGCGCCGAGGGCGGAGGCGTTCGCCTCGATGCCGGGATGGAGGTCCTCGACGAAGCCCTGACCTGCCCAGGGGTTCTCGATCACCGCCGCGACGACGACGATCCGGGCGGGGCGGGCGAGCGCGCGCCCGCCTTCGGTGCGGATCTCCTCGACGACGGTCACGATCTTGCGGACGCTCATGAGGGAGCAACCTCCAGGGTTTCGGTGGTGACCACCGGGTCGGTCGTGCGGTCCCCGATACGGGGGTGGGGGCGCGGCCCGGTCGACGCGGCGGCGACGACGACGATCTCGTCGGAGCGCGGGGCGTCGGAGACGCGGGCGCTGACGGTCTGGTAGTGGCTGCGCGTCGAGGCCCGGGTCTTGTGCCAGAGCGGGACGACCAGCGTCTCGCCCGCCTCGGCCCGCGTGTCGGCGAAGCAGATGATCGACTCGCCCTGGAGGAACTCCCGCACCAGATTGCCGAAGTACGGGGTGTGGATCAGGGCCCCGGCGTGCTCGATCTCGCCCGCCGCGCCGACGATGGCGGCCTTGCCGAACGCCTCGATCTCGGCCGCGCCGCCCAGCGAGGCGATGAGTCGGTCGGTCAGCAGCCTGGCGAGCACCGGGCCCACGCGGGCCTGCTCGCCGGACAGATCGGCCGAGGGGCCCGTGCCGGTCCACGGGTTTCGAATGACCGCGGCGACGCTGGCTCGCCGCGCCGGCCGTGCGGGTGCCTCGCCCGCTTCGGTCAGGACGGCGTCGCGGTAGACCACTAGCTTGCGGAGACCGATGCCCTCGTCGAGCTGTGCCATGCATTCTTGCATGGCACAGGACCATAGGTGTCGTTTTCGGGCCGGTCAAGGGGTCGCATGGAAGGGCTTCCCGATCATTCCGCAGACCCCCTATCAGGGCAGGTAACAGGTCATTAACCTGCGGCTATTCGGGCTGTTCGAGGGTGGAACGTGATTCCGCGCGCCGACCTCTTGACGCCCCCTGTGTGGCGTGCCTTACTGCTGCTTGTATGCCAGACGGGCCAGATCGGGTGGCCATCGGCCCCGGACCCCAAGGAGTTCCATGTCCAGTGACCTTGGAACGGGCGCGGAGACAACGCCCACGACGGACGACACCGGCCCCGCCCATGACGGCGGCGGCAGACTCGGTTCCGTCTTCTGGACCTCGCTCGGTATCTCCGCGATCTTCGTGGCCTGGGCGGTGCTCTTCACGGACAACCTGAACAAGGTCACCAGCGACTCGCTGAACTGGGTGACGTCCACGTTCGGCTGGTCCTACCTGGTGATCACGCTCGGCATCCTGATCTTCCTGGTGTTCCTGGCCTTCAGCCCCGCTGGCGACCTCCGCCTGGGCAAGGACGGCGACCGCCCGGAGTTCTCGACCCTGACCTGGTTCGCGATGATCCTCAGCGCGGTCATGGGCATCGGACTGGTCTCGTACGGCGTCGCCGAACCGATCTCCCACCTGGCGACGCCGCCGCACGGTCTCGTCGAGCCGAACACGCCGGCGGCAGCGGTTCGTGCCCTGCAGTACTCCTACTTTGACTGGGGCCTGCAAGCCTGGGCGATCTTCGCCGTCTTCGGGCTGGCCATCGCGTACTCCACGCACCGCAAGGGCCGGCGCACCCTGGTGAGCCAACTGTTCGTGCCGCTGCTCGGCGACCGGGTCAACGGTCCGATCGGCAAGACGATCGACGTGCTGGCCGTGTTCGCGACGCTCTTCGGCACCACGACGTCGCTGGGCCTGGGAGCCCTCCAGGTCAACAACGGTCTCGGCAGGCTGTGGGGGATGCCGGTCAACGATGTGAGCCAGGTGCTCATCATCGCCGCCGTCACCTCGGTCTTCACGCTCTCGGCGGTGACCGGTGTCAGCAGGGGCATCAAGTTCCTGAGCCAGGGCAGCACGCTGATGGCGGTCGCGCTGTTCGTCTTCATGCTGGTCGTCGGCCCGGCCGTGTTCATCGTGAACCTGTACATCGAGTCCGTGGGCCAGTGGGCCACCGACTTCTTCCGGATGAGCCTGCAGGGCACCGCGTTCGGCGGGCTCGAATGGATGCAGTGGTGGACCTACTTCATGATGGCCTGGTGGGTCTCCTGGGGCGCCTTCGTCGGCGTCTTCCTGGCCCGGATCTCGCGGGGCCGCACCATCCGCGGCTTCATCATGGGTGTCCTGGTCGTCCCCAGCGTGGCGTTCTTCACCTGGTTCGCGGTCTTCGGCGGTACGGCGATCCACATCGACATGTTCGAGAAGGGCGACATCGCCAGGCAGACCGCGGCCGACATCAACAGCGCGTTCTTCGCGACCCTCGAACACTTCCCGTTGGCCGGCGTCACCTCGCTGATCGCGATCATCCTGGTCATGATGTTCTTCGTGTCCGGCGCGGACGCCAACACGTACGTGCTGTCCATGATGACGTCGGACGGATCGCCTACCCCGCGCCGTCCGGTGCTCGTCCTGTGGGGCGTCCTCACCGGTGTCACCGCCGTCGTCCTCATGCTCGCCGGCGGACTGAACGCCCTGCAGAACACCGTCATCGTGACGTCCCTGCCGTTCCTCGTGATCATCGCCGGTCTGGCGGTGTCCTTCTGGAAGGAACTGAGCGCGGATCGGAAGAAGGGAGAGGTCGATGTCACGCTCTGACGCCGACGCCCGTCGTGGGCTCATCGAGAAGGTGTGGGCCGCGGCCTGGGGCCAGGGTGACGTCGACGCCCTCGACACGCTGCTGGACCCGGCGTACCTCCGCCACGGCGGCGACTCGCACCCCCAGGACCTGAACGCCCTCAAGGCCGCGATCGTCTCGACCCGGGCCGCCTTCCCGGACCTGGTCACGACCATCGACGACGTCGTGGTCGAGGGCGACAGGGCGGCGATCCGCTGGCACAGCAGCGGAACGCATGAGAACTCGTTCCTCGGCGTCCCTCCCACCAAGCGGCACGTCGAGGTCGGCGGTGCCACGTTCGCCCGCTTCGAGGGGGACCGCATCGTCGAGGAGCACGTGACGTGGGACCCCCGGGCGCTGCTTTCGGCGCTGGGCGTCATCCGGGTGGGACAGGACTGATGGGACAGGACTGACGGGACAGCACTGACGAATCAGGGCTGACCAGACAGGATCGACGATCAAGATGACCAGGAGCACCTCCATGACCCCGCTCGCCGCGAAGCCCGACATCGACGTGATGAAGCAGGTCAACCGGCAGTTCGTCACCGGTGTCACGGTCGTGACCGCGATGGACGGTCGGACCCCCAGAGGGCTTGCCGTCAACGCGTTCTCGAGCATCTCGCTCGACCCCGCCACCGTGATGGTGTGCGTCCAGCGCACCTCGTCCACCCACGACTGTCTGTTCCGGGCGAACCACCTCGCGATCAACATCCTGTCCACGGACCAGCTCGACGTCGTCGGTACGTTCGCGAGCAAGGCCACCGACAAGTTCGAGCAGGTGGAGTGGGAGAGCGGCCCGTTCGGCAGCCCGCTGATCGCCCGGAGCAGCGCGCAGATGGAGGTCGAGATCCGCGAGCGGCTCCAGGCCAGCTCGCACACCGTGTTCATCTGCCGCGTGGTGCACGCCGCGGTCGCCGAGCGCCCTCCGATGGTCTACAGCGCGGGTAAGTTCTTCGACGGCGGCGCCCTCGCGCCGCTGGGATGACCGGCGGGCGGCTCGGGAGACGGAGGAGGGTTCGGTGAACCGCGCGAAGAGCGAACCGGGGAACGGTTCGATGCAGGCCAGGGTGATCGCCGAGATGCGCCGGCGGATCATCAAGGGAGACATCGATCCCGGTGCTCCGCTCTCCGAGCTCGCCCTCGCGGAGGAGTTCGGCGTCAGCCGTACGCCGGTGCGCGAAGCCCTCAAGCAGTTGCAGACCGAAGGGCTGGTCGAGATCCGGCCACGCGTCGGGACGTTCGTCACCACCCCCTCCCGCCGCGAGATCACGGAACTCTTCGAGATGAAGGAGCTGCTGGAGGGCGCGGCCGCCCGCCTCCTCGCCCGGCGCGGCCGCGTCACGGAGATCGACCTGCTCGAACGCAACCTGCGCGAGGCCGACGAGGCGGTGGCCCGGGACGACCGCGAGCGGTACGCGGAACTGGTCCAGGACTTCCACGACCTGCTCATCGTCGGTGCCGACAACAGCAAGCTGGAGGCCCACTACCGCATGCTGATGAACCAGCTGGCGTACTCCCGGCTGGTGAACACGTCGCTGAGCCAGCCGGGCCGCGCGCGGCAGTCGGACCGTGAGCACCACCTCGTCCTGGAGCTGATCCTGGAGAAGGACGGCGACAGTGCCGAGCAGGTGATGCGTGAGCACGTCAGGGCGAGCCGGCGTGCGGTGATGGCGGGGCTGCCCCGTCGGCACGGCGGGTCCCTGACGTAACACCTCAAGGCCGCCGTGATCAGGGCCGGGTTCCGCCTGTTCGGGGCGGTGCCCGGCCCCTCGCCTTACGGGGACCTTCCACCGCTGAAATCCCCCGGTAACCCCAGGAGTGTCTACTCTCATGCAACGACGATTCATCGCGGTAAACGCTCGTCACCAGGGAGGCTCTTATGACGACCGACCCAGCAGCGGACGCCCCCGATCTCGCCGAACTGGTCCGCGCCGACGGCATCGAATTCGTGCTGGCCGTCTTCGTCGACCTGACCGGCAAGCCGTGCGCCAAGCTCGTCCCGGCCCAGGCCGTCGAGGAACTCCGCGACGAGGGCGTCGGGTTCGCCGGATACGCGGCCGGCGCGCTCGGCCAGCAGCCCAGCGACCCCGACGTCATCGCCCGGCCGGACGCCGCCTCGTACACGCCCGTCCCCTTCATCAAGCCCGGACTCGCCCTCGTCCACTGTGACCCGTACGTGGAGGGGAAGCCCTGGCCCTACGCGCCCCGCGTCATCCTGCGCAGACTGCTTGAGCGGGCCGCGGACCGGGGGCTGTCGATGTCCGTGGGCGCGGAGGTGGAGTACTTCCTGGTCAACCGGGACGAGCACGGCGTGCTCAGCGTCGCCGACGCCAGGGACACCGCCTCTCAGCCCTGTTACGACGCGCGCGGCCTGACCCGGATGTACGACCACCTCACCGCCGTCTCCAGCGCCATGAACAGCCTCGGCTGGGGCAACTACGCCAACGACCACGAGGACGGCAACGGCCAGTTCGAGCAGAACTTCAAGCACGCGGACGCCCTCACCACCGCCGACCGGGTCATCACCATGCGGTACCTGGTCTCCGTGCTGGCCGAACAGCGCGGTATGACGGCCACGTTCATGCCAAAGCCGTTCACCGACCGTACCGGCACCGGCATGCACTTGCACCTGTCGCTGTGGCGGGGCGACGAGCCGGCCTTCCCCGACGCCGCCGACGGGCGTGGGCTCGGTCTCTCCGCTCTCGCCTACTCCTTCGTCGCGGGGGTCGTCGAGCACGCGGGGGCGCTGCAGGCGGTCATCGCGCCGACGGTCAACTCGTACAAGCGCACCGGGGCCGTCTCGACCCGCTCGGGCGCCACCTGGTCCCCGCGCATGGCGGGCTACGGCGGCAATGACCGGACCCACTTCGTCCGCGTCCCCGACGGCAACCGCATCGAACTCCGCGGTGGCGACGGTGCCGCCAACCCCTATCTCGCCGCTGCCGCCGCCCTCGCCGCCGGGCTCGACGGCATCGAACGCGGCCTGGACCCGGGCGAGCCCGGCGCGACCGGCAAGGGACCGGAACTCCCACCCACCCTGCTGCACGCCGTCGAGGCCCTCCAGGCGGACGACGTGATCAGCGGTGCCCTGGACGCGGCCGGGACCGGGGTGAGCCGGTACTTCGCCGACCTCAAGCGCGAGGAGTTCTTCGACTGGCACGCCACGGTGGGCCCCTGGGAGCTCGACCGCTACCTGACCGCCTTCTGACCGTCTTCAGACCGCCTTCCGAAGGGATTTGAGATGTGCGGAATCGTGGGGCTCCATCTGCGCGAGCCGTCATGGGAACCTCGGCTCGGCGAACTGCTGACCGCGATGCTGGGGCAGGTCGTCGAGCGCGGGCCGGACTCGGCCGGGGTCGCGGTCTACGGCGACCCGCGGCTGTCCCCGCCGGGACGTGCCGTCGTCTCGCTGCTCGGGGTCACGCCGGCCGAGGCGGAGGCCGCGCTGCCCGGCGGCGTGGCCGTCGCGGCCGACGCCACCACGGTCGTGCACGCGGCTCTTTCGGTCGCCGACCTGCTGACGGCCGTCTCGGCCGCGCTGCCCCACGCCACCGTCATCGGCTCCGGCACGGACATGGCCGTACTCAAAGGAACCGGAAATCCAGTGCGGTTGGCCGAGTCCTTCGGGCTGGCCGGTGTCACCGGCTGGCAGGGCGTCGGCCACACCCGCATGGCCACCGAGTCCGCCGTCACCCCCGAGGGCGCGCACCCCTTCTCCGTCGGCCCCGGCCAGTGCCTGGTGCACAACGGCTCCTTCGCCAACCACGCCACCATCCGCCGTGAACTGCGCGCCCAGGGAGTGGAGTTCTACAGCGAGAACGACTCCGAGGTCGGCGCCCGCTTCGTCGCGCACCAACTCGCCCAGGGCGCCGACCTCGAGAAGGCGCTGCGGCTGCTGTGCGAGCGGTTCGACGGCTTCTACACACTGCTCGTGTCCACCAACGACTCCTTCGCGGTCGTCCGGGACGCGATCGCCTGCAAGCCCGCCCTGGTCGCGGAGACGGCTGACTGGGTGGCGATGGCCTCCGAGTACCGGGCACTGGACGTCCTGCCGGGCATCGAGCACGCCCACATCTTCGAACCCGAGCCGGAAGAGGTGTACGCATGGCGACGCTGATCGACCTGGCCGAGAGCCCGGTCCGCGAGCTCAACCAGACCCTGCACGTGCCGGACGCGACCTCGTACCGCGTCCTGAACCCGCGCGGCGCGCACGCCGTGGCCTGCGGCATCCGGGAGAACCTGACCGTCGACATCGAGGGCCACGTCGGCTACTACTGCGCCGGCATGAACCAGCACGCCACGGTCACGGTGCACGGCAACGCGGGCACCGGGGTCGCCGAGAACATGATGTCCGGAACGGTCCGGGTGCGCGGCAACGCATCCCAGTCCGCCGGTGCCACCGCCCACGGCGGCCTGCTGGTGATCGACGGGGACGCCTCCGCGCGCTGTGGGATCTCCATGAAGGGCGTGGACATCGTCGTCGGCGGCAGAGTGGGCCACATGAGCGCCTTCATGGGGCAGGCCGGACGCCTGGTGGTGTGCGGCGACGCGGGCGACGCGCTCGGGGACTCGCTGTACGAGGCCCGCATCTACGTCCGCGGCACGGTCAAGTCCCTCGGCGCCGACTGCGTGGAGAAGGAGATGCGATACGAACACCTCGCCGAGCTGGCCGAGTTGCTCAAGGCGGCCGAGCGTGACGAGGACCCCGCCGACTTCCGCCGCTACGGATCGGCCCGCCAGCTGTACCACTTCAAGGTCGACAACGCGACCGCGTACTGAGGGAGTTCGACGCACATGGAACCCGCATCCCAGGGCCTGCGCGAGTCCGCCACCTTCGACCGCGCCACCATCCACGCCATCCAGCGCGCCGCCGAGACCGGCATCTACGACATCCGCGGCTGGGGCGCCAAGCGCCCGCTCCCGCACTTCGACGACCTGCTGCTGCTCGGCGCCTCCATGTCCCGCTATCCGCTGGAGGGTTACCGCGAGCGCTGCGACACCGACATCGTCCTCGGCACCCGGCACGCCAAGAACCCACTGCGGCTCGCCACCCCGGTCACCATCGCCGGCATGAGCTTCGGCGCGCTGTCCGCCCAGGCCAAGGAGGCGCTGGGCCGCGGTGCCAGCGAGGTCGGCACCTCCACGACCACGGGCGACGGCGGCATGACCCCCGAGGAGCGCGGCCACTCCAAGCACCTCGTCTACCAGTACCTGCCGTCCCGCTACGGCATGAACCCCGACGACCTGCGGGCCGCCGACGCCATCGAGGTCGTCCTCGGGCAGGGCGCCAAGCCCGGCGGCGGGGGGATGCTGCTCGGCCAGAAGATCACCGAACGGGTCGCCGGTATGCGGACGTTGCCCGTCGGCATCGACCAGCGCAGCGCCTGCCGCCACCCCGACTGGACCGGACCTGACGACCTCGCCATCAAGATCCTCGAACTGCGCGAGATCACCGACTGGGAGAAGCCGGTCTATGTGAAGGTCGGCGCGACACGCACGTACTTCGACGTGAAACTGGCCGTCCACGCGGGCGCCGACGTCGTGGTCGTCGACGGCATGCAGGGCGGCACGGCGGCCACCCAGGACGTCTTCATCGAGCACGTCGGCATCCCGACCCTCGCCGCGCTGCCCCAAGCCGTCCGGGCGCTCCAGGAGTTGGGGGTCCACCGCGAGGTCCAGCTGATCGTCTCCGGCGGCATCCGCTCCGGCGCCGACATGGCCAAGGCCCTCGCCCTCGGGGCGGACGCGGTCGCCATCGGCACGGCGGCGCTGATCGCGCTCGGCGACAACCACCCCAGGCACGACGCCGGGTACCGGGAACTCGGCTCCGCCGCAGGCTACTTCGACGACTACCAGGACGGCCGCGACCCGGCCGGCATCTCCACCCAGGACCCCGAGCTCTCGGCCCGGCTCGACCCCGTCGAGGGCGGCCGGCGCATCGCCAACTTCCTGCGCGTGATGACGATGGAGGCCCAGACACTGGCCCGCGCCTGCGGCAAGGCCCACCTCCTGCACCTCGAACCTGAGGACCTAGTCGCCCTCACCATCGAGTCCGCGGCGATGGCCCGCGTCCCGCTCGCGGGCACCGACTGGATCCCCGGGAGCGCACCGTGATCGCGGTCGTCGGCGCCGGACTCATGGGTGCGGCCACCGCCTGGCAACTCGCCCGGCGGGGCCATGAGGTCACCCTGATCGAGGCGTACGACATCGGCCACAAGCACGGCAGTTCGCACGGCAGCTCCCGGATCTTCCGGCGGGCGTACGCCGATCCCTTCTACGTCGGGCTGACCGGGCGGGCGCAGGAGCAGTGGCGCGAGCTGGAGGACGACAGCTCGACTCCCTTGCTGCGCGTCACCGGGGGCCTCGACCTGGGGGAGGGGCGCGCCCCGGAGAGGCTGGCCGCCGTGCTGGACGCGGCCGGAGTTCCGCATGAACTGCTCGCCGCGGAGGCCGCCGCCGAGCGCTGGCCGTACATCCGCTTCACGGGCCCGGTGCTCCATCACCCGGACGCGGGTGTCATCGACGCCGACCAGACCGTCGTGGCGTGCGTGCGCCGGGCCGTCGAGCACGGCGCGGATGCGCTGACCGGCGTACGCGTCACGGGCATCGACGTCCTCGGCGACGACAAGGCGCGGCTGCACACGGACGACCGCCGCGAGCTGATCGCCGACACGGTGGTGATCGCCGCCGGCCCCTGGCTCCCCGACCTACGACTGCCCGTCCCCCTGCCACCGCTCAGCGTCACCCAGCAACAGATCTTCCACTTCCGGCAGCGGGAGCGGCAGGCGCAGTGGCCCATCCTCGTCTCCAAGGACGCGTCGATGCAGGTCTTCGGGCTCCCATCCGGCGCCGACGGCGGCCCGCTCCCCGCGGTCAAGGTCGCCGAACACGACCGCGGCACGCCCACCACCGCCCGCACCCGCGATGGGGTCGTCGACCCGTCGTCGCGCACCCGCGTGAGCGGCTTCGTCCGCGACCGGCTCCCTGGCCTCGAACCCGACCCGGTGGCCGAGGCGACCTGCCTGTACACCACGACCCTCGACGAGGACTTCGTCCTCGACCGCCACGGCCCGCTGGTCATCGTCTCCCCGTGCTCCGGCCACGGAGCCAAGTTCGCCCCGCTCATCGGGGAGATGGCCGCCGAGATCGCCACCGGCCACGCCGATCCCCACCCCCGCTTCAGGCTGGACCGTGCGGGCTAGGATGCGGCGATGGCCGAGCACCCCGAACCCGCAGCCGACTCCCAGGACTCCGACGACAAGGCGCTGGAGCGCATCATCGCGGTCCGCGCCCGCGAGTACCGGCAGGCGGCGGGTCTCTCGGTCGGCGAGATGGCGCAGCGGGTCGGCATCTCCAAGGCCATGCTGTCGAAGATCGAGAACGCCCAGACCGCGTGCAGCCTGACCACGCTCTCCCGCCTCGCCCGCGGTCTTGACGTCCCGGTCACCGCCCTGTTCCGCGGCATGGACGACGAACGCGAGGCGGTCTTCGTCCCCGCCGGTCACGGCGCCCGGATCGTGCGGCGCGGCACCAGGGTCGGCCACGAGTACGCCCAGCTCGGCTCGCTCAGGGGCGCCCACAAACGGATGGACGCCCTGCTGGTCACCCTGACCGAGCAGAGCGAGGTCTTCCCGCTCTTCCAGCACGCCGGCACCGAGATCATCTACATGCTGGAAGGTGTCATGACCTACGGCCACGGCAAGTCCAGCCACACCCTGCGCCCCGGCGACGCCCTCCAGTTCGACGGCGAGGCCCCGCACGGGCCGGAGACACTGCTCGAACTCCCCATCCGCTTCCTCACCGTGACGGCCTTCGGGGACAGCCCGCAGCACTGAAACCCGGCTTCAGTCGGCCATGGAGCCGTCCTGTAACGCGCGCCATGTCTGCTGGGGTGAAACGCCGTTCCCCTCGGCTGGACACTTCGCGGAGCGGGCGCATGGACACCGCAAGCACCGCCCTGGACGCTCGTGAGCACGGCACTCGTCTGCCTGATGGTGTCCGGGCCTGGCGCTCTGCTACGGCGGCATGGTTGCCGCCGAGAGCGTCCTGAACATGATCACGATGACCTTCGGGGCCGTGGCCCTCGTCGGCTGTATCTGGATCGTCTACGGCTACTCGACCTCCTTCGACGACTCGATCGGCGGCGCCGGATCTGGGTGACGCTGGTGTATCTCCCGGTCGCCCGCTGGGTGTTCGCCTTCGACGGCAAGGACGTCGTCGGCGGCTGGCTCGTCAACAGGCTCGGCGCCATCGACTTCGCCGGCGGCACGGCCGTCCACACCAAGCGCCATGATGCGTCCCGTGGGCTCCGGGTGCTCAGGCCGTGCCGTGGGTCGCCGTTAGCCACGCCAGGTCGGCCGCGGCCTCGTGCCGCGCCGGCAGCTCGGCACTGCCGATCCGGGAGCGCACGTGCCGGCGTCCGTCCTTCGCGAGCGGCCAGTCGAAGGTCTGCTGGGTCCGTGAGCCGAAGAACGTCCCGAGTCCGTCGCAGAGTTCGCGGCCGTACCCGCTCCATGTAGTGGACGGTTTCATGGGCCGCATGGGGTGATACGGGTGGCCCACTCTGTGCTCCGCTTCGGTAGCCTCAACCGTGCTGGCGAGTACGGTCCTTGGGACCATGGATGGGTACGCGCACGCCGGGGATGCTCCTTGGGGTACAGCGCATCAGAAGGGCGCTTTGCGGGAGTCGGCAGCCTGAGAACGCTGTGCACGGTCGGCGAGCAGTTGCAGCCGCTCGGAGACCATGCCGGGAGAGCGGGTTCGGTCAGCCCGCCGCTCTCACCCTGCACAACGCCAGCGTGGTCAACGGCGTCCACACGGTGTCCTCGGCCTTCCGGTCGAGGAGAGGGATCCCGCGGTCGTCGCGGAGGCGTAACTCCTGGTTCATGGCTGGCCGCGCGCACCCCGCACTGGCTCGCGCCGACCTGAGGCTCTTCCAGGCCAGGATCGCACTACCTCGACGGTGACGTCGAACGGGCCGCCACCCTGGACCACCAGGGGCTCACCGAGCTGCCCGGTCACCAGGACCTGCACACCTTCGCCGGGAGCATCGGCGTCCCGGTGCCCGCGCCGGTCGCCGAGGTGGCCCAGCGGTTCTCGCTCTGAGCGGGCCTCTCACATCGTCGAGTGACGGGCCGCACGGGATGCCGGGGACATGACCAGCCAGGGCTCTGGACGGTCAGCTCGCGGGCTTCTTCCTGCGGCGGCTCCTGGGCTTAGCGTATGTCCGCTTCCAGGTCTTCAGGTGCTTCCGGTCGCCTTGGCCGCCGACGCCTGTCTGGAGTACGTGCTCCAGACGGGATCCCTTGAGCCACGAGGCGAAGAGGTTGCGGCCGATGGCGATGATGTCGTTGTCCTGCGCGTACCGCTCGGCATCGGCGGTGAACCTGGTGTTCGTCACGAAGATCGCGACGTCGGCCGCGAAGTTGGTCCGAGCCCCTAACAGGCGCTGCATGTCGCCGCTCACAACCGACCGGTGCGTGGCGAACAGCTTGCACTGGACCACCATCGACCGGCCATCTGGCAGCACGCCTGTCACGTCCCTGCCCCGGTCTCCCCCTCTACCGACCCACTCGACCTCGGTGCAGCCGCCCTCGCGGAGCATCGCGGCCACCATCCGCTCGAAGTCCCGCCAGTGCAGCTTGTCCACCTTCTCCAGCGAGCGGTTGGCATCCAGCACCCGCTGTTCCGCCCGGAAGGCCGCGTCCTTGCGGCGTATCTCCCGGTGGGTGCGCCAGCCCCACCACACCAGAGCCCCGACGCCGGCCAGCCCCACCGCCGCGAGCACGAACGGCCAGATCCGCGACCAGGAGATCACCACCACCGCCAGCAGCACGACGCCGGCGACCGATAACCGCCGGTTCCGCCTGCGCCGCCATCCACGCCGCCGCGCCATCAGCCTCATCCCCCTCTATCCCGTTACCGACACCAAGCGTGGACGACAAGCCACTCAGTGCGAAAGAGGCCCTCACCGCCGCACTCCCAGCTCCGACTCAAGGACACGCGTTTGTCTCCGGGTCTGTAAAACGAACGGTCTATCCCGATCATGGAAGATGCACCTGTGACCAGTGGGAAACACCTCCCAGTCCGGTCCTGTCCAGGCGGCTGAAGCTCAGCAGTCGGCCGCGCACCTGGCCGGGCGCGCCCTGGGGCTCACCACGCCGGAGCGCCTCGCGGACGCGCGCGGCCCCGAGGACGTCTACCGGCCGCGGTGTTCCGAGCCCGAGCGCGCCCGCCGCCTCGACGCCTGGCACCGGGCCGTCGCCCGGGCGCGGCTGAGCCTGGCGCCGGCCGCGGCGGCCCACCCGCCCGGCGGTCAGTAGGGTTCCGAGTGTGCCCCAGCGTCCAGACCTCACCGACCGGGAATCCGTGAACCGACTCCGCCTCATCGTGCGCGTGGCCCGCATGTACCACGAGCGCGGCATGCGGCAGGCGGAGATCGCCGGTGCCCTCGGCCTCTCCCAGGCCAGGGTCTCCCGCCTGCTGCGCTCCGCGACCGAGCTGGGTGTGGTCAGGACCGTCGTGGTCGCCCCGCCCGGCATCCACAGCGACCTGGAGGACGCGCTCGCCGAGCGCTACCAGCTGACGGACGTCGTGGTCGTCGACGGGGACGACCTGCCGGGCCACTCGCACACCCTGATGCGGGCCCTCGGCACCGCCGCCGCCAGCTACCTGGAGACGGCGTTCCACCCCGGCGACCTGATCGGCGTCTCGACGTGGAGCGAGACGCTGCTGGCCGCCGTCGAGGCGATGCAGCCGGCCAGGGCGCCGGGCGCCGACAAGGTGGTCCAGCTGATGGGCGGCGTCGGGGACCCGCAGGGTCAGGTCCAGGCGACCCGCCTCACCGCCGGGCTCGCCGAACGCACGGGCGCCACCCCGCTGTTCGTCCGCGCCCCCGGCATGGTCGGCTCGGTCGAGGCCCGCCTCTCGTTGCTGAACGACCCGGCGGTGCGCGAGGTCAGCCAGGCCTGGCAGCAGCTGACCGCCGTCCTGGTCGGCATTGGCAGCCTGGAGCCCTCACCGCTGCTGCGGCTCGGCGGCAACGCGGTGACGGAGGAGGACATCGCGCGGCTGCGCGGCCTCGGCGCGGTGGGCGACATCTGCCAGCGGTTCTTCGACGAGAACGGCGTGCACGTCGACGCCGGCCTCGGCGAGCTGACCATCGGCATCTCGGTCGACCAGCTGCGCACCGTCCCGCGCCGCATCGCGGTGGCCGGCTGGGAGCGCAAGTACACGGCGGTGCGCGCCGCGGTGCGTGGCCGGTGGATCACCGCGCTCGTCACCGACATCACCACGGCCCGCCGGCTGCTCGACGAGCCCTGAGCGGGACGGCCGGTCCCCGGTCGCGGTGTTTGCTTCTGTGTGACTTCTTGCGTCGGCGGTCTTGACCGTGCTCATTCATTTCGAATACTGAGCGGTATGTCCCCCACCCGACGACGCTCCCGGCTCGGCGCCGCGCTCGCCGGCGCGTTGGCGTCACTCGCGGCCCTGCTCGCCCTCCCCGCTCCGGCCCAGGCGGCCGAGGAGCCGTACGCCGGCTACCTTTTCACCTACTTCACGGGTGAGGGCACGGCCGACGGCGAGCAGGTGTACTTCGCCCTCAGCCGCGGCAACGACCCGCTGCACTGGCAGGAGCTGAACGGCGGAAACCCGGTGCTCACCTCGACGCTCGGGGACCTGGGCGTGCGCGATCCCTTCGTCATCCGGGCGCCGGAGGGCGACCGGTTCTACCTGATCGCCACGGACCTGAGGATTCACGGCAACGGGGACTGGGACCACGTGCAGCGGCACGGCAGCCGGTCGATCATGGTGTGGGAGTCCCGCGACCTCGTGAACTGGTCGGCGCAGCGGTCCGTCGAGGTCGCGCCGCCGACCGCGGGCAACGTCTGGGCGCCGGAGGCCTACTGGGACCCGGAGCGGAACGCGTACGTCGTGTTCTGGGCGTCCAAGCTGTACGCCGAGGACGACCCGGACCACACCGCCGACACCCACAACCGCATGATGTACGCGACGACCCGCGACTTCGTGACGTTCAGCGAGCCCGAGGTGTGGCACGACCCCGGCTACTCGGTGATCGACTCGACGGTGATCGAGGACGACGGCGTCTTCCACCGCTTCACCAAGGACGAGCGCGACCCGTCCTCCTCGCTCCCCTGCGCCAAGTTCGTCACCCAGGAGAGCTCGACCGACCTCCTCGCCCCGTCCTGGGACCTCGTCGCCGACTGCCTGGGCAGCGGCACGCTGGCGCGCGGCGAGGGGCCGACCGTGTTCCGGTCCAACACCGAGGAGAAGTGGTACCTGTTCATCGACGAGTTCGGCGGGCGCGGCTACGTGCCGTTCGAGACCACCGACCTGGCGTCCGGGCGGTGGACCGAGTCCGCCGACTACCGGCTGCCGTCCTCGCCTCGGCACGGCACCGTGCTGCCCGTCACCCAGGCCGAGTACGACCGGCTCGCCGAGCGCTGGGGCGTGCCCCCGGTGCGGGCCGACCAGAACGGTCTCGTCGCGCACTGGCCGCTGGACGGCACGGCGGCCGACGCCTCGGGCCACGGCTACGACGGCACCCTCGCCGGCGACGTCAGCTGGGCGGCGGACGGCTCGCTCGACTTCGGCGGCACGGACGGGCACGTCCGGCTGCCCGACAACATGCTGGCCGGCGTCGACGCCGTCACCGTCTCCGCCGACGTCCGCGTCGACCCCGCCCAACGCACCCCCTACTTCCTCTTCGGCTTCGGCAACACCGCCGCCGACGGGCGTGGCGACGGCTACCTCTTCGCCACCGGCGGCACCGAGGGCGACGGCTTCCGCGCCGCGCTCTCCGACGGCGACTGGACCCGCGAGCAGCAGGCCGCCTCCGCCGGCGGCCTGCCGCGCGACCGTTGGGTGAACGTCGCCTACACCATCGACGGGGCCAGCGCCGTGCTCTACCTCGACGGCGTCGAGGTGGCCCGCAACGACGCCATGACGCTGCGCCCCTCCGACCTCGCCGGCGGCCGCACCACCGCCAACTACCTCGGCCGCTCCCAGTACACCGCCGACCACCGCTTCGACGGCCGGATGCGCGACGTCCGCCTCTACAACCGCGCCCTGTCCGCCGACGAGATCGCCGCCCTGCCCGGCAACGCGACCGCCGTGCGCGCCGTCGACCTCCGCCAGCTCCGGGTCCCGGCCGTCATCGACACCGCCGGCTCCACCATCACCCTGCCCGTCGTCCCCGGCACCGACCGGCGCCGGCTGCGCCCCGACTTCACCCTCGCCCCCGGCGCGCGGATCTCTCCGCCCGGCGGCCGGCCCGTCGACCTGCGCCAGCCGGTGACCTACACCGTCACGTCGGCCGAGGGCGCCACGCGGACCTGGACGGTGCGCGCCGTCGAGATGCGCAGCCCGGTGCTTCCCGGGTACACCGCCGACCCCAACATCGTGGCGTTCGGCGACCGTTACTACCTCTACGCCACCACCGACGGCTTCCCCGGCTGGGGTTCCACCACGTTCAGCGCCTGGTCGTCCCGGAACCTGGTCGACTGGCACGACGAGGGCGTCATCCTGGACCTCGGGCCCGACGTCTCCTGGGCCGACTCGCGTGCCTGGGCGCCGACCATCGCCGAACGCGACGGCCGCTACTACCTCTACTACTGCGCCGACGCCAAGATCGGCGTGGCCGTCGCCGACTCCCCGACCGGCCCGTTCGTCGACTCGGGCGCCCCGCTGATCGCCGCCAACCCCGACGGCGGCGGCCAGCCCATCGACCCGGCCGTCTTCACCGACACCGATGGCCAGCCGTATCTCTACTGGGGCAACGGCTCGGCCTGGGTGGTCCCGCTCAACGACGACATGGTCTCCTTCGACCAGGACCTGGTCCGCCGGATCGAGGGCCTGACCGACTTCCGCGAGGGCCTGTTCATGGTGGAGCGCGACGGCCGCTACCACCTCACCTACTCGATCGACGACACACGCAGCCCGAACTACCGCGTCGGCTACGCCACTTCCGACAGCCCGCTGGGACCGTTCACCAACCGCGGGGTGATCCTGCGCCGCGACGACTCGCTCGGCGTCCTCGGCACCGGGCACAACTCGGTGCTCAACGTCCCCGGCACCGACGACTGGTACATCGCCTACCACCGCTTCGCGATCCCCGGCGGCGACGGCACCCACCGCGAGACCACCATCGACCGGCTCACCTTCTCCGGCGACAACCTGCTCCAGCCCGTCCGACCAACGCTGGAGAGCGTCCGCCCGCAGCGGATCCGCTGACCGCGGTGGCGGGGCGGCGGCTCACCCGGACTCCCCGTGGACCGGCCGGTCGCCCGCCTGATGTTTCACCATGTATCCCCAGGATGACGTCTTGTGACCCTCCACACCGGCTGTCACCCTGTGACGTGTCGTGCCGGCGACGGGTGGGGTAGCGGCAGAGAGGCATCCGACGTGTATGTGGTCGAGTTACCGGTGGGGGAGCAGGGCCCGGAGCGCATCGCGGTACAGGTGCGCGAGCTGGACGAGGGGCTGATCAGGGTGGGGCGGCCCGGGCAGCGGGTCGCCGCCCGGGCGACGCGGTCGCTTGACGCGATGCTGGACAGCGTCCGGCCGGTCGCTGAGCGGTTCGTGGCGCGTTTTCGCGGCTTGGCCGACCCGCCCGACGAGATCACCGTGGAGTTCGGGGTGTCGCTGTCGGCCGACGCCGACGTGGTGATCGCCAGCGCGTCCGGGGAGGCGAACTTCGCGGTCAGCCTCACCTGGCGGCGGCCCGACGGGCAGGAGTGAGTGCTGTGGATCTCCCTCCGCTGGACGGTGGGGTGCTGCGCGTGCTGCGCGCGGACGGGGAGGCCGCCGGCGCCGGCTTTCTGGTGACGGGCCGACTTGCGCTGACCTGCGCGCACGTCATCCAGGGGGGCGCGGTGGGCGTTCGGGTGTGGGTTGACTCGGGGCGCGTCGAAGGCGCCGGTCCCGTGCCTGCCACGGTGCTCGACTGGCGGCCTGGGCCGGACGTGGCCGTGCTGCGCCTCGACGCTCCCCTCCCCGGTGCGCGGCCTGTGCCCCTGGTGGAGACCAGGAAGGACATGTGGGGACATCCGATCAGGACTCTCGGGTTTCCCGCCCGGCACCGGCACGGGATCTGGCACGCCGGGGTGTTGCGGGAGCGGCAGGGCGACGGCTGGCTGCAGTTCGAGCGGGCGGTCGACGGCGGCTATGCCGTCGGCCGCGGGTTCAGCGGGGCGCCCGTGTGGGACGACCGGCTCTCCGCCGTGATCGGCATGGTGGTCGCGGCCGACGCCGGCAACCCGGTGGCCTTCCTCATCCCCACCGACCAACTCGTCGAGGCCGTCCCGCTCCTGCGGGAGGTCGTCGGCCTGCCGTCCCCGTTTCCCGGGCTCGCCGCGTTCCAGGAGAGCGACGCCGAGTTCTTCTTCGGCCGGGCGGCGGAGAGCGGAGAGATCGCCGAACTGGTGCTTGAGCACCCGCGCGTCACCGTCTTCGGCGCCTCCGGCTGCGGCAAGTCCTCGGTGGCTCGCGCCGGCGTGGTGCCCCGGCTGCGCGCTGCGGGATTCGCGACCGTGGTGGTGCGTGACCGCGAGCCGCGGGAACTGCTCGACGGCCTCGTGGCCGAACTGACCGCGCTGCTGCGGCCCGAGTTACGCGGCGCCGCGCTGCGGCGGGAAATCCGGGAGACGAGGGCGGAGTTGGCCGAGGGCGGGCTGCCCGATCTGGTCGCCCAGGTGCGCGAGGCCCGCTCGGTCCGCGGTCTGGTCGTGGTGGTGGACCAGCTGGAGGAGCTGCTGACGCGTGGCGCGCCGGCGGCGGAGATCGGCGTGCTCTGGCCGGAACAACCGCCGGACGGACTGCGGGTGCTGGCCACCCTGCGCGCCGACTTCCTGGAGGCCGTCGAGGAACACCCGGTGCTGCGCCGGGCGTTGCGTGGCCGCCCCTATCTTTTGGCACCCATGACACCCGCCCAGCTGCGCGAGGCCGTGACCGGTCCGGTCGAGCGGATCCCCGCGGTGTCGTACCAACCGGACCTTGAGCAGCGTGTCCTGGATGATGCCGGGGAGGCACCGGGAGTGCTGCCGCTGCTCGGGTTCACCCTCGACCGGCTGTGGCAGGAGCAGCGCGGCGGGCAGCTGACCCAGGAGGCGTACACCCGCCTCGGCGGGGTGCGGGGCGCGCTCGCCCAGCACGCGGATGATGCCTGGAAGCGGTGCGTGCCCGCCGGGGAGGACGGGGAGCGAGCCGCGCGCCGGCTGCTCACCCGGCTGGTCCGGCTCCCCCTCGGCACCCCTGCCGCCGTGCGCCGGACCGTGCCGCGATCCGAGCTCGGCGACGCCGAGTGGGCGATCGCGCGGGCGCTGGCCGCCGAGCGGCTGCTGGTCATCGGGGTGGCCGAGACGGACGGCGAGCGGTGGGGGACCGTGGAGCTGGCGCACGAGGCGCTGATCACCGCCTGGCCCAGACTACGGGAGTGGACGGAGCAGGACCGCGCGTTCCTGACCTGGCGGGAGGGGGTGCGGCAGGACCGGGAGCGCTGGGAGGCGGCGAGCCGGCCGGCCGACCTGCTCCCGGGCGCCACCGCGCTGGCCGCGGCGACGCGCTGGGAGATCGAACGCGGTGACGATCTCGATACGCGGGACCGGGAGTTTCTGGCCCAGGGGCGTGCGCGATCACAGCGGCAGGCGCGGCGCAGGCGCCGGCTGTTCGTGTCGTTCGGCGTGGTCGCCGCGCTGGTCGCCGTGCTCGGTTCGCTCTTCGTCTACCAGACCGGCGTGAGCCGCGACCGGGCGGCGGATGCGGAGTCCCGGGGTCTGGCGGCCGCCTCGCTCGACACCCTGGAGTCCGACCCGGCGCTTGCCATCATGTACGCGATCGCCGCCTATCAGCGGGCCCCCACCGAGGCGGCGCGCGACGCGCTTCTCCAGTCCTATCTCGCCTACGGGGAAGCGGAGGTGGTGATGTCAGGCCCGCTCGGTGGCATCGACCACGTGGCCGCGAGCGGGGACGGGCGCGTGGTGCTGACGAGCACCAACGCCGGCCGGGCCACGCTCTTCACGCGAGAGGAGGACGGGCGACTGCGCCAGCAGCTCCTGCCGCGCGAGATGACCGCGCTGCATCCGTTCGTCTCCCCGGACGGCGAGCGCGCCGGGTACGTCTCCCAGGACGCGGAACTGGTCTGGTACGAGCTCGGCGAACCGTTGGGGGACCCCCACGTGATCCGCGCCCCCCAGATCTACATGGAGAACTACCTGACGGAGACCGAGGGACTTGCCGCCATCTCACGGGACGCCGACCGGGTCGTGGCCGCCACGGACAACACGCTGGTCTGGTGGGACCTCGACCGGGGTACCCGGGCCGACCCGGTCACGTTGTCCGGATACAGCTTCGTCAACGCCGTGTGGTTCGGGCGGGACCAGGACACCGTGCTGGCGCACGCGGTCACCGACGATCTGGCCAACCACGTGCTGGCGGTGGACCTGGCCACCGGCCAGACCAGGCGGCTCACCGAGACCACCTCGGACGGCCCGGCGGTGTCCGGTGACGGCACCACCGTGGCGTACTGCCGGGACGGCGAGGAGATCGAGCTGCTGGACACCGCCGACGGCACGGTGCGGTACCGCGAGGAGATGCCCTACGGATGCTTCTCACCGGACGCGCTGGATTACACCGGCCGCTACTACGCCGACGACACGTCCGTCTTCGACCTGTCGGCGGACGGTGGGCCCGTAGAACTGACGCGGGTGCTGCCGAATCCGGTGATCGCGGCGGACGACAGCCGGACGTATCGGGCCGTGCTGCGGGACGGTGACCAACCGCTGCTGCTCGTAGCGAGCTCGACCGCCATGGTCCTGCTCGAACAGCCGACGGAACCGCAGGACGCGGACGTCTTCAACTCGGTCGGGCTGACCCCGGACGGGGAGCGGATCATCGGCTATCTGGACGACGGTCGGCTCCGGGTGGTCGAGGCGAACCGGGAGCTGCGGGAGCTGCTCACGGTGGAGCGCCCCGGAGCCACCTACGTCCCGGAGGCCGGTGCTCTGCCGCCGCGCTTCAGCGCCGACGGCACCCTTCTCGCGGACCGGGTGGCGGAGGACCGGTTCGCCGTCCGGGACGCGGAGACCCTGGAGGTGCTGTCCGAGGTCAGCGTGGAGCCGCCGCCGGAGGACCGGCATCCGAACACCCTTGAGGACATCAACCACTTCTTCGCTGACGATCACCACCTGGTGACGGTGTCGGCGGCCGTGGTCGAACGGTGGGACGCGCTGACCGGGGAGCGCGTCGGCCGGGTGGACCTGGGCGACCTCGGCCTGCTCAGCGACGCGCCGGACGACGCCGGCTATCTACAGGTCGTCCCCTACCGTGAGGAGGGCCACGTCGCCGTGACGAACGGCGGGCCCGAGATCCGGGTGGTGGACCTCGGCGCCGGCCGTGAGGTCACCGAGCTGCGGGCGGACACGGGCGAGGGCGTCAACGTGGCGAGGTACTCCCCGGACGGCGACCAGCTGGCGATCCTGCGGAAGGGGAGCGTGTGGGAGCTGTGGAGCACGGATCCACCCCGCCGGGAACTCGGGCCGGTGGGAAACCTGTGCCCTGGCGGATGCTCGACGTCGCCCACGTTCGCCATCTCCTTCCTCCAGGACGGCAGGTTCCTGGTGGCCAGTGGCAGCCAGGTGCGCCTGTACAAGATCGGATCCGCCGTGCCCGTCGAGCGCTACGACCTCGGCGTCGACGGCATCTACCAGGGCGTCTCGGGCGACGGTCACACGGTGTTGTACGGACCGGAGGACTACCCCACCCCGGGGTCAACCCTGCTGACGGCGGTGGAGCTCGACCGCCCGGAACAGTGGCGTGCCGCCCTATGCGAGGCGATCGGCTGGCGCGTCCTCTCGGAGGCGGAGCTCGGCGACACCACCACCGACCTCCTGTCCCGGCCGCCGTGCGACCCGACGTAGCCGCGAGTGGGCTCGGGCGCGGCGGACCGCACGTTGCCCAGCAGCGCCCCGCCGGGTGCCGGTGCGGCTGTCGGCACGCGGCTCACTCGGCGTCGTACGAGTACCACTCGGTGCCGCCGATGGGGAACGACCACTCGGGCTGGCCCGTGGTGGCGCTGGTGCGGAACGGCTCCCCCTCGTCATCGATCACGAGCACGCCCTCGCGGTCGCCGCTCGACCAGTCGAGCTCCAGGTACCACTCGACGTCGTGCGCCTCGGTGCTCGCGGTGACGTACACGACCAGCGGGTCGGTCTCGTCCACCCACAGCGGCAGGTCCGGCTGGCCGCCGGCCGCGGTGGGTTCCGGGGCGGCCGCGTCCAGGTCGACGTCGAAGGCGGTGGTCTCCACGGGGCCGCCGCCACAGCCGCCGTACCCGGTGTAGAGGTTCCAGGGCAGCGGGTCGCCGGCCCTGGTCACGCGGACCCGCAGGTCCCGCAACACCACCGTCTCGTCGGCCGAGCTCTGGATGGTGAGCTCGACGTACTGCCGCTCGGCCGAGACGGCGCCCATCGCGCGCGCCCAGCCGGGCGCGGCCGCCTCGTCGGGCGGCGGGGGCACCGACTCGGGCTCCGCGTCGACGAGGTACCAGTTGCCGCAGGCCCCCTGCTCGACCGCGTGCGGGCGGGCGGCCACCGTCACCGGCGCCTCCTCCCCACCTTCCGGCGGCGGTTGCTCCGCCGTGTCCGTCGGGTCCGTGGTGTCCGACCCGTCGTCACGGGAGGCGAGCAGCACGCCGGCGGTCACGGTGAGGGCCGTGGCCAGGGCGACGGCGACGACGACGAGGGCGGGGCGCCGGCGTCGCCCGGCGGGCGACGCGGGTGGCCCGGGCGGCACGGCGGACACGGGCGGCGTGCCGGCTGGTGACGGGGACTCCTGCGCGGGGACCCGTTGTTCGCGCTCCCGCTCGCGCGCCGTGTCGGCCGCGATCCAGCGCCGGTGCAGCTCGACCAACTCCTCGGGCGTCGCCTTGCAGAGCCGAGCGAACCGCTCCACCGTCGCGAACTCGGGCGGCAGCCCGTCCCCCTTGCAGTAGCGGTGCAGCGTCGAGGCGCTCATGTGCAGTCGCTTGGCGAGCGTGCCGTAGCTCAGTCCGGAGCGCCTCTTCAACTCCTCGAGCAACGCGGCCAGATCGGCGATCTCCGTGTCCGCGGACATGTCTCCCCCCTCGTTCCACCGTCCCGGTGGGCCATTCGACGCGCCCCACATCCTTCCAGCTCACCGGGGGTTCGAACGTCCCATCCCCCCGTCCCGGCCATCGTCGCTGGTGGGCGGGACGGGACCCGGCACAACCTGTGGTCGGTCCGGCAGCGACCCGCCGCCGGCAGCACGACAGACCACACGAGAAAGCAGCACACGTCATGAACGCCTTCACGCTCCGCCGCCGCACCCGGGCCCTCGTCGCCACCGTCGCCGCCGTGGCCGCCCTCTCGCTCACCGCCTGCCAGGACGACGAACTCGTGGGCGGCGGCGCGGACCAGGGGTCCTCCGAGCAGGAGGGCACCACCGGCGGCACCGACGAGTCGACCGGCGGCGAAGAGACCGAGGAGACCGGCGTGGAGCCGGGCCAGGGCACCGTCGAGGGCGGCGCCGGCGAGGACGGGAGCACGCCCTGCACCGACCTGAACACCGAGGTGACCGTCTCCCCCGTCGAGCGGCCCATCAACCACCTGCTGCTCACCGCCACCAACACCGGTGACGAGGCGTGCCTCGCCTACAACGCCCCCTTCCTCGGCTACGAGGGGGCACAGGCCCCGCTGCCGTGGGTCGAGGACAGCATTCCGCAGGCCGTGGTCGTGCTGGAGCCCGGCCAGTCCGCTTACGCCGGGCTGATCACCTCGTCCGGCGCCTCGGCGGAGGGCTTCACCGTGACCTCCCTGAGCCTCTCCTTCGCGCAGGCCGAGGGCGGCTCGGCGGGCGACACGGTGGACCTGTCGCTGCCGGGCGGCGAGGTCTTCCTCGACGACGCGGCGGCCGTCACCTACTGGCAGACCTCCATGGACGACGCCCTCATGTGGTAGCCGGCCCGAGGGGGTGGTCGGGGGCGTCCCGGGAGTGCCTTAGACTAAAGGGATGTATGCCCTCTGAGGGCTAGTAGTCGTTGCAGTATCAAGGCCGGTCCCGTACGGAGAGTAGTCGAATGTCTAACCGTTGCGATGTGTGCGCCAAGGAACCCTCCTTCGGCAACAGGGTCTCCCGCCTCGGCAAGAACGCCATCGCGCGTCGGGTCAAGGCGCGGTCGCCGCGTAAGTTCACCCCGAACATTCAGTCCGTGCGGGCGATCGTCGACGGCACCCCGCAGCGCGTCAAGGTCTGCACCTCGTGCCTGAAGAGCGGCAAGGTCACCCGCCGCCCGCAGGCCGCCTGACCGCTCCCGGGACACGGACCTCGCGCCGTGTCGATCCGCCGCCTCAACCAACGGGCGGCGGGTCGACACGGCGTTTCGTCTTATCCGGTCGCGGTCGCGGCCGCCGGCATGACGCTCTGGATGCGGCCGAGGGCGAAGACGCGGTCGTCCTCACGGAGATGGCACCAGGCGTACAGGAACGGCGGGTCGAAGTCGAGTTCGCTGAGCGTGCGCACCGTGTGCGCCCCAGCGCCCGAAACGTACGCGATGGTGACGGCCCCGCCCTCGTGGATGGCGTGGGCGAGTTGGCGCCGGTCGGCCAGGGGAAGCTGCCCGGCGTTCGAGGCCAGGAGTTCCTCGGTGTCCGAGTCGTAGGGAATTTCCCGGTCCTGGTCGGGCTCCCGCGCGTCCACCGGGCCCCTCACCAGGCCGGCGGCCAACGCGCGCAGCTCGGGCTCGCCGACTGGGGCCGTCCGGGGGCGGGGTAGCGGGGCCGGCGCCCGCTCGGTCGGAGGCCGCTCGACGCGCAGGGTGCCGGCGACGGACTCGGCGACCGGCGCGTACCCCTCGGTGCGCAACGCGGCCAGCGTGTCCTTC
Source organism: Streptomyces sp. 8K308 (assembly GCF_004348315.1). Taxonomy (GTDB): domain Bacteria; phylum Actinomycetota; class Actinomycetes; order Streptomycetales; family Streptomycetaceae; genus Streptomyces. The sequence goes on along the minus strand of NZ_SMKC01000022.1, from coordinate 13,099 downwards.
GGCGTGGCATCCGCCACCACCACCGTGGGAGCCACTCGGCGCAGGCCGAGCTTCGCGAGCCGGCGGTGGGCGGCGAGCTCCGCGATCAGCCCGGGTTCCTCGCCGACGACGACGCAGAGCGCGGACACCACGCGCAGCTGTCCGTGCCGACGGGCGGTGTCGGCGATCAGGTAGCTCAGCGGCTGCGGTAGCGGCTGGTCGGTGACGGCCGCCAGGTCGCCCTCGATCTCCGCCGCCCCGTGCCCGGCGTCCATGGCGCGGCGGACGCTCGCGGGGCTGAACCGCCACAGCGAGGCCGTGCCGTCGGACTCGCGGTCGGCGACCGAGTCAAGCAGCGTCATCAGCCGCGTCGACGGCGTGCCCATGGCCACGGCCGTGAGATCGGAACCGAATCGAACGCGGGACACGGCGGGTGGCAGCAGTCGGCCGGCCCGCTCCGCGAGCTCCGCCGGATCGTCGTCGAGGAGCGCGGCCCCGAGGGGGGAGAGCGCGCCGGCGGCGAGGACGCCCAACGTCGTCGCCTCGCCGATGAGGGAGGCGAACGGTGTGGAATCCTGCGGGAGTTCGTCGGCCATCGGTCGGTGCCAGGGGATCAGGGTGCCGACCTGGGGCGGCCGCGCCGCCCCGTGGCCTTCCGGCAGCCCGCGCAGCGCGGCGCCCAGACCCCGGCGTGCCTGCACGCAGCCCGCGCAGGAGACGAAGGGGGCCATGGCCGGCACGGGCTTTCCCTCCTCGTCTCGGGCGCCGGTCGGGGTCATGGGGAGCCCCCACCAGGCGCGCAGGAGCGTGACCAGCCGCTCGGCCGGCTCGTGCTCCGCCCAGGCGTCGTACGCCTTGGTCGCCACGACCTGGTTCCCGGCCCGGGACAGCAGCCCGGACGCGTGCGCGCACTCCAGGACCAGCCGCACCAGCGGCTCGTCACAGCGCGTGGCCTTGGCGAGCCGGCCGAGCTCCCGGACGCCCACGCCGCCCGACTTCAGGACGGCGAGCGGCCGGTCGGCACACTCCTTGAGCACCGAGGCGGCGCGGGCCGCGAACGCCCCGGCGGCCGCCGCGGCCTCCCGCGCCACCTCCTCGTCGCCGACCGGGACCACGTCGACGGTCGGAGGCTCGGCGTCGAACGGGGCCCGCCATTCCGGGCCGCGCAGTGCGAGCGCCACCTCGGCCGGCATCCGGAGCCGCCCGTACCCGTGGCGCTCGCGCATCAGCAGGCCACGCTCCTCGGCCCAGCGGGAGTCGGCCCCGGGCGCCGGGTCGGGGGAGCCGAAGACGATCCCCCGGTGGGCGGCCGGCGGGCCCGCGGCCCGCCGCTCCAGAAGCTGCCGGGTCCTGGGCGGTGCCTTGGCCACCACCGCGAGGATCCGCTCGGCGGAGCCGTAGTGCTCGCGCAGCGCCGCGCGCCGGGCCGCCTTGGTGTTGCCTGCCGCCTTGACGCCGAGCTTGGTCAGCATGGAGCGCAGGTCCTCGGACGTGGCCGCCGAAAGCAGCGCCTCCAGCGGCTGGCCGAGGCCGAGCGGGGTCTCCCACGCCTCGCGCAGCGCGGTCGCCATCCGCAGCTCGTCGGAGTCCGCCGGCCAGACCAGCGCGTGGTCCGCCAGCGTCGTCAGCGCCTCGTCGAGGCGCCGGACGGCCCGCTCGTCGCGCTGCCCCAACAGCGCCGCGAGGGCGGCGCGATCCCCGTGCTCGCCGAGCGCCGCGACCGCCTCGGCCACCTGCAGCGCGGGCAGCGGCAGTCGGGCCACCGCGAGGGCCACGGAGCCGGGGCGCTGGAGGCGGTCCGCCAACTCCCCGAGGGCGCGCGGCTCCGGGGCCGCGGCTGCGTCCGGTCTGTCGCGGAGCACCCGGTGCAACCGCTCCTCGTCGAGGGTGCTCAGCCATGTTGTCAACGAGGACCGTCCTGCCTCGGGCATGGGCGCCCGCTCACCCCTTCCTCACGTCGCCGTCGCCGCCGGTGCGGGCTCAGCGGCACCGGCGGTACTTCGTTCCCCACAGTAGAGGGGTGGACGCGTGCTCGTGGCCACTCAGCCGGGGACCGTCAGTCGAGGGCCCGCCGCAGCCGCCGCAGACCCTCCGCGATCTCCTCCGGGGTGTGGGTGGTGAAGGAGAGCCGTAGTGTCGTCGGGTCGGGCCGGCCCGCGTAGAACGGGGCGCCCGGCACGTAGGCCACGTCGTGGGTGATGGCGGTGCGCAGCAGCGCGGTGGCGTCGTGCCCGGTCGGGAGGCTCGCCCAGACGAACATGCCGCCCTCCGGCTGGTTCCAGGTGCTGCCGGGCGGCAGCGCGGCCGGCAGGCCCGCGAGCAGGGCGTCGCGGCGCTCGCGGTAGGCGGCGCGGACCCGGGTGAGGTGCGCCGCCAGGTCGCTGTCGGCGAGGTAGCGGGCGGCCGCCGCCTGGTCGACGGCGGAGGAGTGCAGGTCGGCGGCCTGCTTGGCGATCACGCAGGCGCGTCGTAGCGCGGCGGGGGCGCGCAGCCAGCCGAGGCGCATCCCCGGGGCCATGATCTTGGAGAAGCTGCCGAGCAGCACCGCGCGGTCCTCGACGCCGGGGAACGAGGCGAGCCACGGCGCCGGCTCGCCCTCGAAGCGCAGCTCCCCGTACGGGTCGTCCTCCACGAGCCACAGGCCGTGCCGCTCCGCCGACTCCGCGACGGTGCGCCGCCGTTCGACGGGCATGGTACGGCCGGTCGGGTTGTGGAAGTTGGGGATCAGGTACAGCAGCTTCGGTCGCTCGGCGGCGATCAGCCGGTCGAGCGCCGCAGGGTCGACGCCGTCCGCGTCGCACGGCACCGGCACCACCCGGGCCCCGGCGAAACCGAAGCACTGGAGCGCGGCCAGATACGTCGGGTCCTCGACGAGCACCACGTCGCCCGGTTCGAGCAGCGCGGTGGCCACCAGCGTCAGCGCCTGCTGCGAGCCGGCCGTGACCAGCAGTTCGTCCGCCTCGGTCGGCAGGCCGCGCCCGCCGAGCCGCCCGGCCACGGCGGCGCGCAGCGCGGGGTCGCCCTCGGTCGTCGCGTACTGCAGCACCCGGCGCGGCGCCTCGGCCAGCACCCGGTCGTAGGCCGCGCGTATCCGCTCCGCGTCGAACAGTTCGGGCGCCGGCAGCCCGCCGGCGAACGAGATCACCTCGGGCCGTGCCGTCAACGCCAGGATCTCCCGCACCGGCGAGGCGCCTACCGCCGAGACCCGCCCGGCGAGCGGCGGCAGGGGGGTGCGGGCGGCGGGGAGGTCGATGCTCATGGAGGAAGGGTACGGCGGATCGTTGTAGATGCCACCTACTTTTCGGAATGCGGGCGTCTTTCCGCACCGGGGGCAGCGCCGGACCTCCGCCGAACCGGCCTCGGCCCCGCGCCTCGACCAGGCCCTCAGCCGGCGCTGGCCCGCCGGTCGCGGACCTCGACGCGCAGCGTGGCGTTCGGGCCGAGCACGGCCAGCGCCCGGGCGGTGGGGGGCAGGGCGATGTCGGCGACGTGCTTCCCGTTCTCGCGCCGCCAGGCGGCGGGGGTGCGCGCCTCGGCCGGGAGGCCGTCCGTGATCGGGTCGAAGGACTCGGGTGAGCCCGCCACCATGCTGTTCCAGGCCACCCACGCCTCCAGGCCCGCGCCCTCGCCGCCGGCTCCGCCGGGCCTGATGTCCACGATGAGGGTGTCGGCCCAGGCCGGCACCTGCTCCAGGTGGTCGGTGAGGTGGATGCGGCCATCGTCCTCGTTCAGGGTGAACACGCGCAGGGAGAAGGCGTGGCGGAGCCGGTCCCGGTGCAGGAGGAAGGTGCCGGCCACCGGGACGGCGACGTCCGCGTCCCCGTCGCGGCGGCGGATCTCGTCGCTGAGCTGGACGGGGCACCAGTGGGCCGCGCTCTGCTCGGTCATCACGATGGGCAGGCCACGGATGGTGAGCCTGGTGTCCGCCTGCCAGACGGGCTCGTCGGGAACGGAGCCGGGGAGGCCGGCGAGGGCGAGGGCGACCTGCCAGCGGCCGAAGAGGAAGCGTCGCAGGTTCTGGTAGCCCTCCTCGGAGTTCACCTCCCCGTACGTGCCGGAGTGGGAGCGGTAGACGTAGGCCCGGTGGGCGCCCCGGACATAGGCGCGCTCGATGCGGACCAGGCCGTCGCTCTTGGGGCCGACGGGCACCCGGGAGAGGCCGTAGTCCTTGGGGTTCGTGCCGACGAGGCAGAAGACGTCGTCGGTGTCGAATGCCTGCTCGGGGAGGCGCTGCGGGTCGAAGTCGGCCGAGCGCGGCGGCCGGTCGCCGAAGTGCGCCTTGGGCTCCAGATAGCCGTACATCTTCTCCGGCGCGAAGATGTCCGAGCCGGCCGGGCCGAAGACCTGCTGCGCCCAGTCCATCGCGTCGAGACGGAGGTCGATGCCGCCGTGCGGGGTGCCGTAGGTGAAGAACCGCGCCACCAACTCCTTCGCCGACGAGCGGGGCCTGCCGTCCGCGTCGGGGTGGAAGCAGACCTTCTGCATCATGCACCGGACGACGAGCCCGCCCATGGAGTGCGCCACCAGGAACACCCTGGGCGCCCCCGTCTTCCGCCGGATCAGCTCGATGAGGTCGTAGAGGCCGGCCGCCGCGGACTCGATGTCGAAGCCTTCCGCGGAGACCCGGCGGCGCAGCCTGCCGAGCAGCCGCTCCGGCAGGCTCTCGTGCGGCGGCGCGGCGAAGGTGGTCGCGGCCTGGTCGTAGAAGCGGTACACCCAGAGCGAGGCGGGCGGCACGCTGGCGTCCTCGACGCCCCGCAGGTACCGGTGCTGGTCGCCCCGGACGAGCAGTTGGTACCCCTCGTCGGTCATCAGCCGCAGCAGCGGCCCCTCGAACTGGTAGAACGCCGGGTCGCCGTCGCCGCCGACGCGCACGTGGGTGGCGCCCCGGTTGAAGCCGTAGAAGGGATCGTCCACCTGCTCGTTGATCCCGGCGGTCGGCCCGGCGTAGCCGCGCACGTAGACGATCGGCAGCCGATCCATGGGGCCTCCTCTGGTGTCACTGCCGACCAGTCTCGGGACCGGCCGCCGCGCGCCGAGGGAGGAACCGGCCCGCGCGGTGCGGAGGTCACCCGGACGGGGGCATCCCACCACCGGGAGAGCGAAGGCCGGGTGAGTCGCCGTCGCGGCGCCACGGGTTCGCCGGTCAGCGCTTGGGCCGGGCGGGCCGCCGGTACGGGCGGGCCGCCTTGAGGATCGTGTTCCAGCGAACGGTGAGGGCGTCGCCGGACAGGAACTCCAGCCGCTTCGCGCCGCCGTGCAGGCTCACCAGGTCGCGCACGACGAACGGCTGGCCGCCGATGGTGATGATGTCACCGCGCTGCAGCGTCGCCGCGTTCACGGTGATCGACTCGATCGGTTGGTAGTACTCAGTCACCGTGCCTCACCCCGCACGGTCGGGCACCGGTGGTGACACTCGCACGAGCACGGTTCGAACCGGATGCCGACCTCGGGGATCGGCGGGCGCACGACGCCCTCCCGGCACTCGTCGTGCCGGCGGAGACAGCAGCTCACAGACAGGTGTTCCTCGCCACCGCGCGGCGGGGAGTTGGGCTGCACGCCGTCACCTCCTCAACCGCTCAGCGGCCCGGTTGAGGACTTCCGCCAGCAGCGCCGCCGTTTCCAGGTCGCAGCGACCGAGGTTGATCAGCGGGTAGGCGCAGCCGGCGGCCGTGGTCACGGGGGCGAGCCCGAGCGAGGGCAGCACGACCCCGTTGGTCCGAGGCGTGGCGTCGAGTTCGTCGCGGGCCGTCCGGACGAGATCCCTGAGTGGATTCTGACTCTGTGGGGTAATCACGCCACTACCATCGGCGTATACGCATGCCCGGACACCCTCTGGGCTGTTCCCAATTCTCCTGTGTTAACAGGGGAGTTGAATGGAGGTTCGAATGGAGCTGAACCCCGACGACGACCGCCTCACCCACCGTATGGTGCTGGCCAGGCATCTCAAGCGACTCCGCAAGAAGGCGGGCCTCTCGCTCCGCGAGTTCGAGGCGAAGATCGGCTACAAGTACTCGTACCTCAGCCGTGTCGAGAACTGTCATCAGTTGCCGTCCAACGAACTAGCGGAGGCGTTGGACAGGTTCTTCGGCACCGGCGACTTGTTCGTCGATCTGCTGAAGGCGGACGAGAACGCGGCGCTTCCGGACTACGGGCTCATGCTGCGCAAGGAGCAGACGGCCGTCCAGATCCAGGAGATGACCAGTTCTGTGGTTCCTGGCCTCCTGCAAACCGAGGAGTACGCTCGCCAGTTGACTTTCGTCGGGTACTCGTGGGACACGGAAGCGCAGATCGATAAGTGGGTGTCCGACCGCATGCATCGAAAGCGCATGTTCAAGCGTGAAGTACCTCCGCATTACTGGGCCCTACTGGATGAAGCGGTTCTAGCCCGGCCAATCGGTGGTTCTCGGGTCATGAGTGCGCAACTCGACTACCTGCTGCAGGTGATGGAGAGCGTCTACACCATTGTGCAGGTGATTCCCTTCAACTGTGGGGGGACTCCTCTGGTAGGGGGCAGTGCTATGCTCGCGACGTTTTCTGACGGGTCCACGATCGGTCACGTTGAGGGCGTCATGACGGGCGGGCCGATGCTCTCCTCGGCGAGGCTGCTCAAACTGGCGCGACAATTCGGCGTGGTCCGCTCGATGGCTCTTTCGGAAGAGCGATCAATTGGCGTCATCCGGCGATATTTGAAGGAGTACGAGCGTGCTTACTAGGCCCATTCAAGACGCCTCCACCATCGCTGGCTGGCGTAAGTCGAGCTACAGCAACAACGAAGGCGGGACGTGCGTCGAGGTCGCCGACGGCTTCACCCGCGTCGTCCCCGTCCGTGACAGCAAGAACCCGACCGGCCCGGCCCTCGTCGTCCCGGCCGCCGCCTGGCAGGCGTTCGTGACGGACGTTCGGGCCTGAGAGCCCGCAGCGGCCTGGTACGGCCGGGTGAGCCCGGGGTGTCGCTGTTCCAGATACTCGGGCAGGCGGATCGGGCGGCCGTGAACGCCTCGTAGGTTCGCAGAACGTGCCCATCCACGCGGCCAGTTCGTTGTCCGGTGCCGAACGCTCGTCCTGGCGTGCGAAGCATGTCGACGATGCTCCCCGCAGAGCGTCCCTTCTCCTGGCTCGAGACCTCCACGCGCGCCAACATCTTCGCCGCGGAAGTCGGCCTCGGGGAACATCGGTACAGCGGTAATCGGTGAGATTGATCATGGCCCGGGCGGTACAAGCGTGGTGACGCGGTTCTCGTACTCGTGGCGGGCCTTGCGCTGCGCCCCGGGATCGCCGGGGCATCGGAGGTGCCGTCGAGCGGTTGGCAGCGGGCGAGGAGCCGGTGGTGCACGGCCGGGACGGCGGGGCGGCGTCCGGTCTTGCTGCCCTTGGCCTCGGCGGCGTCGCAGTCCGTCGTGGGTCAGCTCGCGCTGGAGCTCGCCGGTGGCGGCGAGGGGCTGCCCATGAACTTCACGTGGATAGCAGTTCTCCGGTGCGCGGGTGGCGGGCGGTGAGGTCCATCGAGGAGAACGCGCCGTCGTGGATGCGCAGGGCGACCGGGTCCTCGATGCCGGCCTCGTCCAGGACGAGGTTCGGCCGGGCGGTCGACTGCTCGTCGGTCGAGACACCGCTGGTGGACCTTCGCCCCGAGGCGGTGCCGTCCGTGAGCGTGAACAACGGCCGCTGGCCAGGCGGCCTCGGCTCCACCCATCGTTGCGGACCATGTGCGGATCTTGAGACCACGAGCAGCCCGTGGCAGGCTCATGCCGCGTGATCGATGAATTCGCGAAAGACAACCTGCACGGGAGACTGCGGCGGGACCGCAAGGTGCTGCTCTGGAAACTCGACGGCTTGTCCGAATACGACGCCCGCCGACCTTTGACAGCGACCGGGACCAACCTCCTCGGCCTGGTCAAACACGTGGCCACCGTCGAGGCCAGGTACTTCGGCGAGGTCTTCGACCGTCCTTCCCCGGAACCGCTGCCCCGGTGGCAGGACTCCGACGGCAGCGATCTGTGGGCGACCGCGGACGAGACCCGCGATCAGATCATTGGGTTCTACCGGCGCACGTGGGAACACTCGGACGCGACGATCAACGAGCTTCCCCTCGACGCCCCCGGCCGCGTGCCGTGGTGGCCGGAGCCTTATGCCGACACGAACCTGTTCGCCGTCATGGTCCATGTCCTCGGCGAGTCCATCCGGCATGCCGGGCACGCCGATATCCTGCGCGAGGGCCTCGACGGCCGGACCGGGTTGCGCGCCGAACACGAGCAGCAGATCGACGAGGAAGCCCGTGCAGCCTACTGCGCGAAGATCGAGCAGACCGCCAGGTCGGCCGCACCAGTCAAGGCTTAGTTGGGCATAGCAGGCAGCCCGGCATCGGCTCCCCTGCCGACGCTTGCGATTTCCGAGCACCCCGGCCACCTGGTATGCCCGCGTCACCCAATGTGGGTGTTCAGTCCACGCCTTCGTCGTCCTCGTCCAGCTCGGGCGCGTCCGGGTCGCGCAGCGGGCGCGGGGCCGAGCGAGCCGAGCTGGTCCTCCAGGAAATCGAACCGTGCGTGACCTGGTCCCAACCCACCCAGGCGGGCCTGTCCGACCGGGCCGTGGCGAACGGGGCTGAACGGCCGAGTTCACCCGGCCGAGGCCCAGAAGTCGACCAGCGCCCGAGCCGTCTCGACCGGGTGGCTGATGTTGGGGGAGTGGCCCGCGTTGGCGATCACCACGCGGCGGGCGCCAAGGCGGCGGGCCATGTCGTCCTGCCAGGGCACCGGCCAGGTGGGGTCCTCGGCGCCGGAGATCACCAGGGTGGGGAGTCCGACCCGGGCCAGCTCCGCCACCCGGTCCGGTTCGTTGAGCAACTGCTCGCCGGTGGCGATCAGTTGCTCGGGCACGTGGTTGAGCCAGCGGCGCCGCATGAAGGCGGCGACCTCGGGATCCTCGTCGGGGGTGGTGCGGGGGTCGAGGGCCCGCATCGCCTCCCAGATGCTCGCCATGTCGGTCGTGGAGAGGGCGTCGACCAACATCCTGGTGCGGCCCTGCTGCGGCGCGTCGACGACGGCCGGGCCGACGTTCATCAGGGTCAGGGACGCCCAGGGGGGCGGCTGGGCCGAGGACAGCACCGCCGCTCGGGCGACCAGGCCACCGAAGGAGTGGCCGAGCAGGTGCGCCGGGCCGGGTACTTCGGCGGCGATGGCGGCTGCCTGCGCCCGCACGTCCCCGGCCAACTCGGCCTGGGCGTAGGCGGAGACGGCGCGCGGGCCGTCCGTCTCGTGCTGGCCTCGCCCGTCCACGGCGAGGACGCGGAAGCCGGCCCGTGCCAGGGGGGCCAGCAGGGGGATGAAGTCCTCCTTGCTGCCGGTGAACCCCGGCAGCAGCAGCGCCGAGCCCAACGGGAGGGTGCCGGGCCCCGGCGCGGCGTCGAGCGCGGCGAACGTGCCCCGATCCGTGACCAGTTGACGGGCCTTGGCCTCGGTGGGCAGCACGATGTCACTGAGCCGACTCATGTCTCGGCATCCTAGGGTGGAATGACCTGCGCATTAGTCCCGTTGAATCCATCCTCCGGCCCGGCCCAGCGCCCGCCACATTCGTGTCTCCGCACGTCGTTGCTGATGTCGGTGCGTTTCCCAGCCGAGAACGGGGCGGCCATAGGCGGTGGTGGCCAGTTCGTTGACGTCTCGTTCGATTTCGCGCAGGTGGTGGCCAAGACGTAGGATGCCGAGATTGCTTCGGCGCCACCAGATGAGCGAGAAGCCGACGATCAGCGCCGTGAGGTAGATGTTGGGCCGGTCCGGGCTCAGGTTCTCGGCCGACAACAGGGCCGCGATCAGTCCGGCGAATCCGGCGATCTGCGTGCGGGCCGCCACGCGCTGCTGGATCTCGTTGCGCAGGGAGTCGTATTCCCGCATCCGCAGCGCGATGATCTCCGCCGCCGTCTCCCGCGCGTCCCTCGAATGCGTCATTCCAGCCCCCCGGAGCGCCGCCTTGTTCGAAAAGCCTAGCGGTCCGCGCCCCCGGTAGACGCTGTCCCACGATGCCTGGGTGAGCGCCACCCTGCCGGAGCCGCGGCAGGCGGTGGCGGCGGTGGCTCCCTCCCGGCTGACCGAGTTCTTCGAGTACATGCGGCGAGCGTTCGTCCAGGCCGGCGAAGAGGACAGCGTGCTGCCCGTGCGCGCGGCGCACCGCGAGGTCGCGGGTGGCTGACGGGTGTTGGGAGCCGGACCCGACGATCTGCCGGACGGCCTGACCGGTCGCGACCCATACGGGCGCCGGCCGAGCGGGACGTTGGCGGCGGAGCTTCGCCAGCGGGTGGAACTCAACGCCGACGACCTGGAGTTCGCCCGGGTGCTGCTGGACGACCTTGGTGCGGACGGTCTGCTGCGGATGACCGTCCGGATCGGCACCGTTCCCCCGCTACCTCGGCTTCAGGCCCCATGACCGAAGGGTCATGGGGCCCGGGGCCTGGTGTCTTCCGGGTCACGCGGACTCGATTGGCGTGGCCGTTGCCTCCTGCCGCGTGAGGGCGACGGCTGCGGGGCGGCCGTGCCTGAGCAGTGCGGCGACGGCGGCGGCAGCGCAGACGACCACGACGGCCGCGCAGATCAGTGCCGTGCTCATGCCGTCGGCGAACGCCTCCCGTGCCCGGTCGGCGGCGGGTGAGCCGAGGCGCAGGGCGACCGCCACGGAGTCGCGCGCCTGTGCCGCGACCGGTCCTGGCAGTCCGGAGAGGTCGAGCTGGTCGCGGTAGGCGGACTGCATGATGCTGCCGAGCACCGCGATGCCGAGCGCCCCGCCGAGTTCCCGGGTGAGGTCGTTCACCGCGGACCCGATGCCCTGCTGCGACGGTGGCAGCGCGTCGGTGATGGCGGTGGTGGCCGGGGTCATGGCGAGTCCCATGCCGGCGCCCAGCGGCAGCAGTCCGCACAGCAGCAGCCAGTAGGAGCTGGAGCTGTCGAGCTGGGCCAGGACGGCCAGTCCGGTCGAGATCAGGAGCAGGCCCGCCACGCAGGTGGCGCGGGTGCCGGCGCGGGCCGCCAGCCGGGGCGCGATGACGCGCGCCGACGGCATCATGCCAAGCGCCATCGGGATGAGGCTGAGTGCCGCGACGAGCGGGCTGTTGCCGAGCACCAGCTGCAGGTACTGCAGCACCAGGAAGACGAACCCGAAGAACGCGAAGAACTGCAGCGTGAGCGAGAGCGTCCCGGCGGCGAACACCCGGTTGCGGAACAGGCGCGGGTCGAGCAGCGGATTCGGCCGGGACAGCTCCCAGTAGACGAAGCCGACCAGGATCGCGATACCGGCGCCCAGGCCGCCGATCGTGTGCCAGTGCGCCCAGCCGACGACAGGCGCCTCGATGATCGAATAGACCAGGATGCCAAGACCGGCCACCGTGAAGAGTGCGCCGACGAGGTCGAGTTTCGGTGCCCGCGGATCGGCCGATTCCGGGATGACGAGCAGCGTGCCGATGATGGCGGCGGCGGCCAGGGCGATGTTCAGCGCGAACACGGAACGCCAGGACCAGGCCTCAAGCAGCAGGCCGGAGGCGAGCAGGCCGAGGATCGCGCTCGCCCCCGCGACCCCGGCCCAGGTGCCGACCGCACGGGAGCGCTCCTCGCGCGGGAACGTGCTCGTGATCGTCGAGAGCGTTGCCGGCATGACCAGGGCCGCGCCCACGCCGAGCAGGCCGCGCATCGCGATCAGCATCCCGGCGCTGTCGGTCGCCATCGCCGCGGCGGAGGCCCCGCCGAAGACGGTGAGGCCCGCGAGCAGCGCCCGGCGCCGCCCGAACCGGTCGCCGATCGCACCGCCCAGCAGGAGCAGCGCCGCGAACACCAGGGCGTAGGCGTCGATGATCCATGAGAGCTGCGTCAGGGAGGCGTGGGTGTCGCGGGCGATCGACGGCACCGCCACGTTCAACGAGGCGACGGCCGCGACCACGGTCGCGAGAGACAGGCAGATCACACCGAGGACGGCGCGCTGCCTCGTGCGGGTGACTGCCACTTCCTGGGGGGATGACATGCGATCGACCTCAATTCATCGGCGTTGAATTGAGTGTGGCACGGCCGTTCGGTAGATTTCAACTGTGATGAATAAATCGACCAGGAGAGGGCGCAGGACCGGCCCTTCCGCCACCCGCGAGCGCATCCTCCAGGTGGCCAGAACGCAGTTCCTCAGCGCCGGCTACGACGCGGTGACCATGCGGTCCATCGCCGCCGAGGCGGACGTCGACGCCGCTCTGATCAGCTACTTCTTCGGCTCCAAGCGCGGCCTGTTCGGTGAGATCCTGGCCCTGGCCGCCAACCCCGCACAGGTGCTCGCCGATCAGCTGCCCGGCCCTGTCGCGACACTGCCTGAACGGCTGCTGCGCGCCCTGCTGTCGACCTGGGACGACCCGACCGTCGGCGCCTCACTGCGCGCCGTCGTCGGCGGCGCCACCGGTAGCCCGGACCTCACCCGCCTCCTCAGGGAGATGGTCGAGCAGGAGATGGTCAGCCGGATCGCCGAGCGGCTGGACGACGCCGACCCAGCGGAAGCCGAGGCAAGGGCCGCCGTCCTCAGCGCACAGCTGACCGGGATCATCTACAGCCGCTACCTGCTCGCGGTCGAGCCGTTCGCCTCGATGCCACCCGACGAGGTGGTACGCCGCATGGCCCCCGCACTGCACGCGGCACTGCACACCCACGAACAGAAGTGGAACCCCTCGCCCGGCACAGGATGACTCGTGCGCGGCGACCGACAGGTGTCGTGTGGAGCGGGACGCCCCAGCGGTCTGGCTGCCCGCTGAGGCGTGCCTGAGGCGTGGTGGGCCCATGCCCCGCACCCCCGAAGCGGCACTCCGTGCGTCGCCGCCGGTCGCCGCGGGGCGGGGGTTAACCCCACCCCCGGTCCGGGGGGTCGTCGGATCGTGCGCACGCACCTGTGCACAGGAGTCTGTGCACATGGCCTTCACCCCATCCCTCGACGGGCTCAAGGCACTCGCGCACCCCAGGCGGTTGCGGATCCTCGAGTGGCTCGGCGTGCACGGGCCCGCCACCTCGGCGCGGGTCGCGCGGGGTCTCGGGCTCAACTCCGGGGCGACCAGTTACCACCTGCGGGAGCTGGCGCGGCACGGGTTCGTCGTGGAGGAGGACGGGGC
>NZ_SMKC01000229.1 GCF_004348315.1 Streptomyces sp. 8K308 | reverse complement strand
GTTCGCGGCGGGGGAGGTGGACGCGGTGTTGATCGGGGCGGATCGGATCGCGGCCGACGGCTCGGTGGCGAACAAGGTGGGGAGCTATCCGCTGGCGGTGCTCGCCAAGCACCACGGGGTGCCGTTCGTCGTGGTGGCGCCGGTGTCGACGGTGGACCTGGCGACGCCGGACGGGGCGGGGATCCAGGTGGAGCAGCGTCCGGGGCACGAGGTGACGGACGTCAGGCCGGGGGTGCCGGTGGCGCCGGTGGGGACGCAGGCGTACAACCCGGCGTTCGACGTGACGCCGGCGGAGCTGGTGACGGCGATCGTGACGGAACATGGGGTGGTGTCGCCGGTGGATCACGGCACGCTGGCGGAAGTGTGTTCCAGATCACGTTCGACTAAGTCCTGATCAGGGGATGGGATGATGAAGGCATGAAGGGACGTGTACTCGTCGTCGATGACGACCCCGCTCTGTCCGAGATGCTCGGCATCGTGCTGCGCGGGGAGGGGTTCGAGCCGTCTTTCGTCGCCGACGGGGACAAGGCCCTCGCCGCCTTCCGTGAGATCAAGCCGGATCTGGTGTTGCTCGACCTGATGCTGCCCGGCCGGGACGGCATCGAGGTGTGCCGGCTGATCCGGGGCGAGTCCGGGGTGCCGATCGTCATGCTCACGGCGAAGAGTGACACGGTCGACGTCGTCGTGGGCCTCGAGTCCGGCGCCGACGACTACATCGTCAAGCCGTTCAAGCCCAAGGAGCTGATCGCGCGGATCCGCGCGCGGCTGCGCCGTTCCGAGGAGCCGGCGCCCGAGCAGCTGGCCATCGGCGACCTGGTGATCGACGTCGCGGGCCACTCGGTCAAGCGCGGCAGCCAGGCGATCTCGCTGACGCCGCTCGAGTTCGACCTGCTGGTGGCGCTGGCGCGCAAGCCGTGGCAGGTGTTCACCCGCGAGGTGCTGCTCGAGCAGGTGTGGGGCTACCGGCACGCGGCCGACACCCGGCTGGTGAACGTCCACGTCCAGCGGCTGCGGTCGAAGGTGGAGAAGGACCCGGAGCGCCCGGAGATCGTGGTGACCGTGCGCGGCGTGGGCTACAAGGCCGGGTCAAGCTGACGTGGCGGACCGGCTGTGGTGGCATGGTTCCCGGCTGCTGACCGAAGGGGCGGCGACCGGGGCCCAGCCCGCTATCCGGATATTCGGCCGCTGGGCCAGCGGGCCGCTGCTCTCCGTGCGGCGGCTGTGGCGGCGGAACATCCAGCTGCGGGTCGTGACCACCACGCTGGTGATGTCCCTGGCCGTGGTGCTTGTGCTCGGCATCGTGGTGATCGGCCAGGTGCGCAACGGTCTGCTCGAGGCCAAGCGGCAGACGGCGCAGAGCCAGGCCGAGGGCGGGTTCGCGGTGGCGAGCGAGCTGGCCACCGGGGACGGCGACAGCGCCGAGGCGGTGGCCGGGCAGACCGTCGACCCCAACGCCTGGTTGAACGGGATCGTCGAGCAGCTGTCCAGCGGCGGGCGCGGGGTCTTCTACGTGGTGGCGCTGCCCTCGCAGCTGTCGGGCACGCCGTTCGTGAGCGAGGCGGACAGCGGCTCGGGGCAGGCGCCGCGCGGCGCCCGGGCCTACGGGGACCTGCGGATGCCGGAGCAGTTCATCCCGACGGAGCTGCGGGAGGCGCTTGACCGTTCGACGGACGCGCACCGCCAGTACGGCCGGATCGACTTCCTCGACGGCTCCTCGCAGGAGGCGCTGATCATCGGGCGCCGGCTCACCGACATCCAGGGCAACTGGTACCAGCTCTACTACCTCTTCCCCTTCACCCAGGAGGAGGAGTCGCTGTCGCTGGTGACCGGCACCATCGCCACCGCGGGGCTGTTCGTGGTGGTGCTGCTCGGCGCGATCGCCTGGCTCGTGGTGCGGCAGGTCGTGACGCCGGTGCGGATGGCGGCGCGGATCGCGGAGCGGCTGGCCGCCGGGCGGCTCCAGGAACGGATGAAGGTCAGCGGCGAGGACGACATCGCCCGGCTCGGCGAGTCGTTCAACAAGATGGCGCGGAACCTCCAGCTGCAGATCCAGCAGCTCGAGGAGCTGTCGCGGATGCAGCGGCGGTTCGTCTCGGACGTCTCGCACGAGCTGCGCACCCCGTTGACGACGGTGCGGATGGCGGCGGACGTGATCCACGAGGCGCGCGGCGAGTTCGATCCGGTGACCGCGCGCTCGGCCGAGCTGCTGCTGAGCCAGCTCGACCGGTTCGAGTCGCTGCTCGCCGACCTGCTCGAGATCAGCAGGTTCGACGCGGGCGCGGCCAATCTGGAGGCCGACCTGACCGACCTGCGGGACGTCGTCAACCGGGTGGTCGAGGGCGCCGAGCCGCTTGCCGAGCGGCGGGGCAGCCGGCTGCTGGTGCGGGGCGCCGAGCGGCCCGTGGTGGCCGAGGTGGACGCGCGGCGGATCGAGCGGGTGCTGCGGAACCTGGTGGTCAACGCGATCGAGCACGGCGAGGGCCGGGACGTGGTGGTGCGTCTCGCGGCCAGCCGGGAGGGCGACGCGGTGGCGGTCGCGGTGCGCGACCACGGCATCGGGCTGCGGACCGGGGAGGCGGAGCGGGTGTTCAACCGGTTCTGGCGGGCCGATCCGGCGCGGGCCAGGACCACGGGCGGCACCGGGCTCGGGCTCTCCATCGCGCTGGAGGACGCGCACCTGCACGGCGGCTGGCTTGAGGCGTGGGGCGAGCCGGGCGGCGGCGCCCAGTTCCGGTTGACGCTGCCGCGCACCGCCGGCGAGCCGCTGCGGGGGTCGCCGCTGCCGCTCGAACCGCGGGACGCGCGGGCCAGGCGCGAGGCGCGGGCACGTGGCGAACACGCGGCGGCGGCGGCGGTGGTTCCGGCTTCGCGGGCCGGGGAGCCGGGGCAGCTGGGGCAGCCGGTGGCGGCCGGCGGTGAGGCGCGGGGTGAGGGCGGTCATGAGGAGTGAGCGGCGCCCGCGGTGGCGGGCGGCGGCGGGGTGCGCGGCGGTCGGGCTGGTGCTGAGCGGCTGCGCGTCGATGCCGTCGAGCGGCCCGGTGCAGCGGGTGGACGCGTCGGAGCGCGCCGACTCGGACGGCGAGGGCGAGCCGCAGGTGCGGGTGTACGGGGTGCCGCCGGCCGAGGGCGCGCTGCCGCAGGCGATCGTCCGGGGCTTCCTGGAGGCGATCACCAGCGACGAGGTCAACTTCGAGACGGCACGCGAGTACCTGACGCCGCGGCGGCGGGGCGAGTGGGACCCGTTCGCCAGCACCACCATCCTCTCCAGCGGCGCCGACCTGCGGATCCCCGGGGCGGACGATCCGGCGGCCTCGGGCGACGGTCAGACGATGCGGGTGGAGCTGACGGGCAGCAGGCTCGCGACCGTCGACGAGGCGCACGTGTACTCGCCGGAGGCAGGCGAGTACCAGGCGACGTTCCTGCTGCGGCGGGTGGACGACCAGTGGCGGATCGACGCGCTGCCCGACGGCCTGGTGATCGGCGAGGCGGACTTCCGCCGCATCTACCGCTCCGTCAACACGTTCTATTACGCCGAGCTGGGGCCCGAGGGGCGGCGGGTCGAGCACGGTGAGGACGTGCTGGTGGCCGACCCGGTCTATGTGCGTCGGCGGATAGACCCGGTCGGCGAGAGCGTCCGCACGCTGCTCGAGGGGCCGAGCGAGTGGCTGTCCCCCGCGGTGGCCTCCGCGTTCCCGGCGAGCGCCGGGGTGGCGGAGGACCGCGCGCCGGCGATAGACGAGTCGGGTGGGATCTCGGTGTGGCTGACGGGGGTGCCGTCCGACTGGCCAGGCGAGCGCTGCGAGCGGATGGCGGCCCAGCTGCTGCACACCGTGCGGGACGTGGCGTCGGTGGACGTGACCGAGGCCAGGCTGCTCGACGACGACGGCACGCCGCTGTGCGAGGAGACCGAGGCGGGAGCTCGTGAGCACGCGCCCGGGCTGCTGGCCGGCGAGTTGAACCGCCCGTACTTCCTCGACGAGGACGGCGACCTGGTGCAGGTGGTCGAGGGCGAGGAGCAGCCCTCGCTGCGGCCGGTGCCCGGCACCCTCGACGAGGCCGAGGGCGGGCTGCGGGCCGTGGCGATCCGGCGGGACGGCGAGCAGGCGGCCGGGGTGAGCGCGGACGGCTCCACGCTGTACGTCGCCCCACTCTCCAACGAGGACGACACCGGGCCCGAGGTGCTCGCCACCAGCGCGACCGGCGGGGAGCACGCCGGCCTGTCCGCGCCCAGTTGGGACGGTCTCGGCGACCTGTGGGTCGCCGACCGCGACCCGGCGGGTCCCGGGCTGCTGCGGCTGGCCGACGGTCGGGGGACGCCGACCGAGGTCCCGGTCGAGGGGCTGCGGGACGGCCAGCGGATCGAGGCGCTGCGGGCGGCCTCGGACGGGGTGCGGATCGCGATGCTGATCGGCGAGGCCGACGGCGGCGCAAGGTTGCATCTCGGCCGGATCGAGCGCGCCGAGGGCGCGGAGGGCACCGAGCTGTCCGTCACCGGGCTGCGCCCTGTGACGCCGCGGCTCGAGGACGTGGCCGCGGTCTCCTGGGCCGGCGGCAGCCGCCTCGTGGTGGTGGGCCGGCCGGCGGACGGCGTGGAGCAGCTGATGTACGTGCGCTCCGACGGCTCGACCGTCAACACGCCCACGGTGCCCGGGCTCAACGACGTCACGGGCGTCGCGGCCGCGGAGAACGAGGACCTGCCGCTGCTGGCCGAGACGTTGGACGGGGTGGCCTGGCTCCAGGACCGCTCGCAGTGGAAGGTCGTCGGCTCACGGGGTTCGGCCCCGGTCTACGCCGGCTGACGGCGGTCGCGGCGGAATGGCCGGAAACCTCCCTACGGGGGGTTGGCAGGGAGTTGTCCTGTCCGTCACGGTGGATTCATGCGCGGTTGGTGGCAGGAGATCGGCTCCCTGATCCTGCCGACGGCGTGCGCCGGCTGTGGCCAGGCGCGCGCCGTGCTCTGCGAGCCCTGCCTGGCGGCGCTCACCGGCGGCCGGGCCCGCCGGGTGGTCCTCCGCCCCGAGCCGGCCGGGCTGCCCGCCGTCTACGCCGCCGTCGACTACCGGGACCAGGCGCGCGCGGTGCTGCTCGCGCACAAGGAGCGTGGGGTGCTGCCGCTGGCCGGCCCGTTGGGCCGGACGCTGGCCCTGAGCGCCCGCGCGGCGTGCGCCGGGGCGGTCGATGCGGGGCGGGTGGTGAGTCTGGTGCCGGTGCCCTCCGCGCGCGCGGCCGTGGCCCGGCGCGGACACGACCCGGTGCGCCGGATGGCGCTCGCGGCCGCCGGACGGCTGCGGAGCGAGGGGCTAGCGGTGCGGGTGCGGCCCGTGTTGCGGCAGGGCCGCCGGGTGGCGGACCAGGCCGGGCTCCCCGCGGCGCGGCGCTCCGCCAATCTCGCCGGGGCGCTGACGGCGCGGCCCGGCGCGTTGCCGGCGGGGGAGCCGGTGCTGCTGGTGGACGACCTGGTGACCACGGGTGCTTCGCTCGCCGAGGCGGCCCGGGCGGTGCGCGCCGCCGGCGGGGTGCCGCTCGGCGCCGCGGTGGTCGCCGGGCCCTCGGCGGCGGAGCCGCGCGGCGAGCGGGCCCGGGGCGAGCGGCCGGGTGACGAGGAACGTCCCGTCGAGAGACCGGGAAGATCTCGCGGCTTCTAGGGTGCCGGGGCACCTTTCACAGAGGTACGTTCGTTACATAAGTGGAGATGTGAATTTCCCGGGGTTTGCAAGTGGTCGTGATCACCCTGAGGACGTTGGGGTGTTGATCTTCGTGCCGGGGGAGAAAGAGGTGAAACCCGTAACCCCGAGGTAACGCCGGCGGGAGCCGAGGACACCGGCACCATCGGCACAGTGCACCACACGGAGGAGCCGCAGTGCCGCGGCGCCTCCGGGAACGGAGTTCTGCGTGGACATCGTCGTCAAGGGCCGCAAGACCGAGGTGCCGGAGCGATTCCGGCGGCATGTGGCCGAGAAGCTGAAGCTGGACAAGATCCAGAGGATCGACGGCAAGGTGACCCGCCTCGACGTGGAAGTGTCCAAGGAGCACAACCCACGTCAGGCAGACCGTTCCGACCGGGTGGAGATCACCCTGCGGCACCGGGGTCCCGTGGTGCGGGCGGAGGCCTCCGCGGCCGACCCGTACGCGGCCCTGGATCTGGCGGCCGAGAAGCTTGAGTCGCGGCTGCGCAGGCAGCACGACAAGCGCCGCTGCCGCAGGGGCCGGGACCGTATCCCGGCCAGCGAGGTCGCCGCCGCGGTCCCGGACGCGGCTCGGTTGAACGGCACACCCCCGCCCGAGCCGGCGTACCTCGCGCCGGCGCGTCCGCCCGTGCGGCGCCTCGGCTCGGTCGTCGTGGAGGGGGACGGTCCTCTGGTGGTCCGTGAGAAGACGCATCTCGCGGCACCCATGTCACTCGAGCAGGCGCTCTACGAGATGGAGCTGGTCGGGCACGACTTCTACCTGTTCATCGACGCGGACACCAAGCAGCCGAGCGTCGTCTACCGCAGGCACGCCTACGACTACGGCGTGATCCATCTGGAGGCCGATCCGCTGGCGGAGAGCGTGCCGGAGGGCGCGGGCGGCGCGCTGGGCGGCTGACGGAGACCGAAAGGCACCCCTCGTCGGATTCGGCGAGGGGTGTCGCCATGGAATCATGAGGTCGCCGAGCGTGGCAGACGGCGTGGGCTCGGTCGGATTCGGCCGTAGGGGGAGGAGCGATGGTGGACACTTTCGGGCCCACGATGCCTCGGGAGCGGCCCGGCGAAGGGGAGACGGCCTCGGCGGCCGAGCAGCGCGAGCCGATCCGGGTGCTGGTGGTCGACGACCACGAGCTGTTCCGGCGCGGGCTCGAGATCGTGCTCGCGCAGGAGGAGGACATCCAGGTCGTCGGCGAGGCGGGGGACGGCGCCGAGGCGGTCGAGAAGGCCGCCGACCTGCTGCCGGACATCGTGCTGATGGACGTGCGGATGCCGCGCAGGGGCGGGATCGAGGCGTGCACCTCCATCAAGGAGGTCGCGCCGAGCGCCAGGATCATCATGCTGACCATCAGCGACGAGGAGGCCGACCTCTACGACGCCATCAAGGCGGGCGCGACCGGCTACCTGCTCAAGGAGATCTCCACCGACGAGGTCACCGCGGCGATCCGGGCCGTGGCCGACGGGCAGTCCCAGATCAGTCCCTCGATGGCGGCCAAGCTGCTCACCGAGTTCAAGTCGATGATCGAGCGCACCGACGAGCGGCGCCTGGTGCCGGCGCCCAAGCTCACCGACCGGGAGCTCGAGGTGCTCAAGCTGGTGGCCACGGGCAAGAACAACCGGGACATCGCCAAGAAGCTGTTCATCAGCGAGAACACCGTGAAGAACCACGTGCGCAACATCCTGGAGAAGCTGCAGCTGCACTCCCGGATGGAGGCCGTGGTCTACGCGATGCGCGAGAAGATCCTGGACCTGGAGACCGGCTGAGGCCGGTGGTGTTACACGGTCACCTCCGCGAGGGCGCCGGCCAGCGGGGCGTGCAGCTCGGCCGGCGTCACCCGCTCCACCGTGACCCGGGAGCAGCCCACCCAGCGGGCGGCCTCCGCAAGGGCCTCGGCCATCGCCGGTATCGCCTTGCGGCCGCGCGCCTCGCCGCCCTCGAAGGCCGCGTGCCTGGCGACCAGCGTGTCGCCCTCGCGCGCCGGGTCCACCCGGCCGAGCAGCCGCCCGCCGGCCAGCAGCGGCATCGCGAAGTAGCCGTAGACCCGCTTCGGCTTCGGCACGTACGCCTCGAGCCGGTGCGTGAAGCGGAAGATCCGCTCGGTGCGCGGCCGGTCCCAAATCAGCGAGTCGAACGGGGAGAGCAGCGTGGTGCGGTGCCGGCCGCGCGGCGCGGCGGCCAGCGCCGCCGGATCCGCCCAGGCCTCGTGGTGCGGGCCCCAGCCCCCGACGACCACCGGCACCAGACCCGTGTCCTCGACGACCGCCGACACCTCGGCGATTCTCAGCCGGTGGTAGTCCGCCAGGTCGGCCAGCGTGGCCACTCCCATCGCGGCCCCGGCCTGGGCGACGAGCCGCCGCACGCACTCCGCGTCCGGCAGGTCGTCGTGGCGCAGCTCGCCCGGGATGGCGCGCTCGGCCAGGTCGTAGACCCGCTTCCAGCCGCGCCGCTCGACGCACACCACGTCCCCGAACACCAGCGCGCGCTCGACGGCGACCTTGGCGTCGCTCCAGTCCCACCAGGGACCGCCGTTCTTGGCTCCCCCCAGCTCGGTGGCGGTCAGCGGGCCCTCGGCGCGCAGCTGGGCGATCACCTTCTCGTAGGCGCCAGGGGCCAGCTCGTGGTGCCAGGACTTTCGGGCCCGGTAGGCCCGCCGCCGGAAGGCGAACAGCGGCCACTCCTCGATCGGCAGCACACAGGCCGCGTGCGACCAGTACTCGAAGGAGCGGCCCCCCGACCAGTACGCCTCCTCGACGGCCGCCCGGCCCACCGCGCCGAGCCGCGCGTACGGCAGGAGCTCGTGCGAGCGGGCCAGCACCGAGATCGTGTCCAGCTGGACGGCGCCGAGCCGGCGCAACACGCCTCGCACGCCCCCCGCCCGGTCTGGTGCGCCGAGCAGGCCCTGGGCGCGGAGGGCGATCCGACGGGCTTCGTCCGCTGAGAGCTGGAGCGGCTGTGCGGCAGTCATGCGAGCGATCGTAGAGCGCACCACTGACACTCGTCGCGACGCTCGCATACCATGGCCGGTGCGGCGGGGCCATATCTCGCTGTGCCCGCGCATCCCTATCGGCGCCAGGCCCGACCGGCAAGGAGACCAGCCCTCGTGTCCGTCTTCAACAAGATCATGCGTGCAGGCGAAGGCAAGATCCTGCGCAGGTTGCAACGCATCGCCAACCAGGTGAACTCCATTGAAGAGGACTTCCTTGAGCTGACGGACGCCGAGCTGCGGGCGCTCACCGACGAGTACAGGGAGCGCTACACGGACGGCGAGAGCCTGGACGACCTGCTGCCCGAGGCGTTCGCCACCGTCCGCGAGGCCGCCAAGCGGGTGCTCGGCCAGCGCCACTACGACGTCCAGCTGATGGGCGGCGCCGCGCTGCACCTCGGCTACGTGGCCGAGATGAAGACCGGCGAGGGCAAGACGCTGGTCGGCACCCTGCCCGCCTATCTGAACGCGCTCTCCGGCGACGGCGTGCACCTGATCACCACCAACGACTACCTGGCCCAGCGCGACTCCGAGTGGATGGGCCGGGTGCACCGCTTCCTCGGCCTGTCGGTCGGTTGCATCACCGCCGGGATGACGCCCGCCAAGCGCCGTGAGCAGTACGCCTGCGACATCACCTACGGCACCAACAACGAGTTCGGCTTCGACTACCTGCGCGACAACATGGCATGGTCGAAGGACGAGCTGGTGCAGCGCGGCCACAACTACGCGATCGTCGACGAGGTGGACTCGATCCTGATCGACGAGGCGAGGACCCCGCTGATCATCTCGGGCCCCGCCGACCAGGCCACCAAGTGGTACGCGGACTTCGCCAAGCTGGTGCAGCGTCTGGAGAAGGGCGAGCCGGCCGTCCCCACCAGGCAGGTCGCCGAGAGCGGCGACTACGACGTGGACGAGAAGAAGCGCACCGTCGCCATCCACGACGCGGGCGTCACCAAGGTCGAGGACTGGCTGGGCATCGACAATCTCTACGAGTCCGTGAACACCCCGCTCGTCGGCTACCTGAACAACGCCATCAAGGCCAAGGAGCTGTACAAGAAGGACAAGGACTACGTCGTTCTCGACGGCGAGGTCGTGATCGTCGACGAGCACACCGGCCGCATCCTGGCCGGCCGCCGCTACAACGAGGGCATGCACCAGGCGATCGAGGCGAAGGAGGGGGTGAAGATCAAGGACGAGAACCAGACGCTCGCCAAGATCACCCTCCAGAACTACTTCCGCCTCTACGGCAAGCTCGCCGGCATGACCGGTACGGCGATGACCGAGGCCGCCGAGTTCCACCAGATCTACAAGCTCGGCGTGGTCCCCATCCCGACCAACCGGCCGATGGCCCGCGTGGACCAGTCCGACCTGATCTACCGCACCGAGGTCGCCAAGTTCGCGGCCGTCGTCGACGACATCGTCGAGAAGCACGAGAAGGGCCAGCCGGTGCTGGTCGGCACCACCTCGGTGGAGAAGTCCGAGTACCTGTCCCAGCAGCTCAACAAGCGGGGCGTGCGACACGAGGTGCTCAACGCCAAGAACCACGAGCGTGAGGCGGCGATCGTCGCCAAGGCCGGCCGCAAGAGCGCCGTCACGGTGGCGACGAACATGGCCGGTCGAGGCACCGACATCAAGCTCGGCGGCAACCCGGACGACATCGCCGAGAGCGAGCTGCGCGGCAAGGGCCTCGACCCGGTGGAGCACGTCGAGGAGTGGGCCGCCGCGCTGCCGGAGGCCCTGGAGCGGGCCGAGGAGGCGGTGAAGGCCGAGTTCGAGGAGGTCAAGGACCTCGGCGGGCTCTACGTGCTCGGCACCGAGCGGCACGAGTCGCGGCGGATCGACAACCAGCTGCGCGGCCGCTCTGGCCGTCAGGGCGACCCGGGCGAGTCCCGGTTCTACCTGTCGCTCGGCGACGACCTGATGCGTCTGTTCAAGGCGCAGATGGTCGAGCGCGTCATGGCCATGGCCAACGTGCCGGACGACGTGCCGATCGAGAACCGCATGGTCACCCGCGCCATCGCCTCGGCGCAGGGCCAGGTCGAGCAGCAGAACTTCGAGATCCGCAAGAACGTGCTGAAGTACGACGAGGTGCTGAACCGGCAGCGCGAGGTCATCTACAGCGAGCGGCACCGGGTGCTGGCCGGCGAGGACCTGCACGAGCAGGTGCGGTTCTTCATGGACGACACCATCGACGCGTACGTGCAGGCCGAGACGGCCGGCGGGTTCGCCGAGGAGTGGGACCTGGAGCGGCTGTGGGGCGCGTTCAAGCAGCTCTACCCGGTCTCGGTGACGATCGAGGAGCTCGAGGAGGAGGCGGGCGGCCGGGACGGCCTCACGCCGGAGTTCCTGGCCGAGTCCATCAAGGAGGACATCTCCCAGCAGTACGACAGGCGGGAGCAGGAGCTCGGGGCCGAGGTGATGCGGGAGCTCGAGCGGCGGGTGGTGCTCTCGGTGCTCGACCGCAAGTGGCGTGAGCACCTCTACGAGATGGACTACCTGCAGGAGGGCATCGGCCTGCGGGCGATGGCGCAGCGCGACCCGGTGGTCGAGTTCCAGCGCGAGGGCTTCGACATGTTCACGGCCATGATGGATGGGATCAAGGAGGAGTCGGTCGGCTACCTGTTCAACCTGGAGGTCCAGGTGGAGCGGCAGGTCGAGCAGGTGCCGGTGCAGGGCGGCGAAAAGCAGCCGGCGGCGGCCGGCGGCGGCGAGGAGCCGGCGCCGGTGCCGGCCGGGGCGCGGCCGGCGATCCGGGCCAAGGGCCTTGACGCGCCGCAGCGGGCGGACCGGCTGCACTTCTCGGCTCCGACGGTGGACGGTGCGGGCGGCGTGGTCGAGGGCGACTTCGAGTCGGACGGCGGGGCCGGGTCCGGGTCCGGGGCCGGCGGTGATGGCACGACGCGTGCGGAGCGGCGTCGCGCGGCGAAGGGCGGCCGCCGCCGCAAGAAGTGACGGGCGGTGCTCTTTTCCCCCACCCACC
>NZ_SMKC01000228.1 GCF_004348315.1 Streptomyces sp. 8K308 | reverse complement strand
GGCTGAAGGGGGCGGGGAGGCACCGTTCCCTGGCCATGCCGTAGAGCAGCCGGCTGGCCATCAGCATGTTGATGAGCGCCGAGTTGGAGACCGCGAACATCGTGATCCAGGCGAACAGGTCGATCGGGAATCCCGGCGCGCCGGCCTCCACCACCCGCAGCAGCGGCGTTTCTCCCTCGCCCAACTCGGCCGGTTCCACGAGGGCGACACTGGCGATGGCGACCAACACATAGATCACACCGGTCACACACAGGCCGATCAGCATCATGCGCGGAAAGGCCCGAACCGGATCCTTCGTCTCCTCCGCCATGTTCACCGAATCCTCAAATCCGACCATCGCGAAAAAGGCGAGCGCGGTGGCGGCGGTGACGGCACCGAAGGCCGTTTCACCACCGGTCGTGTCGAACTCGGTGACGCGGGAGAATTCACCCTTTCCCTGCAGCACCGCCCACGCCCCGACACCGATCACGATGAGGAGTCCGGAGAGTTCGACGGCGGTGAGCGCCACGTTGGCCTTCACGCTCTCGCCGACGCCGCGCAGGTTCACCAGGCTGATGGTCGCCATGAAGGCGAGCGCGATGACCATGGCGATCCGCCCGGTGTCGCCGTCCACGTCCAGCGCGGACAGCAGGTTGGCGGCGAAGGCCTTGGAGGCCGAGGAGGCCGAGGTCAGGCCGGAACACATCACCGCGAAGGTCACCAGGAAGGTGAGGAAGTGGATGCCGAAGGCGCGGTGTGAGTAGGCGGCCGCGCCGCCCGCGCGTGGGTATTTGGTGACGAGTTCGAGGTAGCTGGTGGCCGTCAGCAAAGCCACCGTGAAGGCGCAGAGGAACGGCAGCCACACGGCGCCGCCGACCTCCGCCGCGACCCGACCGGTCAGCGCGTAGACGCCGGTGCCGAGAATGTCGCCCACGATAAAGAGCAGGAGCAACCCCGGCCCCATGACTCGCTTGAGTTCCGTGCCGCCTTCCGCCTCCGGCGGTTTCGCACTGATCGGTTTCGTCCCCGTGATCTCTGGCATGCGGGGACGATAGCGTCAACGCACCGTCAATTGGCCGGTGTTGAGGAACTATTGAGGAAAGCGGCGGGGATTCAGGCCGTGGGTCGGCCGAGGGCCCGGTAGGTCCAGCCGGATTTGCGCCACAGTGCCGGGTCGAGCGCGTTACGCCCGTCGAGGATCTGCCGCTCGGCGACGATCTCGCCGAGCGCCGCCGGGTCGAGCTCGCGGAACTCGCGCCACTCGGTGAGGTGCAGCACGGCGTGTGCGTCGCGCATCGCCTCGGCGGCGGACCCGGCGTAGCGCAGGGTGGGGAAGATCTGCCGCGCGTTCTCCATGCCCTTGGGGTCGTAGACGGTGATCTCCGCGCCCTGGAGGTGGAGCTGACCCGCGATGTTGAGCGCCGGGGAGTCCCGCACGTCGTCCGAGTCGGGCTTGAAGGCGGCGCCGAGCACGGCGACCCGCTTGCCGAGCAGCGAGCCGCCCAGGGTCTCCCTGGTCAGCTCGACCATGGCGGCGCGGCGGCGCATGTTGATGGAGTCGATCTCGCGGAGGAACGACAGCGCCTCGGCGGCGCCGAGCTCGCCGGCGCGGGCCATGAAGGCGCGGATGTCCTTGGGCAGGCAGCCGCCGCCGAAGCCGATGCCGGCGCGCAGGAACTTGCGGCCGATGCGGTCGTCGTGGCCGAGGGCCTCGGCCAGCGTGACCACGTCGCCATCGGCGGCCTCGCAGATCTCGGCCATGGCGTTGATGAAGGAGATCTTGGTGGAGAGGAAGGCGTTGGCCGCCGTCTTGACCAACTCGGCGGTCGGCAGGTCGGCGACGATGAAGGGGGTGCCGGCGGCCAGCGGGGTGGCGTAGACCTCGCGCAGCAGCGTCTCGGCGCGCTCGCTCGTGACGCCTACCACGATCCGGTCGGGGCGCAGGGTGTCCTCGACGGCGAAGCCCTCGCGCAGGAACTCCGGGTTCCACGCCAGTTCGGCGGCCTCGCCCGCCGGAGCGAGCTCGGCGAGCCTGCTGGCCAGCCGGGCGGCGCTGCCGACCGGCACGGTGGACTTGCCGACGACCAGGGCCGGGCGGCTGAGGTGCGGGGCGAGGGCGTCGACGGCCGCGTCGACGTAGCTCATGTCGCAGGCGTACTCGCCTGGCTTCTGCGGGGTGTTGACGCAGACGAAGTGGACGTCGCCGAAGGCGGCGACCTCGGCGGGCGAGTCGGTGAAGGAGAGCCGGCCGGTGGAGCCCGGCAGCCCGGCGACGTGCCGGCGCAGCAACTCGTCGAGGCCCGGCTCGTAGATGGGGGTCTCGCCGCGCTTGAGCCGATCGATCTTCTCCGGGAGCACGTCGAGGCCGAGCACCTCGAAGCCGAGCTCGGCCATAGCCGCCGCATGGGTGGCGCCGAGGTATCCGAGGCCGATGACCGTGATCTTCGGAGGCATGCCATCGAGCATAGCCCCCGGCGGTGACGGCCGGTTGTCGGGAAGCCCACCTGTCGGCGGCGGCCGTGGCGGCCTACGATGCATGTTACTTAACGGTCATTAGCATGCCGCTCGTCGCGAGGGAGTTGGATCACGTGGCAGGAGACGCGGATTTCGATCTGTACCGCCCGGCAGAGGAGCACGAGATGCTCCGGGAGTCGGTCCGGGCGCTGGCCGAGGCGAAGATCGCCCCGCACGCGGCCGAGGTGGACGAGGAGGCCCGCTTCCCGCAGGAGGCCCTGGACGCGCTGGTGGGCAGCGACCTGCACGCCGTGCACGTGCCCGAGGAGTTCGGCGGTGCCGGCGCCGACGCGCTGGCGACGGTGATCGTGATCGAGGAGGTGGCGCGGGTGTGCGCCTCGTCCTCGCTGATCCCGGCGGTCAACAAGCTGGGCTCGCTGCCGCTGATGCTGGCGGCGTCCAGTGAGCTCAAGGCGCGCTATCTGACGCCGCTGGCCAGGGGCGATGCGATGTTCTCCTACTGCCTCTCGGAGCCCGACGCCGGCTCGGACGCGGGCGGGATGAAGACCAGGGCGGTGCGGGACGGTGACCACTATGTGCTGAACGGCGTCAAGCGCTGGATCACCAACGCGGGTGTCTCCGACTACTACACGGTGATGGCCGTGACCGACCCGGAGAAGCGGACCAGGGGCGGGATCTCGGCGTTCGTGGTGGAGAAGGGCGACGCGGGCGTGTCGTTCGGCGCGCCGGAGAAGAAGCTGGGCATCAAGGGCTCGCCGACCCGCGAGGTCTACCTGGACAACGTGCGGATCCCGGCCGACCGGATGATCGGCGCCGAGGGCACCGGCTTCGCCACGGCGATGCGCACCCTGGACCACACCAGGATCACCATCGCGGCGCAGGCGCTCGGCATCGCGCAGGGGGCGCTGGACTACGCCAAGGGGTACGTCCGGGAGCGCAGGCAGTTCGGCAAGCCGGTCGGGGACTTCCAGGGCGTGCAGTTCATGCTGGCCGACATGGCGATGAAGCTGGAGGCGGCCCGCCAGCTCACCTACGCGGCTGCGGCCAGGTCGCAGCGCGAGGACACGGACCTGACGTTCTTCGGGGCGGCGGCCAAGTGCTACGCCTCGGACGCGGCGATGGAGATCACCACGGACGCGGTCCAACTGCTCGGCGGCTACGGCTACACCCGGGACTACCCGGTGGAGCGGATGATGCGGGACGCGAAAATCACCCAAATTTATGAAGGCACGAACCAGATCCAGCGGGTCGTGATGGCGAGGAACCTGCCCTAGCAGGTTCTTCCCAGGCCAGACCCCGTTCATGGGCCCCAGACGCCCCCACGGCACTTGCGTCTATTGGCGCCTGCTACCCGGGGGTCCGCGCCTGTCGCGCTGAGGAAATCCTGGGCAACCCGAGGCCACCAACCGGCCCGTGACCTGGGCAGACGCAAGGACCTCCGGCGCCGCGCCGGGGGTCCTCCGCATGCGACTCGGGCGACTTCGCTGCGCGATTCTCCGGGGTCGTCCGCCCCCGGGCTGAGCATCGTGGCGATCGCCTGGCGCCCGCGCTCCTCGGCGCCCCCGAAGATGTAGTGGCAGCTCCCGGAGCACGTCCGTACTGCTGTGGCCCATCCAGTCGGCCACGTCGTTCTCAGGTACCCCCGCACAGAGCGGACGCGACCCGTAGTAGTGACGCACGGCGTGCGGCTTGAAGTACTCCACCCCGGCCTTCTTCAGGGCGACCGTCCAGACCTGCCGGTAGAAGGAGGAGGCGTACAGGTAGCCCGTCCGCGTGGCGCGCGGCCCTGACTGCGGTTGGCGGTGACGTGGTGGTTTCGGTTGCTTGTGGCTGGGTGGGCATGGCTGGGGTCCAACGCGTGGGTCGGGTTCTCCAGGTTCCTCGGGGTGAGGCGGGCGGCCGCGTGCATGAGTTGGTGTCGACCGCCACGTAAACGATCGGCTGGCACGAGGCGGCTCGCCTGACAGCCGCGCGTTCACTGCCCAGACAATCCTCGCCCGTGCGGGGACGCCGGGTGGATGGTCCGCAGGCAGGTGCGAGAAGCGGGACAGAGGTACCGGAGGAGCGCCCGTTCGAGGGTGGTGCGCTCCCCATTCACAGCAGCGGATCCGAGAGGCTCAGGGTAGCACCAGGTAGCACAGCACCACTATTATCGCTCCATGGCCGCACAACCCGAGATCACCCAGCGTGATCTACGCACGAAGTCCAAAGAGATCATGGACGCCGTCCAGGGCGGCCAGTCCTTCACCGTCACCCGAGACGGACATCGCATCGGCGAGCTGATCCCCCTGCGGCGACGTCGACGCTTCGTCCCACGCGGCGAATTCGCGGCCATGTCCCGCACGGCTCCGGACGTCTCCCTGGACGCCTTCCGCACCGACCAGGGCACCACGGCCGACCAGGATCTGGACGACCCCTATGCCCGTTGAGCACCAGCAGGGCCTCATCGACACCAACATCATGATCCTGCGCAGGTGGGTGAACCCCGAGGAACTGCCAGCCGAGATGGCCATCAGCGCCATCACCCTGGCCGAACTCTCCGCAGGCCCCCACCAGGTCCGAAGCAGCACGGAGCAGGACCACTACGAGGAACACGCCGAGCGCGCCCGGCGCACGGACATCCTCCAGCGCGCCGAGAACGAGTTCGACCCGATCCCCTTCGACGCGGACGCGGCCCGCATCTACGGCAGAGTCTGCGCGGCAGTCATCGGCGCCGGCCGCACACCGCGGCGCAGGGTGGCCGACCTGCTGATCGCCGCGACCGCCATCGCCGAAGAACTCCCCCTCTTCACCACCAACCCCGACGACTTCAGGGGCCTGGACAACCTGCTCACCGTCGTCCCCGTCACCCGCCCCTCGACACCCCACGACGCCTGACCAGGATCGGCGTCCAAGCGGACAGAGGTCGCACCAACCGACCACCAACTCCGGCTCGGCGAATCACTCGAGATCGAGCGAGACAGACGGCGCGCCCGAGGCGGCGGGACGCTGGAGAAAAAGAACGGCCCCTGCCCGCGGTCACGCAGGTCAGGGGCCGTTTCTTCGCGGTGGCGGCGCCAGGGTTCGAACTTGGGCGGCCGAGCCAGCAGATGTACAGTCTCCGCCGGCACAGGCCTTTGACCATGTACTTCTCGGCTCTCGGCACCCACTACCCCGCAGTTGCAGCACAGGCACCGGCGGAGGCGCGAGGGGCCGAGGGCCGTCAGGCGGCCGCTGACCGCGAGCAACAGAACCATCGCATGTGAGGTGTTCCTTCTGACGGGCCGGTGTCAGACAGCGCTGGGCTCGGACTCGGACTGGTCCCGACGTGCCTCGTCGGGACCGGTGCTGTCACCCCCGCCGTCGAGTGCCTGGTGGAGCCGCTCGCCCTCGATGTCCACGTTGGGTAGGGCGCGGTCCAGCCAGCGCGGCAGCCACCACGCCGCGCGGTCGAGGAGGGCCAGGACGGCAGGGACGATGGCCATGCGGACGACGAAGGCGTCGAAGAGGACGGCGATGGCCAGGCCGAAGCCGATCGTCTTGATGATCGGTTCGGGGGTGCCGACGAAGCCGGCGAAGACGCTGATCATGATGACCGCGGCGGCGGCGACGACTCGGGCGCTGTAGCGGAAACCGGTGACGATGGCCTGCCGGGGGGCCTCGCCGTGGACGTGGGCTTCCCGCATCCGGCTGACGAGGAAGACCTCGTAGTCCATGGCCAGGCCGAAGACGATCCCGACCAGGAGGATCGGCATCATGCTCATGACCGGGCCGGTCTCCTCAAGCCCGACGAGCTCGGCGGCCCAGCCCCACTGGAAGACCGCGACCACCGCGCCGAGTGAGGCCACCACGGAGAGCAGGAACCCCAGGGCAGCCTTCAGGGGGACGAGGACGGAGCGGAAGACGACCATCAGCAGGAGGAACGCCAGGCCCACCACCAGGAACAGGTACGGCATCAGCGCGTCGCCCACCTGCTGCGACATGTCGATGTTCACCGCGGTGGTGCCGGTGACCAGGACCTCGTCGCCGGTCGCGTCGCGGATGGCGTTGACCAGGTCCTCGGTGTCGGCGCTTGAGGGCTTGGAGTCGGGGATCACGGTGAGGACGGCGGTGTCGCCGGCCTCGTTGAAGGTGGCCGGGGTGACCGCGGCAACGTCGTCCAGGCCGGAGACGGTCGCGCCCACCTCCTCGGCCACCTGCTGCGGGTCGGCGCTGCCGCGCGCGTCGACGACCACGGTCAGCGGCCCGTTGAAGCCGGGGCCGAAGCCTTCGGCAAGCAGGTCGTACGCCTGGCGTTGGGTGGAGCTGGACGGCTTGGAGCCGTCGTCGGGCAGGCCAAGCTGCATGTCCAGGGCCGGGATGGCGATCGCGCCGAGGCCGAGTACGCAGGCCAGCAGCACCGTCACCGGACGGCGCAGCACGAACCGGGCCCAGCGCACGCCCAGCGCACGGCCCTCGCCCCGGTCGTCGCCGGCGGCGGCGTTGGCCGCCTCGAAGGCGGTGACCCCGCGGCCGCGGCGTTCCTCGCGGTCCTTGCGCGAGAGAACCCGGTCGCCGGCGAAGCCAAGCATCGCCGGGATGAGAGTGAGGGCGACCAGGACGGCGAGGGCGACTGCGCCGGAGGCGGCCAGGCCCATCTCGGTCAACAGCGGAATGTTCACCACGGCGAGGCCGGCCAGGGCGATCACCACGGTGAGGCCGGCGAAGACCACCGCCGAGCCGGCCGTTCCGGCGGCGCGTCCGACGGCCTCCTCGGGGGCGCGGCCCTCGGCGCGTTCGGCCCGGTAGCGAGTGACGATGAACAGCGCGTAATCGATACCGACCGCCAGGCCCAGCATCAGCGCCAGGGTGAGCGTGGTGCTGCTCAGCTCGAGCGGGCCGGTCAGCGCGGTGATCGAGGCCAGGCTGATGCCGACGCCGACGATCGCGGTCAGCAGCGGCAGGCCCGCGGCGACCAGCGAGCCGAAGGTGACGAGCAGGACGACCGCGGCGATGGCGACGCCAATGATCTCGGTCACACTGAAGCCCGGCTGCTCGTCCATGGCGTTGCCACCGACCTCGACGATCAGGCCGGCCTCCTCGCCGACCTCGGCGGCGTGTTCCAGCGCCGCGCGGTCCGCGCTCCCCATCTCCGCGGACTCCACCGTGTAGTTGACCACGGCGTACGCGACCGAGCCGTCCTGGCTGACCGCGCCGGCCACGTAGGGATCGGCTATGGAGGCGACGTTGACCGAGCCGGAGCTCACCTCGGACAGAACCCGTTCGACGGTGCCCCGGTCGGCGGCGTCGGAGACGTCACCGTCCGGAGCCTGGAAGACCACCCGCGCGGTGGCGCCGTTGGCCGTCGAGCCCGGGAAACGCTCCTCCAGCAGATCGAACGCCTTCTGCGATTCCGTGCCGGGCATGGTGAACGAGTTGGAGGCGGTGGCGGAGGACGAGAGCGCGGCGCCGCCGACGGCGGCGAGCACTGCCAGCCACAGCAGGAGGACCGCGCCTCGCCGCCGGAAGGAGAAGCAGCCAACTTTATAGAGAAATATCGCCATGATGGTGACGCGCTTTCTGGATAGGTGGTGTGCGTGGTGTTCGTTTTCGGGCGCACGGTGCCGTCCGGCCGGCCACCGGGCACGGCAGGTGACGAGAGGGCACGGAGCTCATCCGCTGCCGCGCGCGGCGACGCGGACGGAGCGGGGAAGGAGGCCGAAGGGAAGGGGACTTCAGCCCGGCGGTGGTCTTCCTCCCTCCCTGGATGAGGGAGTTGGGCTGGACTCCGGACGGCTCAGCCGGTCGCGGCTGCCTGGCGTGAGGTCAGGGCGGGCAGGAGTACGGCGTCGATGACGTTCCCCAGCAGGGCGGGGGTGGCCGCACGGTCTTGGAAGAACCTCTCGGTGAGCAAGGGGCCGAAGAAGACGTGCTCGATCAGCCCGATCGCCGGGTTCCCGGCGTCGATCTCTCCTCTCTCGACGGCCCGTCGCGCGATCGCCCGCAGCTCCGCCACGATGGGGTCGAGGACCAGCTCGCGCAGGGCGGCCATCGCCTCCTCGTCCGCCAGGATGGAGTGGTAGATCGAGAACAGCGATTCCGTGGCCGGGTCGTTCTCACGCCCTTGGCCCGCGAGCGCGAGGAGATCGCCGCGGAGGGTGCCCGTGTCGATCCCCGACGGCAGGTAGCCGCGTTCCGCCATGTGCATCGTGAGCGCCGTGACGGCGAGCTTCCCCTTGCTGCCCCACTGCCGGTAGAGCGTGGCGGTACTGGACTTGGTGCGCCTGGCCACATCCGCCATCGTCACCCGGTCGTAGCCGACTTCAACGACCAGCTGCAGCGTGGCCTCCAGCAGCTCCCGCTCACGCTCGGGCGTGAGACGGCCGCGACGGGAGGACCCCTCGGTCTGGTCCGGCATGGTGCTCCAAGGGTGGTACTGCGTGCTGACGGTATGACCGTATCCATCCAGTCCATCGAAAATCAAGTTTTCGAAGATTCGGTTTTCGGAAACAGGGTTTTCCCAGCCGTGCCGCTACGGGGGCCGCCCGGAGCTGGACGCTCTCGCGGGCTCTGGGGGCTCTGCTCAAGGCCCAGTGCGTTCGCCGCGTCGATGCCGCCGCCTTCGCCGTCACGCGGCCCGGCGGGTGCGCATCAGGGCGTCGACGCCGTCCAGGATGAAGTCCACGGCGTAGACGAAGTCCTCCTCGGGGCCCCGCTTGTCGTCCTGGGTGATGGCCGCCACCACCCGGGCGAGGGTCGGGTAGCGGCCGGAGGCGGCGGCCCGGCCGAGCAGCCGGCGGTAGACCTCGTCCCAGTCCGCGTAGTCCACGCCCGTGCGCGGGGTCGCCCGGCTCATCGTCAACTGCTGGCGCACCTCGGTGAGCACATGGCCGCTGAGAATGGTCAGCACGCCCATCATGTCGTCCGCGGTGAGCGGGGTGTCCGCCATGGTGGCCAGCGCCGCCTCCATCCAGGCGAGGTTGTTGGGGCCCATCGGCGGCGCCCCGATGGGCACGTCGAGCATCCAGGGGCTGGCCAGCAGCACCCGCCGCGTGTCCCGCGCGTAGGCGGTGAGGCCGCCCCGCCAGTCGTCCGGCCAGTCGCTGGTGTCGGGTCGCCCTGAGGCCGCGTCGAACATCAGATCGAGCAGGTCGTCCTTGCTCGGCACATAGGTGTAGAGCGACATCGTCGTCACCCCGAGCCGCTCCGCCACCCGACGCATCGAGACGGCGCCGAGCCCCTCTGCGTCGGCGATCTCCACGGCCGCCGTGACGACCCGGTCCACGCTCAGCGCGCCGCGCGGCCCCCGGCTGCCCGGCGACTGGGTGCGCCACAGCAGCTCCATCAGGTACTCCGGGTCGCGCCCCCCGCGTCGCTCGGCAGCCATCCCTCTCCCTGTCGTCCCCGTCGTTGGTTGACACGATCCTAGAACCTTGTACGGTGTACAGCGAAACTCTACGGTGTACAAGGTTTAGGGATGGGGGAGCGACAGTGGCCGACCACGCCATAGCGGCCGAGGGGCTGCGCAAGCGCTACGGGGGGAGCTCGGGCCACCAGGCCCTCGACGGCCTCGACCTGACCGTGCCGACCGGCATGGTCTACGGACTGCTCGGGCCCAACGGCGCCGGCAAGACGACGACCGTCCGAGCGCTGGCCACACTGCTGCGGTACGACGCCGGCCGGGCCACCGTCGGCGGACACGACGTCGCGCGGCGGCCGGAGCGGGTGCGCGAGCTCATCGCCCTGACCGGGCAGTACGCGGCGGTCGACGAGCTGCTCAGCGGCCGGCAGAACCTGGTGATGTTCGGCCGGCTCCTGAAGCTCGGCCCGCGCGCCGCGCGCCGCCGCGCCGACGAGCTGCTCGAACGCTTCGGCCTGACCGAGGCGGCTGGCCACAACGCGGGGCAGTACTCGGGCGGCATGCGCCGGCGCCTCGACCTGGCGGCCAGCCTGGTCCGCATGCCAGAGGTGCTGTTCCTCGACGAACCGACCACCGGGCTCGACCCGCGCAGCCGCAACCAGGTGTGGGACGCCGTCCGCTCGCTGGTCGCGTCCGGCGCCACCGTGCTCCTCACCACCCAGTACCTGGAGGAGGCCGACCAGTTGGCCGAGCGGATCGCGGTGATCGACGCCGGGCGGGTGGTGGCCGAGGGCACCCCCGACGCGCTCAAGGGGCTGATCGGCGGCGACCGGGTGGAGGTCGTCGCCCGGCGCCCGGACCAGCTGGAAACGGTGGCGGCGCTCGTGGCGAGGGTCGGCGAGGGGCAGCCGCCCGAGATCGACCGGGACACCCGGCGGGTCAGCGTCGCCGTCCGCGACCGGGTGACCGCGCTGACCGGCGTGGTCCGCGCGCTGCACGACGCCGGCATCCAGGTCGAGGACATCGGGACCAGGCGCCCCACCCTGGACGAGGCGTTCCTGCACCTCACCGTCGAGCGCGGCGCGACTCGGGCGGGGGTGCCGGCATGAGCAGGCCGAGCGCGGCCGTCGCCGACGGCTGGATCATGACCCGCCGGAACATGGCCCATCTGGCGCGGAGCCCGGAGGAGTTGGTCCTCTACTTCGCGCTGCCGATCATGTTCGTGCTGGTCTTCGGCTACGTCTTCGGCAGCGGTATGACCGTGCCGGGCGGCGGTGACTACCGGGAGTTCCTGATCCCCGGCGTGTTCGCCATGACCATGCTCTACGGGATGGGGGCCACCGGCTCCGCGGTCGCCGTCGACGCCGGGCGCGGCGTCGTGGACCGCTTCCGCTCGATGCCGGTGGCGCGGACGGCGCTGCTCACCGGGCGCGCGGGGGCCGACCTGCTGCGGGCGCTGCTGGAGATGACAGTGCTCGTGCTCTGCGGCCTGCTGGTGGGCTGGGAGTGGCACCGCGGCCTCGGGCGGGCGCTGCTCGCGGTGGCGCTGGTGCTCGCGCTGCGGGTGGCGATCACCTGGATCGGGATCTACCTGGGGCTTCGCCTGCGGAACCCCGACACGGTGGGCGCGATCGTCTTCCCGCTGGCGTTCCCGCTGACCGCGCTCTCCAACGTCTTCACGGCCCCGGAGCTGATGCCCGGCTGGCTCGGCGCCATCGCGGAGTGGAACCCCCTGTCGGCGACGGTCAACGCGATCCGCGAGCTCTTCGGCAACCCGGGCGTGGGCGGGGAGTCGTGGGCCGCCGACCACGCGCTGGCGCTGGCGATCGCCTGGCCCGCGCTGCTGACCGCGGTGTTCGCGACGCTGGCGATCCGCGCGTACCAGCGACTCGGGGACTGAAGGGACAGGGCCCCGCCGGCGAGGGGGAAGGCGCGGCGGGGCCCTGTCGTACGGG
>NZ_SMKC01000227.1 GCF_004348315.1 Streptomyces sp. 8K308 | reverse complement strand
CGCCCACCCTCCGCACCGTCGAACTGACCGGCGCCGTTCGGCTCCCGCCCGGCGCCTGATCCCTCGCCCGACTCGCCGGCCTCTGCGAGAATCGGTCGCCGGGAGCGGGGACCGCCCGCGAACAGGGAGGAGCCGCCGTGCCGTCCACCCCGAGGCCGCTGCGCAGGCTGGGCTTCCTCACCATCGGCCTGTTCGACGAGGCCGCGCCGCGCGCCGGCCACGAGGCGACGCTCAGCGTCATCGAGCTCGGCGAACGGCTCGGCTTCGACAGCGCCTGGGTGCGCCACCGCCACCTCCAGTACGGCATCTCCTCGCCGGTCGCCGTGCTCGCCGCGGCCTCCCAGCGGACCCGGCGGATCCACCTCGGCACCGCCGTCACCCCGCTCGGCTGGGAGAACCCGCTGCGGCTCGCCGAGGACCTGGCGACCGTCGACATCCTCTCCGGCGGCCGCCTCAACCCGGGTGTCAGCGTCGGCCCCCCGATGCGGTACGAGGAGGTCAGGGACGCGCTCTACCCCGACACCGGGGACGCCGAGGACTTCAGCCACGAACGTGTCCGGCGGCTGCTGTCGTTCGTGCGCGGCGAGCCCGCGACCGGCTTCAGCGGGACCGAGGGGTTCGAGGCGTTCTCCGACCGCGTCCAGCCGCACGCCCCGGGACTCGCCGACCGCATGTGGTACGGCGCCGGCAGCCTGCGCTCGGCGCGCTGGGCCGGGGAGCACCGCATGAACCTGCTGACCAGCAGCGTGGTCAAGGCCGAAGACCCCGACGCCCCGGCGGACTTCGCCCAGATCCAGCTGTCGCACATCAGGGCCTTCCGCGCCCACCACCCCGACCGCGACCGCGCCCGGGTCTCGCACGGCCTGGTCGTCGTCCCCACCGACTCGGCCACCCCGGCACAGCGCGCGAAGTACCAGGAGTACGCCGCGGCCCGCCTCCCGCGGACGACCGAGCCCCAGGGGCCCGCCCGGCTGCTTTTCGCGCCCGACCTGGTCGGCACCTCGGCCGAGATCGCCGAACGACTCCACGCGCACGCCGCGTTCCACGAGGTCGACGAGGTCGCCTTCGCGCTCCCCTTCACCTTCGCGCCCGAGGACTACGTCCAGATCCTCACCGACATGGCCACCCACCTCGGCCCCCTGCTCGGCTGGCACCCCGACCCGTCCTGACCCCCGGATCGGGAAAACCACTGGACGGGCGGACACCCGGCGACCTAACGTCGCCCGCGTCCCCGACCACACGTCCGAGCGAGGTGCGACTGATGAGTGTTCAACGACGGCGGCCGACCGAGGTCGGCTCGCCCCACGCCACCGCCATGACCTCCATCACCGCATCGAGCGTAGGGACACCAATCCGTGGATCTGCCACGCGTCTTCACCATCCGCGAGAGTAGCCACCGCATCCACAACCCGTTCACCGACGACCAACTGGCCGCCCTCGGGCGGGCACTGCGCCTGCCGCAGGGCGCGCGCCTGCTCGACCTCGCGAGCGGCTCCGGCGAGCTGCTGTGCACCTGGGCCCGCGACCACGGCGTCACCGGCACCGGGGTGGACATCAGCACCGTGTTCGTCGAGGGGGCCAGGGCCCGCGCCGTCGAGCTCGGGGTCGCCGACCGGGTCGACTTCGTCCACGGCGACGCGGCGGGACACGTCTCGGCCGAGCCGGTCGACGTCGCGGCCTGCCTCGGCGCCACCTGGATCGGCGGCGGCCTCACCGGCACCGTCGAACTGCTGCGGCGCAGCCTGCGCCCCGGCGGCCTGCTGCTGGTCGGCGAGCCCTACTGGCGCCTGAAGCCACGGGACCAGGCGACCGTCGAGGCCTGCTACGCCACCAACGAGTCCGACTTCCTGCCGCTGCCCGGTCTTGTCGAGCGGTTCGGCGAACTCGGCTACGACGTCGTCGAGATGGTGCTCGCCAACCAGGACGGCTGGGACCGCTACCGGGCGGCCCAGTGGCTCAACATCCGCCGCTGGCTGGACGCGCACCCGGACGACGAACTGGCCCCCCAAATGCGGGAGGAACTCACCACGGCCCCGGCGCGCTACGCCCGCTACGAGCGTGACCACCTCGGCTGGGGCGTCTTCGCGCTGATGGCCCGCTGACCCACCCGGTCCCGCCGCTCGCTGACGTCACGCGGTACGCGAGGCGTCAGCGAGCGGAGGCCCCCGGGCCGGCCGGCCACCCGAAGGACGGCCACCGATCGGCGGCCCACTCCGGCCAACCCGGCCACCCGGGAGGCGGACCGCCGATCTCCCGCCCACCGAGCTCCGCGGCGTCGGGCTCCTGGAAGGCCGCCCTCCAACTCGCCAACTCCGCCTCGCTCATCGGGAAGGTCTGCTCCGGGGTGGTGGACTGGCGATGAGCGATCCGAGCGCGTTGGGTGTCGAGATCCACCGGCAGGTACACGAGGCGACAGGACCCGCCAACCGACGCCGCCAACCAGCGGATCGCGGACCTCTCGTCGCGCGACCAACAGCCGAAGTCGACGACGACGTTCGTTCCGAGCCGCAACGCGTCCAGGCCGAGCCAGAGCAACCGCCCCTCAAGCACGTCGCGCTTCCCGCCCGCCTCGTGCTCGCCGAACAGCGGAATCATCCACTCGTCGGGGGTCAGCCGCAGGGCGTCGTGCTCCATGGCCAGCTGCCGAGCCTTCGTGGTCTTCCCCGCCCCGGGCAGGCCGACGGTCAGGAACAGGGTGGTCGACTGACCCGGCGTCGCCGGGGCAGGCGGATCGCACTGACAGGGGCTCACGATGGGTCCTCACCTTTCTGAACCTTGTCCGACCTGGGCCAATGGACGGGATGGCGCGAGTCGGACCGCACCAGCGATCAGATCGAAGCCTCATCGGTCAGCGAGGGCACGGCGCACGGGCGGAGGACCATGAGCGAGTCCTCCAAGGTCGCCACCATGGCGAAGGGAAAGCGGTCGAGCTCGAGACAGAGCGCGATGTCGTCAGGAACCACTGGGTGAGCGTGTGACCGTAGCGCGCGGCCGGTCGCCGCCGAGGCGCCGGTGCCGGTGCCGGTGCCCGGGGCGTGGCCGTGGGGCGGGGTGTCACTGCGGGCACCGGCCGGGCCGGTCAGGCCGCGGTGCCCGGCTGGAGCTGGTGGTAGAGGCCGCCGAGCGCGAGCAACTGCTCGTGGGTGCCGACCTCGCGGATCCGGCCGCCGTCCATCACCACGATCCGGTCGGCGCCGCGGATGGTGGACAGGCGGTGCGCGACGACGAAGACGGTGCGGCCGCGCATCAGGCGGCCGAGCACCTCCTGGACCAGGGCTCCGAGCGGCCGTCGAGCGCCGAGGCCGCCTCGTCCAGCACGAGCACCCGGGGATCGCGGATCAACGCCCGGGCGATGGCGAGCCTCCCCCAGACTTCGCCCGGGAGGTGCCCCCCCAGCCGCTGCTCGCCGGAGAGCCTGGCGCCGTGCTGTCCCACCACGGTGTCCACGGCAGCCGGGAGACGAACTCCCAGGCGTTGGCGGCCTCCAGTGCCGACCGCAGGGTGTCCTCGTCGACCTCGTCGGCGAGTCCGTAGGCGACGTTCTCCCGGATCGTGCCGGCGAACAGCATGGACTCCTGCGGCACCACGGAGAAAACCGCCGGTAGCTGCGCAGGTCGAGGTCGGCGGCGTCGGCGCCGTCGAGCAGGATGCTGCCGTCGGTTGAGGGAAAGCGCTTTCTCCGTGGAGGAGAAGTCAATCGCCCTCGCGCCCCCGGCGGCAAGCCCGGGCCTGGCG
Source organism: Streptomyces sp. 8K308 (assembly GCF_004348315.1). GTDB lineage: Bacteria > Actinomycetota > Actinomycetes > Streptomycetales > Streptomycetaceae > Streptomyces. The sequence goes on along the minus strand of NZ_SMKC01000227.1, from coordinate 8,031 downwards.
GGCCCGGGCGCGGCGGGTGAGGGCGGCGCCGGCGAGCAGCGCGAGCACGGCCGCCGCCGGCAGCCAGAGCCCGGCCGAGGACGACGGGTCGCTGGCCGAGGCGCCGGCCAGCACGGCGACGGCGTTGCCCGGCACGGTGCCGAGCAGGGTGGCCGCGGCGAACGGCGGCCACCGCATCCGGGAGACGGCCGCGCCCAGGTTGACCGCGGCGAACGGCACGACGGGCAGCAGCCGCAGCACCAGCACATCCCGGAAGGCACGATCCGTCAGCCGCTGTTCGAGCCGGCTCAGCGCGGTCGAGCGGGCCAGCAGCGAGTGGGCCGCGTCCCGGCCGAGCAGCCGGCCGGCGCCGAAGCCGAGCATCGCCCCGAGCGTGGTGCCGGCGGCGGCGATCGTCAGGCCGTAGGGCACCCCGAAGAGCGCGCCGGCGGCGGCGCTGAGCGCCGGCCTGGGCACCAGGGCCAGGGTGCCGAGCGCGTAGCCGGCGGCGAAGGCAGGCCCGGCCCACCAGCCGGCGGGCCGGTCGAGCAGCCGGTCCTGGCCGGCCACCAGCACGGCGCAGCCGGCGCCGGCCACCAGCAGGACAAGCAGCGCGAGGCGCCCCCAGGGTGAGAGCAGGACGCGGGCGAGCGGGCCCCGGGTGGCCCGCCGGAGGGCGGGGGCGACGGCGTCGGCCGATGGCCGAGCGGAAAGGTCAGGCATGTACGGCTGCGCGGACGGTCCGAAGTGAAGCGGTGGTGGCCCAAGTCAAGCACGTTCCGCGCGGGCGCGGCCGACCGCGGGGTCGACGCACGCGCCACGGTGGACGGGGGCGTGGCCGGCGGGTGGTGGCTCCCGCCGCCGTGGCGCGCGGCACGTCAGGTCAGCGTGGCACCAGCTTGAGCGTGGTGTCCCGGGCCGGGGCCGCGACCATCGGGTCGACGTAGGCGGCGCTGTAGCGGCGGTACTTGGCGCGGTAGGCGGCGTCGATCCGCTCGTTGAGCGCGGGGTCGGCCTCGTCGACGAAGGAGACGTCCCGGTCGACGCCGCCGGAGCTGATGTGGCCCTCGTGGCTGCGCTGTGCGGAGCGGAACCAGGCGCCCTCGCGGCCCCGGTAGGAGCGGACGTAGAGGTCGTCGCCGTCCCTGACCACCCAGATGGGGATGGCGGAGCGCGGGGTGCCGTCGCCGCGCAGCGGGGCGATCTGGAGTTCGTCCGCGTGTTCGATGCGGCTGAGTTCGTCGTTGGTCCAGGTCGGCATCGGCTCGTCTCCCTTCGGGGGGCGGTCACGCCTCGGCGACCGCGCGCCTCACTCGGCAGTATCACCCGCCGCACGCGCCCCGACCACCCGAGGCGGGCGGCGCTCCTGCCGACCTGTGACCCATGCCATATGCGGTTCCTGTCAGCAATCGGGGTGCTGTTCCGCTCAAGTCACCGGGAACAAGCGAACCGACAGGAGCATCACATGAAGCACCGCATCGTCGTCCTCGGCGCCGGCTATGCCGGGGCCTACGTGGCCGGGACCCTGGCCCGCCGGCTGTCCCCGGCGGACGCCAAGATCACCGTGGTCAACGCGGCGCCGGAGTTCGTCCAGCGCATGCGGCTGCACCAACTCGCGGCCGGCCGGGACATCGAGGCTCCGAAGCTCGTCGACGTCTTCGCGGGCACGGGGATACGGCTGCGCCTGGCCCGGGTCACCGCCGTCGACCCCGAGCGCCGGGTCGTCGCCGTGGCCGACGCCGACGGCGGCGGCGAACTCGGCTACGACACGCTGCTCTACGCGCTCGGCAGCCAGGGCGACGACCGTGTCGTCCCCGGCGCGGCCGAGCACGCCTTCGACGTCGCCGCCCGGCCCTCGGCGCTGCGCCTGCGCGAGCGCCTGGACAGCCTGGGCAGGCGGGGCGAGGGCGGGCGCGTGCTGGTCGTCGGCGACGGGTTGACTGGCATCGAGACCGCCACCGAGATCGCCGAGTCCCGGCCCGGCCTGTCGGTGACGCTGGTCGCCCGCGGCGAGCTGGGCGGCCCGCTCTCCGCTGGAGCCCGCGGCCACCTGCGCCGGGCCTGCGACCGGCTTGGCATCACCGTCCTTGAGCACACCAGCGTCGAAGCCGTCGACGCGACACGGGTCCGGTGCGCCGACGGCACCGCCCTGGCGTCCGACGCGACCGTGTGGACGGCCGGTTTCGCGGTCAGCCCCATCGCCGCCGCCGGCGGTCTCGAGGTCACCGAGGACGGTCGGATCGTCGTCGATCGCACCATGCGGTCGGTCTCGCACCCGAACGTCTACGCCGTGGGCGACAGCGCCTACGCCGTCGGTGACAACGGCCGGCCGCTGCCGATGTCCTGCGCTTCGGCCGGCTTTACCGGCATGCAGGCCGTGGCCGCGATCGTGGCACGCCTGACCGGCCGCAAGGTCCCGAACACCAAGCTGGTCTACGTGGGCAACCACATCAGCCTCGGGCGGCGGGACGGGATCCTGCAGATGGTCGACGGCGAGGGACGGGCGAAGCCGAGGTACATGGGCGGCCGGAAGGCCGCGCGGATCAAGGCGGGCATCCTCAGGATGTCGCTGTGGTCCACCTCGCACCCGACCTTCGGCCTGCCCCAGCGCAGGCGCCGCCTGGTCGCCGCGCCGGACGCGTCCACCAGGCAGGCGGTCGCGTAGCCGACCCGGGCCCGCCTAGGGTGGACCGCGTGGACAGCGCCGCCACTGATCGCTTCGACACCAGTCGGTTCGAGGCCAGCCGGAACCGGCTGGCCTCGCTGGCGTACCGGCTGCTCGGCTCCGCCACCGACGCCGAGGACGTCGTGCAGGACGCGTTCCTACACTGGCAGGCCGCGGACCGGCGGCGGATCAGGGTGCCGGAAGCGTGGCTGACCAAGGTCGTCACCAACCTGTGCCTCGACCGGCTCCGCTCGGCACAGGTCCGCCGCGAACGCGCCGCCGGCGCCTGGCTGCCCGAGCCGCTCCTCGACGGCGACCCGATGCTCGGCCCGGCCGACACGTTCGAGCAGCGTGAATCGGTCTCCCTGGCCGTGCTGACGCTCATGGAGCGCCTGTCGCCCATCGAGCGGGCCGTCTACGTCCTGCGCGAGGCGTTCTCCTACGGCCACGCCGAGATCGCCGAGATCCTCGACATCACCGAGTCCGCGAGCCAGCAGCACCTCCACCGGGCCAGGCGCCACATCACCGCCGCGCGCCGTGGCGGCGGCGACGTCGACCCGGCGTCCGCCCGCAGGATCGTCGAGGAGTTCCTCGCCGCCGCCTCCTCGGGCCGCACCGAACGTCTGGTGGCGCTGCTCACGGACGACGCGACCGCGATCTCCGACGGCGCCGGCGGCTTGGCCAAGGAACTGCTGCGGTACGACACTCCGCAGCGCATCGCCGCCGTCGTACGGGCCGGCCTCAGGCCCACACCCGCGAAACGGCGACTCGTCGGTGGCACGCCCGCCATCCACTACGCGCTCGTCAACGGCGCCCCCGCCATCCTCTTCGTCATCGGCGACCAGGTCGTCGGCGCCGCGATGTTCGACGTCACGGGCGGCGGGATCGCGACCGTGCGCGGCATCGCCGCCCCCGCCCGCCTCGCCCGCCTCGCCGAGGCCTGGCGGCGACACGAACCGGAACCGCCGCTCGTCCCCGAGTGGTGACCCGACGCCGCGTGGCTCCGCGCCGGCCGCGCCCGCCCGGGTCCGCCGGCCCTTCGGCGCCCCGGGCGGGCCGGGTCAGCCCTTGAAGGCGCCGTCGAGGATCCCGGACACCATGCGCCGGCCGACGAGGACGAACAGCACGATCAGCGGCAGGGTCGCGAGGAACGAGCCCGACATGGCCAGGCCGAGGTCGACGCTGAAGTTGTTCTGCAGGGCCTTGATGGCGATCTGCACGGTGTAGGTCTCGGGGGACTTCAGGACGACGAAGGGCCACAGGAAGTCGTTCCAGGCGGTGACGTAGCCGAAGAGTCCGAGCACGAAGGCGGCGGGGCGGACGATGGGGAAGGCGATCCGCCAGAAGATCTGCCAACTGTTGGCGCCGTCGATCCTGGCCGCCTGCATCAGCTCGTCGCTGAGCGTGGTGGCCAGGTGCTGGCGCATCCAGAAGATCCCGAAGGCACTGGCGAGTCCGGGCACGATGAGGGCCTGGAGGGTGTCGACCCAGCCGAGTTCGGAGACGATCAGGTACTGCGGGACGATCGCGAGCTGCGTCGGCACCGTCATGGTGAGCACGACAATCAGGAACAGCGTGTCGCGGCCGCGGAACGCCAGCTTGGCGAAGGCGAAGCCGGCCAGCGCGCACAGCACCGCGTGCCCGACGCCGATGGTGCCGGCCACGATCACGCTGTTGGCGACCGAACGCAGGAACGGCACGGTGGTGAGGACGAGTTCGGCGAGGTGGAGGAAGTTGTCGCCGGGCACGACCTCGGGCGGCATCCTGGTGGCCGTGGCCGAGTCGGTGGTGGCGACCACGAACATCCAGTAGAGCGGGAAGAGGCAGACGACCGCGGCCAGCGTGAGCAGCGCGTAGGTCCACCAGCGGACCCGGTCGACGGGGCGGCGCCGGCGGGTGCGCGGCGGGGGAGTGGGCTGCGGGGTGCGGCGTGGCGTGGTCATCGGTTCTCCGGGCGGACGCGGGTGGCGGCGAGGTAGTTGATCAGGGCGATGCCGACGACCATCACGAAGAGGGCGACGCCGATCGCGGCCGCGTAGCCGAACTGGAACATGCCGAAGCCCTGTTCGTAGAGGAAGAGGGTGAGCGTCTGACACTCGCGGGTCGGTCCGCAGGTCAGCGGCGCGGCGCGGGAGACGAGCAGCGGCTCGGTGAAGATCTGCAGGCCGCCGATGGTCGAGGTGACGACGGTGAAGACGATGATCGGCCGCAGCGAGGGCACGGTGATGTGCCGGAACCGCTGCCAGCCGCCGGCCCCGTCGACGGCGGCCGCCTCGTAGGTCTCGCGGGGTATCGCCTGGAGCGAGGCGAGGTACAGCAGCGTGGTGTAGCCGAACCAGCGCCAGGTGACCATGGCGGCGATCATCAGGTGGCTGCCCAGGCCCGACTGGACGAAGTCGACGGGACCGAGCCCGACGAGGCCGAGCAGCCAGTTCAGCAGGCCGTAGTCCCGGTCGAACATCTGGGCGAAGACGATGGTGGTGGCGGCCACCGAGGTGATGTAGGGGACCAGCATCGTCATGCGGAAGAAGACCGCCCAGCGGAGCCTGGCGTGGTGCAGCAGGTGCGCGAGCGCCAACGCCAGCGCCAGCTGTGGGACGGTGGAGAGCAGCCAGATGCTGAGCGTGTTGCGGGCGGCGTTCCAGAACCGCGGGTCGTCGAGGAGGCGCGTGAAGTTGTCGGTGCCGATGAAGACCTGGTCGCCGATCGGATTCCAGTCGAACAGCGCCACATAGAAGGTGAACAGCAGGGGGAAGAGGCCGAACACCGCGAAGATCACGAAGAACGGGGCGATGTAGGCGTAGGGGGCGATCCGCTCGCCGATCCCCTGGCGGATCCCGGTCCGCGCCTTGGGGAGGCGCGCCGGGGCCGGGGATGGGACCGGGGCGGGCGTCGGGCTGAGGAGTGTGGTCACGGCTCTCCGCTTCCTGAAAGGGTGCTTCTTCAGCGCCCGATGGCGATCCGGATGTTGTCCAGCGCCCGTTCCCAGGCCCGTTCCGGATCGCCGCCGCCCTGCTCGACGTCGGTGATGGCGTTCAGGAACTCCTGGCCGATGGTGGAGCTGTCCCGCCCGATGGGGAACGGCCGCAGCCCGAGCAGCGACTCGGTGTAGACGCGGCCGACCGGGGCGTCGGAGAAGAACGGGTCGGTGTACGAGGCCAGGCGCTCGTCGTCGTACACCGAGGGCGTGGTGGGCAGCGAGCCGGCGTCGGTGAAGTGGTCGAGCTGGCCGGCCGGCGACTGGGTCTCCCGGATGTAGTTCCAGGCGGCCTCGGGGTTCTCGGCGTTCCGGGGGATTGCCAGGTAGCTGCCGCCCCAGTTGCCGGCGCCGCCCGGGATGGTGGCCAGGTCCCAGGAGCCGGCGGTGTCCGGGGCGTTGGTGCGGATGGCGTTGAGCATCCAGGACGGGGCGGCGAGCACGGCGTAGTCCCCGTGCTGCATCCCGGCGCCCCAGCCCTCGGAGAACGAGCTTTGGCCGGCCGTGATGCCCGCCTCGACGGCCTCGAGGGCCAGGTCGAAGGCCTCGCGCACCGGGGCGCTCTCCCGGTACACCGGCTCGCCCGCCTCGTCGTAGTACTTCAGCGACCCCTGGTTGACGGCCTGGTAGAAGACGCTGGTGGCGGCGTTGTCGACGAACGCCGCGCCGGTGGCCGCCGTGTAGCGGCGCCCGACGTCGATGAAGTCCTCCCAGGTGGGCCACAGCGCCCCGACCTGCTCGCGGTCGGTCGGCAGCCCGGCGGCGGCGAACAGGTCGGTCCGGTAGGCGACGGCCAGGCCGCCGACGTCCGTCGGCACCCCGATCACGCTTCCGTCCGCGCCGGTCGACTGCGCGATCACCCAGTCCAGGTAGTCGCCCCTGATCCGGTCGGCGCCGAACCGCCGCAGGTCGTGGAAGTTGTCCGGCTCCTCCACGAACCGTGGCAGGTCGTCGCCCTGGATCAGCACCAGGTCGGGGACGTTGCCGGCGGACAGCGCGGTGACCAGGGCCTGCGCCGTCTCCACGGAGCTGCCCACCTCGGTGAGCCGCACGTCGATCTCCGGGTGCGCCCGCTCGTACTCGGCGACCGCCGCCTCCTGGTTGATCCCGGAGAAGGACCAGAACTCGAAGGACCTGCCGTCGCCGCTGCCGGGGTCCGAGCGGTTGGAGCAGCCGACCGTGACCAGCAGGCCGAGGACCAGCGCGAGCGCCAGGCGCCGCGCGTCAGAGCTTCTGGACAATGCTCTCGTTTCTTTCGTGAGGGGGTGGCTCGGACCGGGCGGCGAAGCCCGCTGTGTTCGTCCTGGGACCCGAAACGTTCGAAGAGGGTGCCGTTAGACTTGGCGTCATGAGCTCGACCGCCAGGACCACGCCCGTCGACAGCGCGCCGGGCGAGCCGCTGACCATCGCGCAGATCGCCAAGCGCGTCGGCGTGTCGGTCGCCACGGTCTCCAAGGTGGTCAACGGGCGGGCGGACGTCGCCCCGCTGACCCGCTCGCGGATCGAGAGCGTCATCCAGGAGCACGGTTACCGGCGGCAGAAGAAGTCCACGAGCCCGGCGCCGCTGATCGACCTGCTCTTCCACGCGGTGGAGGGCGGCTACGCGATCGAGATCTTCCAGGGTGTGCAGCGGGTGGCGGCCGAGCAGGGCCTGGCCGTGGTCGTCTCCGAGCTGCGCGGGCGCCCGCCGGCGGGGCGCGAGTGGGTGGACGAGGTCCTGGTGCGCCGCCCGACCGGCGTGATCGCCGTGTTCTCCGGCGCCACCGGCGCCCAGGTCGACCAACTGCGGGTCCGCGGCATCCCGTTCGTCCTGCTCGATCCGACGGGGGAGCCCGACCACTCCTGGCCCTCGGTCGGCGCGGGCAACTGGAGCGGCGGCCTGACGGCCACCCGCCACCTGCTCGACCTCGGCCACCGGCGCGTCGCCGTCATCACCGGGCCCGAGGACGTGCTGTGCGCCCGCGCCCGGCTCGACGGGTTCCGCGCCGCGATGGACATGGCGGGCGCGCCGGTCGAACCCGAGCTGGTCAGGGTCGGCGACTTCCGGCACGAGGCGGGGCTGCGCCACGGGCGCGAACTGCTGCGGCTGCCCGAGCCGCCGACCGCCGTCTTCGCCGGCAACGACGGGCAGGCGCTCGGCGTCTACCGGGCGGCGGCCGAGGCCGGGCTGCGGGTGCCCGAGGACCTCAGCGTGGTCGGCTTCGACGACCTGTACCCGAGTCAGTGGGCCAACCCACCGCTCACCACGGTGCGTCAGCCGCTCGCCACCATGGCGGCCACCGCCGCGACCATGGTGCTCGACCTGGCCGAGGGCAGGACGCCGGCGCAGACCAGGGTCGAGCTGGCCACCGAGCTGGTCCTCCGGGGCAGCACCGCGCCCCCGCGCGCGTAGCCGGCCCCCGCCCACGAC
>NZ_SMKC01000226.1 GCF_004348315.1 Streptomyces sp. 8K308 | reverse complement strand
GGGTGGGTGGGCGCGGTCAGATGCCGCGCGCCACGGCCATGTCCACGCCGGTGCCGGCGTCCCCGACGCTGGCCACCTGCACCCTGGAGAGGGCCCCCTCGGCGTCGGCGTCGGTCTCGCGGCCGGTGTTCGCGGTCAGGCCGAGGTCCCGCGAGAGCCCGTCGAGGACGGTCGCCAGCGCCTGCCCGGCGCGGCCCAGGTCCTCGTAGGTGGCCATCGCGGTGCGGGTGCCGGAGCCCTGGTAGGCGGAGCCGACGTTGGCGCTGTGCCCGCCGATGCCGGTCGCCACGGCCTCCATCTCGCTGTACGCCTGGGCGATGACGCCCATCACCCGGTCAACCTCTTCCGGCGCGAGCTTGATCTCGTCGCTCATCGTGTGACTCCCCCGTCTCGTCTGCGTACCGTGGGTCTGCGGAGCGCGGCGGTGGCGCCGCGGTCGCCTCATCGAGGCTGCCCGGGCCACTCGGCGGCGGGCAACGGATGGCGACTGTCCCGGACAGTCCCGGACAGCGGCTCGGTGTCCGTGCAGGTCAGCGCGGTGGACGGACCGCGCGTGGCAGCGTCGGACGACAGATCCGTTGCCAGCGGGGCGCGCGTCGCCGACCATGGTCGCCATGGGGCAGGGGTGGGAAGGCGGCTGGCGTGAGCCTCGGGACGGCGTCGAGTTCCAGGCGGCGTTACGCGCGCTCAGGGAGCGCTCCGGGCTGACGTTCCGGGATCTTGAGCGGGCGGCGGAGCGCCGTGGCGAGGTGCTGCCGCGCAGCACGGCCGCCGAGATGCTGCGCCGCGCGGCGCCGCCGGCGCCGCGGGTGCTGACCGCGTTCGTGCTGGCCTGTGGCGACGACGCGAACCTGGAACGCTGGCTCGCGGCCCGGGCCAGGATCGCCGACCACCCCGAGCCCGCGCAGGCCCCGCCGCCGCCCGCGGCGCTCGACCGGGTGCCGCGCCAACTCCCGCACGCGCCGGCGACGTTCGTCGGCCGGGAGCGGGAGCTCGCGGGGCTCGACCGGCTGGTGGCCGAGGCCGCGGGCGCGGCCGGCGGCTCCCTCGGCCTGCTGACGATCAGCGGTGTCGGCGGCGTCGGCAAGACCTGGCTCGCGCTGCGCTGGGGCCACCGGAACCTCGACCGCTACCCGGACGGGCAGCTGTACGTGAACCTGCGCGGCTTCGACCCGTCGGCCGAGCCCGTCCCGCCGGCCGCCGCGATCCGCGGCTTCCTCGACGCGCTGGGCGACGACCCGCTGGCGCTGCCGCCGGAGCCCGAGGCCCAGGCCGCGCGGTACCGGTCGCTCCTCGCCGGGCGCCGCGTGCTGATCGTCCTCGACAACGCGGCCGGCGCCGACCAGGTGCGGCCGCTGCTGCCGGGCTCAGGCGGCAGCACCGTCATCGTGACCAGCCGGGACCGGCTCACCGGGCTGATCGCCACCGAGGGGGCGCGGCCGCTGCCGCTCGGGCTGCTCGCCCAGGACGAGGCGCGGCGCCTGCTGACCCGGCACCTCGGCCCCGACCGGCCGGCCGCCGAGCCGTCGGCCGTCGACGACATCCTGACGGTCTGCGGCGGGCTGCCGCTGGCGCTGGCCGTCGTCGCCGCGCGGGCCGCGGCGCACCCCTCTCTGCCGCTGCGGGCGCTCGCCGCCGAGTTGCGCGACGCCAGGCTCGGCCTCGACGCCTTCGACGGCGGCGACACGGCCACCGACGTCCGCGCCGTCTTCTCCTGGTCCTACCGGGCGCTCAGCCCCGAGGCCGCCCGGCTGTTCCGGCTGCTCGGCCTCCACCCGGGGCCCGACCTCTCGCTGCCGGCCGCCGCCAGCCTGGCCGGTGCGCCGGCGCACCGGGTGCGGCCGCTGCTGGCCGATCTTGGCCGGGTGCACCTCGTCGACCAGCCGGCGCCCGACCGGTACGCCCCGCACGACCTGCTGCGCGCGTACGCCCGCGAGCTCGTGGAGTCCTTCGACCCGGAGGCCGACCAGCGGGCCGCCCGCCGCCGTCTCATGCAGCACTGCCTGCGCTCGGCCGAGGCCGCGAACCGGCGTCTTGCCCCGCACTGGGAGCCGCTCGGGCTGCCGCCCGCGCCGCCCGGGGTGACGGTGGAGGAGCCGGCGGACCGCGAGGCGGCGCTCGACTGGTTCGCCGCGGAGCACCCAGTGCTGCTCGGCGCCCTCGACCTGGCGGTGGCCGCCGGCGCCCCGGCCGAGGCATGGGGTCTCGCCCGGGCGCTCGAGACGTATCTCGACTACCGTGGACACTGGCACGACTGGGCGGCCACCCAGCGGATCGCGCTCGACGCGGCGGTCCGCCTCGGCGATCAGGCCCGGGAGGCCGACGCGCACCGCGCCCTCGGCCGGGCGTACACCCAGATGGGGCTCCTCGAGGACGGGCACCGGCACTTCACTCGGGCGCTGCGGCGGTACCGGGAGCTGGGCGACGACGTCAGCCAGGCGGACACCAGGCGCGGCCTGGGCTGGGTCTGCGACCAACTGGGGCGGCAGCGGGACGCGCTCGACCACAACGACCGGGCGCTCGAGCTCTACCGGCGGGCCGGGCACCGAGCGGGGCAGGCGCTGGCGCTGAACAACGTCGGCTGGCTGCACGCCGTGCTCGGCGACCACCGGCGGGCGCTCGACTACTGCGCCCAGGCCGTTGAGCTCAACCGGGAGCTCGGCGACCGGCACGCCGAGGCCGGCGCCTGGGACAGCCTCGGCTACGCGCACCACCACCTCGCCGAGTACGTCGAGGCCGCCCGCTGCTTCGCCCGGGCCCTGGTGCTGGTGCGGGGCTTCGGTGACCGGTTCCACGAGACGGAGATCCTCAACCACCTTGGCGACACCCAGCTGGCCGCCGGCGACCTCGACGCGGCCCGGAGCACGCGCCGGGCGGCGGTGGAGATCGGCGGCCAGATCGGGCATCCGGCGGTCGAGGAACTGCGGGCCAAGCTCAAGGAGACGGAGCCCGATTAGCGCCCTCGCCGGCGCCGCTCCCGCCACCGCCGGCGGGCCTGACCGGCGGTTAACGCGATGAGCGGCCCCTCTTCCGCGTGATACGCTGCTTCAGCGACATCGCCCCGGCGTTCGGGGGAATCGCGACAAGCCGGGTCCTGTGGAGCAGTTTGGAGTGCTCGCCACCCTGTCAAGGTGGAGGCCGCGGGTTCAAATCCCGTCAGGACCGCTCCGGCTGGGTAGCTCAGTTGGTACGAGCGTCCGCCTGAAAAGCGGAAGGTCGCCGGTTCGATCCCGGCCCCAGCCACCTTCCTTGAGCAGCACAAACAGCCCCCAGTGGATCATGTCCACCGGGGCCGTTCCGCGTTCCTACGCCAAACCCTTGTCCAGCGACGCGCGCGTAGACCTTCGTGGTCATCCCGTGGTCGCTATGCCCTGCGATCTCCATCACCGTGTGCGGGGGCACGCCCAGGTCGAGCAGGAGGGAGACGCCCGAGTGCCGATGGGCGTGGAAGCGGGCTCGTACGGAGTTCCCAGCCGAGGGTGGCGCGTGGTGTCGTGGCGCCCGCTGCCAGGGGGTGAGCTCGGTGTTGCCGAGGCAGAGGGTGGACTTGATCGGGAGCGTGAGATCAGGCGGTTGCCGCCAGCGTCGTGGAGATACTCCCTGACCGAGCAGTCGGCTTCCTCGACGGAGGCGAGCTGGCCTTCGAGGGCCCAGGTCAGTAGGTCGCCGCGGTGACCACCTCCCTGCGCAGCCGCCCGTGGGCTGGGCACCCAATGAGGGTGCGGCGCCCGGGCGGACGGGACTCGTCCGCCCGGGCGGAGCGATGTCACAGCGTGGTGAGCAGTGCGCTGCGGGCGACCCGACCGTCCTGAAGCGGCCGGAGGGCCAGGCGCATCAGGGCGAGGGCGTTGTCGTCTCCGGCGATACGGTTGGCGCTGAGCTCGTCGCAGGACAGGCACTGGTGGATGATCATCCATTCGCCGTCCGGTCGTACGGTCAGGCTCAGTGCCTCCATGCGGCCGCGGCAGTCCGCGGCGCGGTCGCCAGGGACGCGGCGGTCGACGTGGAGGCTGGCCAGGCAGTTGGGGCAGTGGTTGCGGTGTGCGGTGCCGACCGCGTCGAGTGAGACGTCGAGCCGGCAGCCCGCACACCGGAAGTCGTGTGCCCGGTGTCGGCCGTTGCTGTGCAGCACGTCCTTGTGCCGCTGCGGTCGGCGCTGCTGCGTGTGTTTACGTCGTGGCATGGCTGGTCTCTCCCTTCGGTGGCGGGTGCTCAGAGCGTTCCGAACACTTCGAGCGGAAAAGGAGGCTCGGCCAGCGGCCGTACGGCCATCCGCATCAGGATGAGCTGGTTGTCGTCCCCGCAGACCGGGTTCGAGGTCAGCTCGTCGCAGCGGACGCAGCGGTGGATCAGCATCCAGTCGCCGGTGCGCAGCACCGCGATGGAGATCGGGCTCATCCGCGAGCCGCATGCCGAGGCACCGCCCTCGACCTGGTCGAGGACATGCCGGGAGTAGAGGCAAGACGGGCAGTGGTTGCGGCGTCGGCCGTCGGGGGCGAGCGCCGACATGGTCAGTCCGCACCGGACGCAGGCGAAGGTCTCTGTGCTGAGGACGTGGCGGGCAGTGGTGTGCTGAGGGTCGAGGTTGTTGCTGGACACCCGGGGTGCTCCTTGCTGAGGAAAGTATGAAGACAGCAAGAGCAGGCCGAGCGGCCTCGGAGGCACCCTAGTGCGCGGTGGTGGCGGACGATCTGCGTCCACGCCCCTCGGGCAGCGGGTGGCGGTGGGAACACCGGGATACCGTCCCGGGAGTCCGCTGCGTGCTGAGCGGCGGAAGGGACGGTGATCGCACGGTGCGCGGAGGCGCGCTCGGCGCGGTCCGGGTCACCAAAAACACCTCCTTTAGGGCATAGAAGCCCGTGAGCAACGGAATGGACCGCGTGAACGTAGCACGGGGGTTCCTAGGGACGCCTGGGTATTTTCACCTGCGCTGATGTGGCAGGAAGGTCGGAGCGGTGTGGGTATGCCGCCGCCGCTGAAGTGCCGCACCGCCGGGAGTGGGTTGGTCCTGGTGACGGGTGGGGTGACGGGTGAGGTGGGGTCGGCTTGCGCCTGTCTCATCCCGAGACGTCCGGACCGAAGCCGTGATTCTGCCTGCGCGTCCGCACGCCTGGGCGCTCACGCTGACCGGCGGTATGCCCAGGCCATGGCTGAGCGTCGCTCGTATCCGAGTGATCTGCCCGACGCCGGCGGGAGTTGATCGAACCGGCGCTGACCGCTTGGCGAGCCGAGCGGCGCCGGCACACGCTGAACATCGGCCGCCCACCCGGGCCTGACCTGCACGAGATCACGAACGCGGTCTTGTACGTGGACCGCACAGACGTGCGGTGGCGCTGCCTTCCCCACGTACGAGACGGACGCCCGGGGCGAGGTCGCTCAGCTCATGGCGGTGCCGGAAGGGACCCCGATCGTCAGGGCGTCCATTCGGCGACGCGGCAGCACCCCCACACAGCATCGTGCACGGGTACGTGCCTCGGGACCTGGCCACGCGGGGATCCACCTCGACCGAACCGTCGACGGACACCACCGGCCGAGGGGTGGAAGTGGCCTTCATGACCTTGTCGGGGGACCGGACCGAAGCGGTCCACACAACGTACGCGCGGACAAGAGCGCTGTGACACAGCCTCGGCCCGGATGACGGCTGGTCCTGGACAAGCTCGGGGACCGTCTGAGCTGGAGTTGGTTCCTTACACCCTTCTGGGCCCACGAAGCCCCGGCGGGACGGTGCCCGCGGGGCTTCTGGCTGTCTGAGGGGCGGTGCTCGGCACCGCTGGGTGCCGCTCACCGGCGCTCCCGCTTGGTTGAGCCGAGCAGCAGCTCCACCATGGCGCGGGCGTCCTTACGCCGGGACGGACTCGCCGACCAGACCCCGGGTAAGACGACGCAGGACAAGAGAGCGATGGGGCCGAGGACCGCTATGACGCCGATCCACGGATAGGCCACTGTGACGGCTACCAGGGCACCGCCTGACAGCAAGCCGAGCAGCGGCCCGCGCCTCACAGGTCAGTGGTGCTCGCCATGCGCACGGGTTCCTCTCCGTCCACGGGGCTTCGGGCCCCGACCCGGCTTCCACGACGCGTTACGGACTGCCGTGGGGCAGCACCGTCATTTATGGGACATCAGCAGCAGCGCGTGTCGGGATGGCGAGCCCACGACCGTGCTGTGCGTGACGTCTCAATTCCCCCGTAGTGGTAGCAAGCTCATTCTTGCGTATCCGCTCCCGCGCTAGAAGGCACCCCGGCCCCAGCCACAGCTCGTCAAGGAGAGATGAGGGCCCCTTCGGCACCGCCGAGGGGGTCTTTCACGTGCGTCGGGCGCCCGGCCCGCGGTAGCGCAGCAGCCAGAAGACGGCGAGCGAGCCCAGCGCCCAGCCGCCGAGCACCAGGTAGGGCTGCACGTGCTGGTGGCCTGGGAAGTAGATCGCGGTGTGCTGGGCGTTGACCGAGGCGCCGGGCGGCAGCCACCGGCCGATGACGCCGAGGGCGGTGGGCAGCAGCGGCCAGGAGACGGCGCCGCCCGACGAGGGGTTGCCGAGCATCACCATCAGGGCCCAGGTCGGCAGCAGCGCCCAGCGGCCGAAGAGGACGTTGAACATGGTGTAGACCATGCCGGCGGTGAACATGGTCAGCGTCAGGATCGCCCACGACTGCGGCATCGGCAGCTCCAGGGCCCCGAGCCACCAGTCGACCACCACCACGATGAAGAAGCCGCCGAGCGCCGCGTAGCCCACGGTGAACGCCACCCGCGCCGCCGGCCGCAGGCTCGGGACGTTGACGAACAGCTGGACGGTGCCGAGGAAGCCGATGATCACCGCGGCGATGGTGACGTAGAACACGGCCAGGCCGCGCGGGTCGCCAGACTGCAGGGGTTTGACGTCCTTCACGGTGATCCGCGCGCCGGCCGCCCTGGCCGCCGGCGGGCCCTCCTCGGTCAGCAGTTCCGCGACGCTGGCGCCGGCCGCGCTCGCCACGTCCATCTCGACCCGGTCCCGCTCGCCGCGCAGGATCGCGAACTCGCGCTGAGTCTCCAGGGCGTCCACAGCCTGTGGATAGTCGGCGTAGCGGTGGAGCTCGAGCGAGGCGCCGAGCCGGTGTTCGAGTTCGTCGACGAAGGCGTGGACCTGGGTCCCGCCGGACGGCGAGCCGAGGACCGCGACCGGCACGTGGCGCGGGGTCGGGTTGGCCAGCGCGTAGGTGTAGCAGCCGGCGAACGCGGCGGCGGAGGCGGCGGCGAGCAGCGACACCACGGCGGCGGGGAAGAGGGGCGTGCGGCGGAAGGCCCGCCAGCGTTCGCTGAGCGCCCGGTTCAGCCGGGCCCAGTGAGTCGCCCCTGTCACCCGGCCACGATATGCCGAAACGGGGCGTATGCCGCATACCCGAACGGCTCGCGGTGAGGTGGCGGCGACGCCGCGCCCGGCGGGCGATAACGGCTCGCCGCCGGCTGGTCCGGGGTGAGACCCTGGGGTGCGTATGTCTACGCACTCCTCCTCCCTCTCCGCCCTCGCCGAGCGGCTGCCCGGGCTCACCCTGCGCGACGAGCGCCGGCTGGGCCGCCGCCTCGACGGCGCGCGCCGGATCCGCAAGCCGGCCGCGCAGCAGGCCGTGCTGACCGAGATCGCCGAGGCCATCGACGCCGCCGAGGCGCACGTCGCGGCGCGGCGCGCCGCCGTGCCCGCGGTCAGCTACCCGGAACAGCTGCCGGTGAGCCAGAAGAAGGACGAGATCCTGGCCGCGATACGCGACCACCAGGTGGTGATCGTGGCCGGTGAGACGGGTTCGGGAAAGACCACCCAGCTGCCCAAGATCTGCCTGGAGCTCGGCCGCGGCATCCGGGGCCTCGTCGGCCACACCCAGCCGCGCCGGCTCGCCGCCCGCACCGTCGCCCAGCGGGTCGCCGACGAGTTGCGCACCCCGCTCGGCGAGTCCGTCGGCTTCAAGGTCCGCTTCACCGACCAGGCCAGGGACGACACGCTGGTCAAGCTCATGACGGACGGCATCCTGCTGGCCGAGATCCAGCACGACCGCGAGCTGCGCCAGTACGACACGATCATCATCGACGAGGCGCACGAGCGCAGCCTCAACATCGACTTCCTGCTCGGCTACCTCGCCCAGCTGCTGCCGAGGAGACCCGACCTCAAGGTCGTCATCACCTCGGCCACCATCGACCCGGAGCGCTTCGCCCGCCACTTCCGGCAGGCCAACGGCGAACCGGCCCCGATCATCGAGGTGTCGGGCCGCACCTATCCGGTCGAGGTCCGCTACCGCCCCCTGCTCGAGGAGGACGGCGAGGCACCCGACCGGGACCAGATCACCGCCATCTGCGACGCCGTCGACGAGCTGCAGGCCGAGGGCCCGGGCGACATCCTGGTCTTCCTCTCCGGCGAGCGCGAGATCAGGGACACGGCGGACGCGCTGGAGAAGCGGCGGCTGCCGCACACGGAGGTGCTGCCGCTCTACGCCCGCCTCTCGCACGGCGAGCAGCAGCGCGTCTTCCAGCCGCACCCGGGCCGCCGCGTCGTGCTGGCCACCAACGTCGCCGAGACCTCGCTCACGGTGCCCGGCATCAAGTACGTCATCGACCCGGGCACCGCCCGCATCTCCCGCTACAGCCACCGCACCAAGGTGCAGCGGCTGCCGATCGAGTCCGTCTCGCAGGCCAGCGCCAACCAGCGCAAGGGCCGCTGCGGCCGCACCAGCGACGGTATCTGCGTCCGGCTCTACTCCGAGGAGGACTTCCTCTCCCGCCCGGAGTTCACCGACGCCGAGATCCTGCGCACCAACCTGGCCTCCGTGATCCTCCAGATGAACGCGGCCGGCCTCGGCGAGATCGAGCGCTTCCCCTTCATCGACGCGCCCGACCACCGCTCCATCAAGGCGGGCGTGCAGCTGCTCGAGGAGCTGGGCGCGCTGTCCGGCGCCAAGCTCACCGAGCTCGGCCGCAAGCTGGCGCAGCTGCCGGTCGACCCCCGGCTAGCCCGGATGGTCCTCGAGGCCGGGCGGAACGGCTGCGGCCGCGAGGTGATGGTGATCGCCGCGGCGCTCTCCATCCAGGACCCGCGCGAGCGGCCGAGCGACAAGCAGCAGCAGGCGGACGCCAAGCACCAGCGGTTCCGCGAGGGGCCGGCCGAGGAGTCGGACTTCCTGGCGCTGCTCAACCTCTGGGAGTACGTGCGGGAGCGGCAACGCGCCCTGTCCTCCTCGGCGTTCCGCCGGATGTGCCGCACCGAGTTCCTCAACTACCTGCGGATACGGGAGTGGCAGGACATCTACGCGCAGCTGCGCCAGGTCGGCCGCTCGCTCGGCGTCGAGGCCGTCGAGGCCGGGGAGGGCGGCCAGGCCCCTGATCCGGCGCGCGTCCACCAGTCGCTGCTCGCCGGCCTGTTGTCGCAGCTCGGCCTGAAGGACACCGAGAAGCACGAGTACCTGGGCGCGCGGGGCGCGAAGTTCGCGATCTTCCCGGGTTCGGCGCTGTTCAGGAAGCCGCCGCGCTGGGTGATGTCGGCCGAGCTGGTGGAGACCTCGCGGCTGTGGGCGAGGGTCAACGCGCGCATCGAGCCGGAGTGGATCGAGCCGCTCGCCGGCCACCTGGTCAAGCGCACCTACAGCGAGCCGCACTGGGAGCAGAAGCAGGCGGCGGTGATGGCCTACGAGCGGGTGACGCTCTACGGCGTGCCGATCGTGGCCCAGCGCAAGGTCAACTACGGCCGGATCGACGCCGAGACCTCCCGCGACCTGTTCATCCGCAACGCGCTGGTGGAGGGCGACTGGCGGACCTCGCACCAGTTCTTCCACGACAACCGCAAGCTGCTCGCCGAGGTGGAGGAGCTCGAACACCGGGCCAGGCGGCGGGACATCCTCGTCGACGACGAGACGCTGTACGACTTCTACGACCAGCGGGTGCCGGAGTTCGTCGTCTCCGGGGCGCACTTCGACTCCTGGTGGAAGAAGAAGCGCCACGAAGAGCCGGACCTGCTCAACTTCGAGAAGTCCATGCTCATCAACGAGCGGGCCGGGCGGGTCACCAAGGACGACTACCCGGACACCTGGCGGCAGGGCCGGCTCTCGCTGCGCGTGACCTACCAGTTCGAGCCGGGTGCCGACGCGGACGGCGTGACCGTCCACGTGCCGCTCCAGGTCCTCAACCAGATCACCCCCGAGGGCTTCGACTGGCAGATCCCTGGCCTGCGCGAGCAGTTGGTGACCGAGATGATCAGGTCGCTGCCCAAGCCGATCAGGCGGCACTGCGTCCCCGCGCCGGACGTGGCGCGGCGCTTCCTGGGCGAGGTGGGCCCCGAGCCGACCGGTGCGCCGCTGCGGGTGGTCATGGCCCGCGAGCTGACCAGGATGACCGGCGTCCGGGTCGCCCCCGACGACTTCGACGAGAGCCGGATCCCCGACCATCTGCGGATCACCTTCCGCGGCGTGGACGAGCGGCGCCGCCGAGCCTCCGCCGACGCGGAGGACAAGGACCTGGCGGCGCTCAGGGAGCGGCTGCGACCGCTTGCGCAGCGGGCGCTGGACCGCGCGTTCGCCGCGACGGCTCAGACCGCTGGGGCTCGGGCCGCGGGGGCTCGAGCCGCCGGGCCGAGCGCGGCGGACCGGGCCGCGGCGGGCTCGGCGGCGGCCGGCGGGCCGGCGGACGGTTCGGCCGAGCCGCGCAGCGCTCCCCGCACGGGGCTGACCGCATGGACCATCGGTTCCCTCGACCGGGTCTTCGAGACCCGGCGCGGCGGCCAACCGGTGAAGGCGTACCCGGCGCTGGTCGACGAGGGCTCGTCGGTCGCCGTGCGGCTCTTCGACAGCCAGGAGGAGCAGCGGCGGGCGATGGCGCGCGGCACCAGGCGGCTCGTTCTGCTCAACCTCCCATCGGATCCGGCCAAGTTCGCGCAGCGCCAACTGGACAACGCGGCGAAGCTGGCGCTGGCCAGCTCCCCGCACGGCAGCGTGCCGGCGCTGCTCGCCGACTGCGTGAGCGCGGCGGCCGACCAGTTGATCGCGGCGCACGGCGGCCCCGCCTGGGACGAGGAGGGCTTCCGCAAGCTCTTCGACGCGGTGCGGGCCGACATCACCGACCTCACGCTGCGGATCCTGGGGCGGGTGCGCGAGGTGCTGCTCGCCTGGGGCACCTGCGAGCGGCGGCTGCGCTCGATCACCAGCCCGGTGCTCGCGGACTCCCTGGCGGACGTGAGGGAGCAGCTGGCGGGCCTGGTGCCGGCCGGCTTCGTGACCGAGCACGGCGCGCGCCGGCTGCCGGACCTGCTGCGCTATGTGACGGCCGTGGACCGGCGGTTGCAGCAGCTGCCGCAGCACGCCGAGCGTGACCGGGCGAGGATGGCCAAGGTCCGCGAGATGCGGGACGAACACGCCTGGCTGCTCGAGCAGTTCCCGCCTGGCCGTCCGGTGCCTGAGCGGGCCGCCGAGATCCGCTGGATGATCGAGGAGCTGCGGGTCAGCTACTTCGCGCACGCGCTGGGCACGGCGTATCCGATCTCGGACAAGCGCATCCTGAAGGCGATCGACGCCCTGGTCCCGTGATCCGGGGGCTGATCGGGTCGCCGGCCGGGGGCGATTGGCTCCGTACCCGCCATCTGGGGTAGAGTCGCGCTCGCGACTTGGTCCTGTGGAGCAGTTTGGAGTGCTCGCCACCCTGTCAAGGTGGAGGCCGCGGGTTCAAATCCCGTCAGGACCGCGCAAGTTGAGAACCGGAAGCCCGGATCCCCACAGGGATCCGGGCTTTTGCGTGTGGCGTGCGCCGGGAG
The DNA here is from genome assembly GCF_004348315.1 of Streptomyces sp. 8K308. Lineage (GTDB taxonomy): Bacteria > Actinomycetota > Actinomycetes > Streptomycetales > Streptomycetaceae > Streptomyces. Next base: position 23 of record NZ_SMKC01000226.1, on the reverse strand, counting down.
GTGTGAACCGGGCGGGGTGGGTG
>NZ_SMKC01000225.1 GCF_004348315.1 Streptomyces sp. 8K308 | reverse complement strand
CCCCACGGCCCAGCACCGCCCCCCGAGAATATGGTCGGGCCCTGCGGCGGGCCCCGGCGCAGGTCAGGGGCAGGATGCCGACCAGGCAGGCACAGGGGCGGCACAGACCCAAGCACAGGGGTAGCACAGGGCCGGCACAGACCCTGTAGACGTGCTGATGGCCGGCCCCCTGGGTCGGGGCCGGCCATCGCTGTGAGTGCGTGCGGGGCAAACAGTCAGATACCGAAGCCGATCGAGCTGACGTAGCTGTAGCTGTCGTAGTCGGAGCCGATGTCGGTGATGATCTCGTCCCAGACGATGTCGAGCATCTGGCCATCCTCGTCGATCCAGGCCTGGATGATGTCGTCCCAGATCCGGTGCCCGCGCACCGTTATCCGCCGCACGGGGATCGAGCGCTCGCGGCCGGGCAGGACGTCGCGTTGGTCGACGGGGTGGATCTCGATCCGGGTGCCGCGGTCGGCCAGGCGCCGTTGCCATTCGACGCCGAGGTTCCGCCGGCGCAGGTCCCAATACGCCGAGTCGATCCGCTGCAGGTTCGCCTTGTTCGGACGCACCGTCTTCGCGACCCAGGCGTCAATCCTCCGCTGCGGGACCGTGATGCCGGCCCGGCGCATCGCGTCCATTCCAGCGGACGATTTCGTGAGATACCGCAGCCGGGCGGAAAGCCCGCGCGCGGATTCCACCGGGGATTTGATGCCGGTGACGTTCCGGTCCATCTCCCGGCCCAGGGCGACCCAGCCGGGGACGCCTCGGGCGCCGTAGAAGCCGAAGTTGGCCCAGCGGCCCGCCATCAGCTATCGCCCCCGCTCCCGATGCTGTACTCGGTCTTCAGCTTCATGTCGGTGAGTTTCCGGCCCTCGGTGAAAACGGCGCGCCAGTCGCCGATGACGTGGAGTTCGTCTGTACCGAGCATGCGGACAACCGTGAGGCCGGCCTGGTGCGCCTTCCACGCCTTCAGCCAGAGGTTCGCGAACGCCTGGGAGCGGATGATGTGCATCCAGTCCGGCCGCCGCATCTCCCGATTCGCGCTGCTCTCCCCGATGGTGGAGACGAACTTCGCGTACATGGCTTTCACGTATTCGAGGGTGACGCGGTCGCCCTCCTCGATCGCCGCATCACGGGCCGCGGCCATCTCCCTCCGGAACCGCTCCAACAACGCCTCGGAGCTCCCGGACGTCCACGACTCGAGGATCCGAGGTGGGGAGCACAGGCCGTACTTCGGGCCCGCGAGGCGGATCAGCAGGCGCAGCGTCGGGTCGGTCACCCACAACGGCCCCGGCTCCTCCCGGTTCCCCAACGGGTTGGGCAGGTCCTCGTGCGCCCAGGCCGGCGGGTCGATCAGGTAGACCCCGGAGCGCTTCCGATCGTAGGCGCCGTCGGTAGAGTGCCGCGGCGCGCCGATCGGCAGATGCGTCTTCAACGCCGACAGGTAGGCGCCGTTCACGTCCAACGCGGTGACCGTCCGGGCGGGACCGGATTCCACGATCCGGTTGCGCCACTTCGGCCGCCCCTCCCAAATCAAATCCGCCCCATCGCGGGACGGCTTCTTCAGGATCGGGATCGCGTCGGTGTCGACGTAGTTGGTGAAGTCGTAGGTGGATCCGACGCGGGTGGAGTTCAGCAGCGCCATGCCGTCCGGGATGGCCCGCTTGATGAGCGCGGCGAGGGCGGCGTCCATGTCACCGCCGTTGTCCTCCAGGACGGCTGCGACGTTCCGGGCGATCAGGCCCGAGGTGTCCTGCCGCTCCTTCACCGGCCGCCCCGGGCCGGGCTGCCCGCCGGCGGCCGCGGCCGGCGTGGCGGCGAGCTCCTGGTCGTCGTTCCCGACCGACGTCGCCGCAGTGAGGGTGGCGCCCGGGGTGCACACCCCGTCCCAGTGCTGCGGCATGCCGGCGGCGCGGTACGGGGTCGGCTGGCCACACAACACACACGGCGCCGGCAGGCCGACGACGGGCTGCCCGGCGGCGTCCCGGTCCGTCACCCGCGCCACCAGGGCTTCGGCGGCCTGTGGGGCGTTCTCCGGCCCGGGAGCCCGCGTGTTGGTCGCGGGCGCCACCGGGGCCGACTCGGACAGCTCTACGGGCGGCTGAGGGCCGCTGGCGTCTTCCGTAGCCTCGGCGGTCGGATCGACGCCGCGATAGAGCACCGCGAGTTCGGTCTCCCTGGAGTAGGGCAGCAGCCGGGCGCGGGCCAGGTCCGGGACCAGCCGCAAGGTGTCGGTCGGGCCGTGCCGGTGATGAGTGACCGTCAGGGCCGCGAGGTCGACGGCGAGGGCGTCGCGGTCAAGGCGCAGCGCGAGGTCGGCTTCCACGACCAGGTCGTCGAGGCCCGGGGTGCCCGTGGTAGCGACGGTGAGCACGGCCGTGTTGACTTCGCGGGCCAGGCGGCGCAGCGCGACGGGCGGCGGAACGGGGGCGGCGAGGTCGAAGTGGCTGACGGGGTCGAGCACGACCAGGGCCAGGCCGTCGATGGCTTGGGCGGCGGTGCGGACCTGCTCCAGGGTCAGCAGGTGGTCGGCCAGGTGCAGCGGTGCCGTGCGCAACCGCGCCGCGACCTCGCCGACACGCTGCCGGTCGGCGTCCGAGAGGGTGCCGGCGGTCAGGTTGTGCAGGTCGGTGTCGGCCTCGGCGGCCAGCACCCGCAACATGATGTCGGAACGAGTTAGCTGGCCGGAGGCGACCAACACCGGCCGCGCCGGGTCGGCGAGCACGGCCGCGCGGGCCATGCCCAACGCGAACGTGGTGGCGCCGGCACCGGGCGGCGCGGTCAACACGACCAGGCGGCCCGGCCGCAACCCGCCCGCCGTCAGGTCATCCAGCCCGGGCAGCCCGGTCGGCACCAACACCTCGCTCGCCGCCGAGCCGGCCGGCGCGGTGAGGCTGTCCAGGAGATCGCCCAACGGCGCGGCGACCGCTTGTGCGGCCGTCGGCCGGGACGGGGCCTGCGTCGGTACCGACTTCGCCGGCGCCGAGATGGTCGTGGTGCTACCGAGGGCGGCCTGGCCGACGAGTTCGGCGACGGGTCGACCACGGCGTGCCAACACCACCGGCTGTCCGTCGGCCGCGCCGCGCACCAGGTCGCCGAGCTTCGGCCTGGCGTCGGTCACCGACCACACCGGCCAACCCACCGCAGTGGGCTCACCGGCCCGGGACAGCGGCACCAGACTCGCCTCCGCACCAGAATCCCGATCCCGCAACCGTGTTACCTGGCCGTCTTCGGCGGCGCGGACCAGTTCCGCCCACCTGCCGCGCGCGGCCTCGATCAGCACCGTCTCCGGCGCAGGGTCGTGCTCGGGCACTACACACCCCCAAACGTAAGGGAACGACAGGGAGACCTTACAGGAAAACGTAAGCCAGGGTGACACTTGATGGGTTGTTGCGCTCCGCCCAGTCGATCCCGCTGTTCATCGGCGCCCCTTGTCGCGGCGACGAGGTGACGGGAGGGAGCGGCGGGTGCGGGGCGTGTAGGCGCGGGCGGCGCAGCGACCGCACAGGCTGCCGAACTCACCGCTGACCGGCCCGCCGCACGGCTGGCCATCCCATCCCGCACATCCACCGTCGGCGTCCCGGATCGTCGTCTCGGCCGACGGAGCGCTGGCCAGCTCCGGCTCCTGCATGACGGAGCCGGCCTGCTCCGCGCCGTGCCGCGGGTTGCCGTTCACGTCGCGCCTCGCCGCGGCGGGGCGTTCCACGGCCTGGTCCTCGGTCCGAGCAGCGAGCGGGGCCGGGGTGTCGGCAGCCCTGTTGGTGCGGGCGGCCGCCAAGGCGCGGACCCGGGTCGTGAGGGTCTCCTCGGCGAACGCGGCGCGGGCTTCGGCGCCGGCCTCCGCCACGGCCTCATTGATCTCGTGGCCGCTGAGACCCGGGAAGTCGCCGGAGCGGCGCTCGAGTTCTTCGGCCATCCGCCCGGCAGCGACAGCCATCCGGTCGACGGCCAGCACCTCGAGGGCGGCCGCCTGGCGCTCGGCGAGCGCGGTCTCAGCAGCCAGCTGCACCGTCACAGCGACATCGGCCGGCGACAGGCCCTGGGCGCGGGCCTGTTCGGCGGCCGCCGTGAGCTCGCGGCGGAGAAGGTCCTCGGCGTCGCGCGCCGCATCGAGCGCGGCCGGCGTCGCCAGCATCCCGTCCCACGCGTCCGGTACCGCGGCCGCCGCGACGAACGCGGCCTGACGCACCAGGTCCTCGGTGCGCCGGCCGGCCGCGCACGCCCCACACAGGCCGTCCGACCGGGGTGTCCCGCAGTCCACACAGGGCCGCGCGAGCAGCTCCGTGCGGGCGGCCTCGAGGGCGGCCAGCGCGGCCTCTCGGCGCTCCTTGGCGGTCTCCCGGGAGGCTTCCTCCTGGGCTCGGGCGGCGGTGCCCTGGGCGCGGATTCGCGCGGCCATGGCCAGCTGCTCGTGGGTGAACTCGCGCATGCGGTGCTCGACTTCAGCGCGCCGTTCCTCGGCGGTGTAGCGGGGGCGGGGCATGGCGGCCGCGACGTCGGCGGCGATGCTCAGGCGCTTCTCGCGCCGGCCCGCTCGCCGGTACTCGCACTCTCCACACGGGCCGCCGGTGTCCAGCCGCACTCCGTCGTCGCACCGCGGGTCGTGGCACCCGGGGCGCTGCGGCAGGCCCTTGCCGATAAGCCAGCCGACCGGGTCGGCCACGGAGGCCGGGCCGCCCTGCTCGGCGAGACGCTGCTCGAGGCGGTCGGCGACGATCCCGGCCGCGCCTTCCGGGCCCACCAGGCGCGTCACCTCACCAACGGCCCTCTGGACGGCCCGGATCACCACGTGTCGGGCCCCGGGCCGGTCCTCCAGACGCTCCCACAGCGAGACCACCGGAGCCAGCGCGGGCACCAGGTGCGGGGGAACCTCCGCCCTCCGGGACCGGGCGCCAGGGCTGTCGACGTTGTGGGAGGGCTGAGATCGCTTTTCCCCGCGCAGCGGGCCCTCAGGAGCGCCGGGCCGCACGGAGGCGACGGCCGTGGCCAGCGTGGCGTGGTCCTCACGCGCATGTGCGTGTCCCCGGTGACGGCAGTCCCCCGAAGCGGCAGAGCCGGCAAAACCAGAGACAACACCCGTACCTTCAGAACCGGCAGTAACCATCTGTGTGTGATCAGCGTGAAGGGGTACGGCAGCGTCGGAACCAAGATCGACGGTCTCTGACGCTGCGTCACCCGCCATGACCTGCTGGTTTTCCGGCCCGAGCGAGGCCTGCGGCACGTCCTGGTCCTCGGGTACGGGAGCGTCGGAACTCTCCCGGGGTGCCGGGCCTGTTGACCGCGCACCCGACCGGCCCGCCGCACGATGCGCCCGACGCAGCCGCGCGTGAGCCTCCGCCACCACGGGAATCACCAGCCGGCCCTGCGGCCCGGTCGGCAAGGCAACGACGCCGTCGGCGACCAGCCGCCGCAGAACCGCCTCGCCCCCCGCCGATGTGCAGCCCAGCAGCCGCGCGACCGTTGCCGCCGCGCGGCCGCGGCGATCCACCGCACCGCCGCACAGCCGCACCGCCCCGTCCGCACGGGCCCGCAGCACCAGGCGCAGCAACGCCAACCGGTCGGTCGACGCCGACCGACCCGTGCGCCAGCCCAGCAACCCGGGCTCGGTGACCGACCCGTCCGCATGCCGCCACCCCGGCCCGAACACCGCCTCACAGACGCGCCACCACGTCGCCAACTCCGGCCGCGTCAACCGCAGCGGATCATCCAGCCGGCCCTCGTGCCGCGCACGCGCCAGCGCCGCGACCTGCCACCGCACCCCGATCGTCCGACCGCGCTGGGCGCCCGGCATCGGCTCCGCCGCGACGTCCTCGCTCACGACCAAACCGCGCTGCAGCCGCGGCCGCACCTCCGTGCGTACCGACTGCCCCGTCAGGCCGATCCACCGCCCCAACTCCCGGCAGGTCAGCACCACATCCAACGTCGCGGCATTCGACTTCGCCGCCACCACCACGGCCGACAGTCGCACAGAATCCGGCGCCCCAACCAGGCCCGGGTCGGCGAGCAACGCCTCCTCGGCCGCGACCAGCCGCAGCCGCATCGCCTCCGTCAACGTCCACGGCGAGGCCGCCTCCCACACCGGCGCCACCTCGAGCAGCTGCTCCCCGCGGCCGTCACGTCGCGACCCCGCGACGGACCGAGACCGTGGCGGCCGCACCGCCACCGCCGCGCTCATCGGGACACCCCCGCGAGCTCCTGGCGGCGGCCGCCGCAGGAAATGACGGACGACCAGGCGGTGTGTAGCAAGGGAGAGAGGCATGCGTTGGCGTAGGTCTTCACACCCAGCCAAGGACGGTGGGGCAGGCTTTTGTGACCGGCCCGGGCCAGCAACATGACCAGCCCGCCCACCACGACACGGCGAGCGGAGCAACGTGAACCACCCGAACGGGTGGCGAGACGGGCAGCAAGGCAGAGATCCCTCATCACACCTGCGACAAGGCGCTCCGCGGGGCCGTTTGTGACAGCCCGAGCAAGCGAACTGCCGGTGACGAGGAACGAAGCGGAGTAGGGCACGGCGATAGAGGTGTCGAACGACGTCCCCGTGTGCCCCTTGGGGGAAGGAAGGGATGTGACGTCCGCCACCCCGCTGGCATGCCTGGGCTGACAGACGACATGTGTGTGGTGCAAGATGAGCACAGCTCCTCTCGCGAAGAGGGCACAACAAGGCCCTTACTTCGGTGGGGGTTGGTTCTGGGCAGAACCGGTACTTCGCTCAGATCCACCCGGGTGGTGCCGGGAGATCAGAGCCTTCGCCTCGACGGGCTAGGTCGGGGCGGCTGCACGACGGGCCGCAGGACCCGCTGGTGGTTGGTAGCCACTGCGCGGGCGCGGCCGGCGATCTACGACATCTCACAACTCCTCAACAGGGCAGAGGACTGTCCGCGGCCAGAACCGGCGCGGAAAATGACGACGGCACCCAGCGGCCGGAGCGACGAGCCAAGCATCGCTACGACGGCGGCGGGTGCCGTGTTGTGTGTTTGTCGAAAGGCAGGGGTACCCTGCTTCATGTCCGACACCTTTCGGGTTCCAAGCTTGGGGTGTTCGGGCGCGGCCTCGGACCCCCGGCAAAGACGGTCCTTGGCCACCGGGCCCCAGCCACTGGCTGAGGGCCCGCTTACATTTGGATCAAGATGTGTGGGCGACACCCTACCGTGGGTGTGAGCGCCATGGGGCAGCCGGGGCAAACGTGTCGCCCCCTCGGTGGAGCCCGGGCACGCCGTCAGCGCTGGGCCCTTCCGGCCCAGTTCTCCACCCGTTCGGAGGAACAACGGCCGGTTGATGCCACGTCGGCCAGCCAACTCGCTCAGCACCGCCTCAGCACACCGCTTCATCACGTGCCGCTTCCTTCCGCCTCGTTGCCAGCGCCGAGCGCGACGAGGGCCAGCCCGTCCTAGTGAACGATGGCGTAGCAGTCGCCGGGCAAGTAGGCCACGGGGCTAGCTCCTATTTTTTAGGGCTAGCCCTTAGGGTTTGTCAAGCGGGGCGGCGGGCCAGCCCAGGTGGGAACGTCCCGTCCGTGATCCCTCGCCGAACAAGGTCTGCGAGCTGCTGGTATTCGGGCTTCACTCGGCAACCGGCCCTGCCTGCCCCGCAGCCATCGGCCCGGGGCAGAGGTGGGCATTCACCGAGCGGGCAGCGGCGGCGAACTCGGCCATCTCCACGACCTTCACTCCTGTGGCCCGCAGGGTCTCGACGCCGACGCAGTCCGCGACGAACAGCGACGGCTCCCGCCACGCGATGACAACCCGGCGGATACCCGCGCCGAGGATCAGCTCGGTGCAGCTGCGAGGGCGAGAACGCCGCCGCGTGCAGGGCTCCAGCGTGCTGTAGATGGTCGCCTGGGCCAGATCGAGCTCCTCGTTGAGCTTGGCGAGCGCGGATTCCTCGGCGTGCACGTGAGCATCTGCCTCTCGGCTGTAGCCGCGCGCGAGCTCAGCGCCGTCCGAGCCGACGACGATCGCACCGACCGAGTACGCGCTCGCGGACGGCGGGCACTTTCTTGACAGCTCGATCGCCTCTCGCATCCAGGTGCGGTCGCTCTCGGTCTCGCCGGCCGCTGTCACTTGCGTTCCTTCGGCGCGTACCGGAACAGGACCACGTCGCCGACGACGCGGGCCTCGAGCAGCCGCATCCGCGACGTGGGACCGCCGGGGTACTGCGCGGGGCTTAGGAAACGTGGCGCGCCGGCCTCGCCCACCAGCAGGGGAGCGACGGCGAGGTGAAGTTCGTCAGCTAGGTCCTGGGCGAGGAACGCGGTGTGGATGGAGCCTCCGCCCTCGACCATGAGCTGCGTGACGCCGCGGCCCCCGAGGTCGTCCAGGAGCCGACCGAAATCGACGGTCTCCCCGAGCGAGACGACGTCGGCGAGGCCGTCGAGCCGAGCTCGCAGCTTCTCCGCCCCCGTGTCCGTCGTGTACGCGACCTTGGCGTCGCCGTGGTGCCAAAACCTCAGCTCAGGATCGAGATCACCAGAGGCGGTGACCGCGACCTTGAGCGGGTAGGCCGGCTTCCCCGCGGCGACTCGGGCCGCCCGCCGATCCTGGCTGTTGACGAGCAACCGCGGGTTGTCCGCGCGCATCGTGCCCGCGCCTATCATGATGGCGTCGGACTCAGCACGGACCTGATCGACCCGATCGAAGTCCGCGCTGTTCGACAACAGGAGTCGCTCCGGACTCGTGTCGTCGATGTAGCCGTCGATGGACGTGGCGACGGAAAGCAGGACGTAGGGGCGGGTCATCAGGTCGAGTCCGTTCTGTTGACTTGGTGCGGGATGACAGCGTCGAAGGCGCTGCGGAACTCACTGACCTCTGTGAGGTCCTTCCAGCGGGCCAAGGCGGCATCGAGGTGGGCGAGCTCGCTTACGATCCGGGCTGAGCCGGTGTCCTCCGCGACCGTCAGTGCCTGCAGTCCGACAGCAGACGCCTGCTCGGGAACACCGGCACCGGCATGTGCCACTGCCTGCCGAGCCAGATAGACGCCTCGATCGCGGTGATACCCACCGGGCAACTGCTCGATCGCCACGGCGAAGGCATCCGCTGCGCGGCCGTGCTGCCCCAGCACCACCAGGCCCTGGGCGCGGTGCACCTCGACGTACGATGCGGTCAGCCACACCCCCCACGGAGACGGGTCTGTCCCCAGCTCCTCCGCAGCTTCCCGAGCGCGGTCGAAAGCACGCTCGCTCGCGTCAGCCTCGCCGCGAAGCGCATGCCCGTACGCCTCGTACGTCTGGCCGACAGTCGCAAGGCGAGTGCCGGGCCGCGCCATCTGCTGGGCAGCCTCAGCGAGGTCCACGACCTCGACCAAGTCGCGCATGTCGCCCGCCAACTGCGACTTCCGTGCCATGACATAGCAGGTCAGGTCCTGGTCGCCCACGGTGTGGGACCACTGCAGGGCCCGGTCCAACCAATAGGTCGCAGCCCGATGGTCGCCGGCGTCCTGGTAGAGCCAGGACGCGAATTCCGCGAACTGGGTCTGCAATTCCATCAGTTGCTGGCGATCCGAGCCAGCGGCCTCTCGACGCAACTGCTGGATCACATCGATGTGCTCCCGCACGGCCGGGATCGCCTGCTGCGGGCCCAACAGGTTGTCGCTGTCGATCAGCAGCCGGCGTAGCTGCCGGAGGTGTTCGATGGGCGTTGAGCCGTACGCCTTCGCGGCCCGCGCTCTGCGCGCGAGCCCGGCATGGGTACTCGCGACGGCAGGCGTTCCAGAACCGAGCATGGCGGCGGCTCCGAGGCCAGCTCCTGCGCTCAGGAATGAGCGCCGAGGAACAGTCACAAAGATCACCGATCCGTCTTGTAGGCGACAGGGGACAGAGATCCCCGTATCCGCCGACGCTCCCTCCTCCAGCAAGCTCTGCGCCAGACCAGATGCGGAGTTGGCCACATGACCACTGGAGTTGGCCACATGACCACGCCCGGCGTCCACATCGTCCCAGCGCCGAATCAGCGTCCCCCCAGCCTCGAGTATCGAGTCCAAGCGCTGCACCTGTTCCCGGCGCGGCTTACGCTCCGCGCGTTCGAATCGCCCCAGGTGGCTGTAGTCAACCAGCGCCTGCCGGGAAAGCTGACGAAGCGCCAAGCCACGCGCTTCCCGAAGCATTCTCAGCTCATATCCCCAGCGGTGTAACGGTGACCGCTCGGGCGTCAACTGCTTCGGTTGCTGGCCCATCCCACCTCCTCTTCGTGGACTGCGTGGCCAGTCTGCCTGGCCACGCGCGACCCCTGCCATGCCCATGGTTCAGCCCTCTAGAACGGAACCACGACACAGCGGAGGTGAGCGACATGAAGGGCCAAGGGGCGAGGGAGGGTCAGGCCTCTTTCAACGGGAGGTCGTCATACGTCAGTTGGATTCGATCTGCTGGTGCGACGGACCGCAGAACTTCTAGGACGCGGCCCTGCGCGTCCTTGGTTACGCGCTCCACCTCCAAGACCGCCACCTTGCCCCCGATCTTCAGAGGAGTGGTCTCGTTGGGGAGCGGAGGGCGGGCCCGGACCTGCTCGCTCAAGCTGGCAGGCGTGATCCCGGCAGCAGCAAGGGCGGCCAGAATGCCGCCTTTGATCTTGCCGTCCCCGGCGATGCCGGCGCTGTCGGCCAATGCTGCCGAGTACCACGCGTGCTGGAGCTGGACTACGTCAATTTCGCCGATTGTGGCGTGCCGCTGGCGATACAGGAGGTCGCTTTCTTGGTCCACGCCGAGAGCGGCGGCGACGTCTGCTGGGCCCGGCCCGCGGGTTACGGCTACCACCCGCATGCGCCCATCCAGTCCCTGGTTGGCCAGCGCGGTCTCCCAGGGCCCCCTGCTGCCGCCTGGGCGCAGTACCCGCGTGTACCTGGCCAAAGGGATGCGCACGGCCGTGCGGTGGCGGACCTGGGTGCCTCCCTTGCCCAACGTGGCGACCAGCCCTTCGTCGACCAGTTCGCCGATCGCGTCTCGTACGGTCTGGCGAGCCAGGCCGTACTGGTCGATCAAGTCCACGATCCGCGGCAGCGTGCTGCCCGCCGGGAACTCTCCGGCGTTGATGCGCTGGCGAAGCTCCTCCGCCAGGTCTCTGTAACCACGCACTCGGGGCCTCCTCTCACAAATCTTAAGGCTAGCCCCTACCGCCCGCTTGACAAGCCTTAAGGGCTAGCCTTAAAAATAAGGGCTAGCCCTTACCGGGGCGCTCGCCCGATCCATCCTGCGTTCGGAGGACAGATCCCATGGACAGCGGCCTTAGCTCGATCACCGCTACCGAGATCCACGACCGGCTGCTCGCTCACGTCACCGCGTGCCTGCCGCCCACCGACTGGCGGTACGCCGACCGTCTGGTGCGGGACATCTGGGCGCTCGCCCTGACGACCGGCGACCGCAGCACCGCCGGCGTTGACGCGGACTCCGAGCTCCCGGCCTGGCTCGCCGCCGCGGCCCGCACGGTCCTGCGCCGGCACCTCCACCCCGCCGGCGTCCTGGCCGACCAGCTCACCGCGCCGGTCGTCCGCGTGGTCCGTGTCGCCGAGGTCCGCCAGCTGCACACCGTGCTGTCCCAGCACAGCGTCGTCGACGCGCCGGTCGCCGCCTAACTCCCGGCCCCCACGGGGCCGGCCTCGCGGGCGCCGGGCCTCACGGCCCGACACCCTCCACAACCGCATAGGGCGGGGTGACGAAACACGAGGTCCCCCACTGACCCACCCTTCTCTTGTGATTGCGGCTGCCCCCGCTCCACAGCCCCGCCTCAGCGCGGCGACCTGTGGGGACGCGGACGACGCAACCACGCCCAGCGACGACGAGGAAGGAAGACCCCGTGAGCACGACGCCCGTGGCGAGCAAAGGCAACCGCCGCTGCAACGGCCGGCCGCCCCTGATGCTC
>NZ_SMKC01000224.1 GCF_004348315.1 Streptomyces sp. 8K308 | reverse complement strand
TGCCGGAGCCAACCATGGCGAAGCCTTCAACCCATCATCGATACGGGCATAGAGTGCTGTCGCGAGGGTGTCCACATCTGTCTTCACACGCCGACATTGGACACCCTCGCATCATGCCCGCAGGCCACCCCTTGGACTCATTCATCTAGGGTCTGTCCGGGCGATCAGGTGACGGTGGTCTGATCGGCTCGTTGTTCTGGTCGTGGGGTTCGATCGGGGTGATCTGACGGATGCCGAGTGGGAGCTGGTTGTGCCGTTCTTGCCGGTGAGCAAGGGGCGTTGTGGCCGCTGGCGGGACCATCGGCAGGTGATCGACGGGATTCTGCACCGGGTGCGGACCGGGATGCAGTGGCGTGACCTGCCGGAACGGTATGGACCATGGAAGACGGCCTATGAGCGGCATCGGCGGTGGTCGGCCGACGGCACCTGGGAGCGTCTGCTCCAACAGGTCCAGGCCGCGGCGGATGCCGCCGGGAAGATCGACTGGGACATCGCGGTGGACTCCACCGTCATGCGGGCGCACCAGCACGCGGCCGGAGCCCGCACTGCTCCACCGCCGGCACCGGGCGCCCAAAAAGGGGCCGACAACGGGGAACACCAGGACGAACCACCGTGGCGAGTCTGCACGCCCGGCTGGAGGAGGTGGTGAGGCAGGTGAGGGCCTGGGCCGCTCGCGCGGCGGCTTCACCACCAAGCTCCATCTGGTGCGGAAGGCCGCTGCCGCCCGCTGTCCCTAGTCATCACGCCAGGTCAGCGGGCCGATTGCACCCAGCTGGAACCGATGCTGGAGAAGATCCGGGGCCCCCGGACCGGGCCAGGCAGGCCGCGCAAGAAGCCGGACAGTCTCGCGGCCGATAAGGCATACAGCAACGGCCCGTGCCGCGAGTACCTGAGCAGGCGAGGCATCCGGCACATCATCCCCGAGAAGAGCGACAGCCAGGCCGCCCGCCTGCGCAAGGGCTCGCGCGGCGGACGGCCACCCGCCTTCGACAAGGACCGATACAAGAAGCGCAACACCGTCGGACGGGCCATCAACAAGCTGAAGAAGTCCCGCGCCGTGGCCACGCGGTATGGCAAGCGCGGCTACGTCTTCCTCGGCACCGTCATCGTCGCGGCCATCGTCGTCTGGCTTCGCTCATGACCGGCCAGGGCGTCTATCGTGCGGCGACGGCTTCGATCTCCAGCAGCCACGCCTCGTCGTAGATGCCTGTGATGATGACCGTCAAAGCCGGAGCGTGGTCTGCGAGGATCTCACGCCGGATGGCGGAGTTCTCCTCCCGGTACGCCCTGTCCGACAGGTAGGTGGTCACCTTGACCAGGTCGGACAGCCCCATCCCGTGATGAGCCAGGGCTGCCGCCAGGTTGGCCCACACCTGACGGCACTGTGAGGCGAACCCCTCTGGGAGGGTGCCGTCCGGAGCCACCGGAATCTGCCCGGAGACGTGGACCACGCGTGCAGGAGGGGCGATCTCGTACGAGTGACGGTAACCGCCACCATCGGGAACCATCGGGCCAGGAGTAATCATGCGCGGATCGTTACAGCGCCGCAGATCCACAGCAACCGAGATAACCGACCCGGCATCCGCATCACATCAACCGACACTCTTGATCGCCCGGACAGGGCCTAGTAGTGCTTCGTTAGGTTGATTTGATCGTGTGCTGGGCGGTGGTGCATGCTGCCGTTGTGGATCTTGGGGAGGTCGAGCGTCTTCGCGGGGATCTGGCCGAGTTCGTCGCCGAGGCGTTCGCCTCGCTGAAGCGCAAGGACCAGCGGCGGTGGGGCGACTGCTACCTGCGTGGGCTGATGCTGGACGGGCGGCGCAAGTCGATCCAGCCGATGGCCGAGCGGCTGCCGGACGGCAACATGCAGGCGTTGCAGCAGTTCGTCAGCCAGTCGACGTGGGAGCACGCGCCGGTGCTGCGGGCCATCGCGGCGAAGGTGACCCAGGCGGTGGGCCCGGAAGCGTGGGTGATCGACGACACCTCCTTCCCCAAGGCCGGGGACCAGTCGGTCGGGGCGGCGAGGCAGTGGTGCGGGGCGTTGGGCAAGAAGTCGCTGTGCCAGGTGGGGGTGAGTCTGCACGCGGTCACCGACGCGGCCTCGGTCCCGCTGAACTGGCGGCTGTTCCTGCCCGCCGAGTGGGCCGATCCGGCCGACGGGCGCCGCGCGCGGGCCGGGGTGCCCGAGGATGTGGGGCACCGGGAGAAGTGGCGCCTCGCCCTGGACGCGATCGACCAGACGCGGGGATGGGGCCTTGCCGGCCGGATCGTGGTGGCGGACGCGGGATACGGGCAGATGCACGCCTTCCGCGCTGGGCTGGCCGAACGCGGCCTGGACTACATGACCGCCGTCCGACCGGACACCACTGCCCACCCCGGCGACGCCGTCCCGACCATCCCTGAGCGTCAGGGGCGGATGGGCGCCCCCAGGCTGCCCCGCTACCGCGATCCGGCCCGGTCGTTGAAGGACTTGGTGGTGACGGCCGGGCGGCGCCGGCTGCGGCGGTGCACCTGGCGGCAGGGCAGCAAGGGGGCGATGACCAGCCGGTTCATGGTCATGGAAGTCCGCCCGGCCGGTGTCGCGGCGAGGAAGGCCGCCCTGGACCGGGCCGGTGGACGCAGCCGGTGGGACGGTGTCCTGCCCGCCGAGACACTGATCGCCGAATGGCCGCCCCACACCGACGAGCCCACCGACTACTGGCTGACGAGCCTGCCCCCGGACACTGCACTGCGGCACCTGGTCCGCATGGCGAAGATCCGCTGGCGGATCGAGCACGACTACCGCGAACTCAAGCACGGACTGGGCCTGGACCACTTCGAGGGCCGCACCTGGCGCGGCTGGCACCACCACGTCACCCTCGTCACCGCCGCCCATGCCTTCCTCACCCTCCGCCGCCTGAACCCAAAAGCCCCAGCGCCGGCCTGACCTTCTACCAAGTCCTCCACGCCATACAGGACCTCCTGCTGTGCTGGACCGGCGCATGCCCCACCCGCCACCAAGACTTACCGGCCCCGCCCAGAACAGACCGACCCCCACCCGACACAACCTAACGAAGCACTACTAGGCGAACTCGTCCGGATCGGCACGCTCCAGGGCCGGACGCCTGCCGGGCGGCTGGGCAAGCAGCCGGTCCGCCGCGGTGGTGTCCGTGACCAGGCTCGTCACCAGGCCGGACCGCAGCACCGCGCCGATCGCGTCCGCCTTGCGGCGGCCGCCCGCGATGGCGACCACCTCGGGGATCCGGCGCAGCCGCTCGGCCTCCACCGTGATGCACCGCTCCCCCAGGTCCCGGCCGACCCGACGACCGTCGGACGCGAAGAGGTGCGCCGACATCTCGGCCGCCACCCCGAGCGAGGAGTAGTGCTCCCGCTCCTCCTTGTCCAGCATGTCGTGGACGGTCGAGATCCCCGGCTCCCAGGAGCCGATGGAGACCGCCGCGATCGTCACCTTGTCGAAGTACTCGAAGGCCGCCGCGATCCCGGGCTGGCCGCGCAGCGCCAACGCCGTGGCCGAGTCGGGCAGCAGCATCGGCGCGTAGATCGGGTGCGCGTCGCCGCCGGAGACCGCGGCCGCCCGCCGCACCGCCTCCACCGAGCCGCGCTCGGCCGCGCCCGCGTGGTAGACGCCGGTCAGCTGCACCACCGTGCACGGCGGCAACTCCCGCAGCGCCTGCGCCATGTGGATCGTCGAACGCCCCCACGCGAGGCCGAGCACGTCCCCCTCGGCCACCAGCTCCCCGAGCAACTCGGCAGCCACCTCGCCCAGATGCTCCGGGTCCGGCGAGTCCTCCGCGTCGTCGGACGGCGACTCGGCGACCACCACGTGCCGCAGCCCGTACCTGGCCCGCAGCGCGTCCGACCGCTCCGCGTCGAGCTCGGCGGGCACCCGGATCTCGATGCGCACCAGGTCGTGCTCCACGGCCGACTCCAGCACCCGAGCGACCTTGAAGCGGCTGACCCCGAACTCGTCGGCGATCTGGATCTTGGACTTGCCTTCCAGATAGAAGCGGCGTGCCATCGCCGCCGCCTGCATCAGTTCGGCGGGCCCCATCCTTGTGGCTGCCCTCCCGGTCGGCACCGCACTCACCTCACTGTCCTGATGTCCGTCCCCGTCCCCGGTCACCTCTGGAGGTTCATCCTCGCAGATCCACGGGCCCCGTAATCGCCCCTCGGAGCCAGCGGTACCCCCGAGAACCGGATGGACGGCCGGTGTTCACCCGGACGTGGTGTGCGACGCCGGGCGTGCGGCGCGCTCGGCCTGCTCACGCAGCGCGGCGACCGCGGCCGCCGGGTCGTCGGCGCCGTAGACGGCGGATCCGGCGACGAAGACGTCGGCTCCGGCCTCCGCGCAGCGCTCGATCGTGGCCGTCGAGACGCCGCCGTCCACCTGGAGCCAGAGCGACAGGCCGTGCCGCTCGATCAGCTTCCTGGTGCGGCGGATCTTGGGCAGCGTGACGTCGAGGAACGCCTGGCCGCCGAAGCCCGGCTCCACGGTCATCACCAGCACCATGTCGAGCTCGGGCAGCAGGTCCTCGTAGGGCTCGATGGGGGTGGCGGGCCTGAGCGCCATCGAGGCGCGCGCGCCCTTGGCCCTGATCTCCCTGGCAAGCCTGACCGGAGCGGCCGCCGCCTCCACATGGAAGGTGACCGAGCCGGCCCCCGCGTCCACGTAGGCGGGGGCCCAGCGGTCCGGGTCCTCGATCATCAGATGGCAGTCGAGCGGGATGTCGGTCGCCTTGCGCAGGGACTCGACGACGGGCACACCGAGCGTCAGGTTGGGCACGAAGTGGTTGTCCATCACGTCGACATGGAGCCAGTCGGCGCCCTCAACGGCCCTGGCCTCGTCGGCCAGCCGGGCGAAGTCAGCGGACAGGATGCTCGGATTGATCTGTGCCATGGGGCCCAGTATTCAACATGCCGACCGGCCGCCTTCGACCGGTCGGCCGGCGCGCCCCTGGCCGCCTAGGACGTGCGGCGCAGCAGCGCCAGGTACATGGCGTCGGTGCCGTGCCGGTGCGGCCAGAGCTGGATGTCGGGACCCTCGCCGAGCTCAGGGACGCCGGGCAGCAGCGGGCGCGCGTCGATCCGCTCCACCATCGTCCCGCCCTCCCTGGCCAGCGACTTGAGCACGTCGGCGACCACCAGGCGGGTTTCGGCCAGATGCGGCGAGCAGGTCGCGTAGCCGACCACCCCGCCGGGCCGGACGGCGGTCAATGCGCCACGCAGCAGGTCGCGTTGGAGCGCGACGAGGCCGTCCAGATCCTCCGGGCGGCGGCGCCAGCGCGCCTCGGGGCGGCGGCGCAGGGCGCCGAGCCCGGTGCAGGGCACGTCGATCAGGACCCGGTCGAAGGAGCCGGGACGCCAGGCCGGACGGGTGCCGTCCGCGACCACCACCTGGTAGGAGCCCGGGTTGCCGTCCAGCGCGCGGGCCACCAGGCGGGCCCGGTGCGGCTGCCGCTCGGCGGCGACCAGGGCCGCGCCTCGCTCGGCCGCCAGGGCGCCGAGCAGCGCCGCCTTGCCGCCGGGCCCGGCGCAGCCGTCGAGCCAGCGCCGGTCGGGGCCGGTCAGTGGCGCGTTGGCCAGCGCCATGGCGACCAGCTGGCTGCCCTCGTCCTGGACGCCGGCCCGGCCCTCGCGCACCGCCTCCACCGCACCAGGCTCGCCGCCCTCGACGAGTCGCACCGCGTACGGGGACCAGCGGCCGGCCTCGGCGCCCGGCTCGGCCCGCAGCTCGTCCACGGTGGAGCGGCCTGGGCGGGCCGCCAGGGTGACGCTCGGGCGCTCGTTGTCAGCGGCCAGCAGCTGCTCGATGCCGGTCCGGTCGCCGCCGAGCGCGTCCCACAGGGCCGAGACCACCCAGCGGGGATGGGCGTGCGCCAGGGCCAGATGCGCCTCCGGGTCCTCGTCGTACGGCGGGGCCACCCGTTCGAGCCAGCCGTCGAGGTCGTGGGCGGCGACCCGGCGCAGTACCGCGTTGACGAACTTGGCGCGGCCGTCGCCGAGCACGCAGCGGGCCAGCTCGACGGTCGCGCTGACGGCGGCGTGGCTGGGGATGCGGGTGCCGAGCAGTTGGTGTGCGCCGAGCGAGAGCACGTCGAGGACGGGCGGGTCGACGTCGCGCAGCGGCCGGTCGACGCAGGCGGCGAGCACCGCGTCGTAGGTGCCCTGGCGGCGCAGGGTGCCGTACACCAGCTCGGTGGCGAGGGCGGCGTCCCTGGCGTCGAACTCGCCCGACTCCTTGGCCCTGGCCAGCAGCGGCGGGAGCACCAGGTTGGCGTAGGCGCCGCGCTCGCCGACGGCGCGCAGCGCGTCGAAGGCCAGGATCCGCACCGGATCCCTCCGGGGTCGGCGGTAGGTCCTTGCGGGTCGGCGCTGCCGGGTGTTCACGGGACGGGGTGCTCCGGATGTCGATGACGGGATGGCGGGCGGGCTCCAGCCTACGGCTGCGGCGCGCCGGGCGACTCGAGCCGCTCGCCGGCGGCCACCCGGACGCCCCTGGCCCAGTCTGCGGCGCGCATCGGCTTCCTGCCCTGCGGCTGGACCCAGACCAGCTCGACCGCGTGCGAGCCGGTGCCGACGTGGACCGCGTGCTTCTCGGCGGCCAGCTCCCCAGGCGCCAGGTCGTCCCGGTCCGGCACCCGGGTCACCTGACGGAGCTTCAGCCGCTCGCCGCGGAACACCGTCCAGGCGCCGGGCGCCGGGGTGCAGGCGCGCACCTGGCGGTGCACGCGCAGCGCGGGGGCCGACCAGTCGACGGCCGCGTCCTCGACAGTGATCTTGGGGGCGAGGCTGACGCCCTCGGCAGGCTGTGGTTCGGCGCGCAGCGTGCCGTCCTCGATGCCGTCCATGGTGTGGGCGAGCAGCCCGGCGCCGGCGAAGGCGAGCCGGGTGAGCAGGTCGCCGCTGGTGTCCTCGGGGCGGATCGCCTCGGTGAGCACCCCGTAGACGGGCCCGGAGTCGAGGCCCTCCTCGATCTGGAAGGTGCAGGCGCCGGTGATCTCGTCGCCGGCGAGCACCGCGTGCTGGACGGGGGCGGCGCCGCGCCAGGCCGGCAGCAGGGAGAAGTGCAGGTTCACCCAGCCGTGCCGTGGGATGTCGAGGGCGGCCCTGGGCAGCAGGGCGCCGTAGGCGACGACGGGGCAGCAGTCCGGGGCGATCTCGCGCAGCCGGTCGAGGAAGTCGGGCTCCCGGGGACGGCGCGGGCGCAGGATCTCGATGCCGGCTTCGGCGGCGCGCTCGGCGACCGGGCTCGGGACCAGCCGCCGGCCCCGGCCGGCCGGGGCGTCGGGGCGGGTCACGACGGCGACGACCTCGTGCCGGTCAGAGGCGAGCAGAGCGTCGAGGGCCGGGACGGCCACCTCGGGAGTGCCGGCGAAGACGAGCCTCATCGTGCGTGTACGACCTCTCCGTTGCTGTCCGCTGCGGCGCCGGCCGTCGTGGCTGGCCGGGCCCCGACGAGTCTATGTTCCGCGGTGACACGTTTCTTCCCGGGCTCGGAAGTGGGTGCGTGATGCACGGGGTTGACGATGCTCGCCGGCAGCGTGACTCCGGCGCGGGGTGGCGCGTTGTCAAGGGAGATTGACCGCACGGGCCGTGTACCGGTCCGTTTCCTTGACGCCGGTTCGAGAGGCTTGTTCATGGCCGACCACGCCACCCCTGACGCTCAGGCACGGGCCAGCCTGCATCTGCTGGTGCGGGACATCGAGCGGGTCCGCCGCCAGGTGGACGCGCTGCGTACGCTCACCGCGCAGCTGGGCAACGTATACCGACCGCGACGCACCGGTCCCTCGGCCGGGTTCGTCGTCTACGGCCGAGCGCCCGCCCCCACGGTCCGGTTGGCCCAGGAACTCCGGGACAGCGTGGAGGCCCTGGTGACGGCCGCGGTGGACTTCGACCGCTCGCTCGGCTTCTCCTGGGACGCGGTGGGCTCGGCCCTCGGCGTCACCAAGCAGGCGGTGCACCGCCGTTACGGCGCCCGGCGGGCCGGGGCGAGCGCCGGCGCGCAGCCGCAGGCCACCCGGGACCCGGCGCGTCCCGAGGGGCCGCTGGCGCCCGGAGTGCCGCAGGCCCGCCCCGTGCCTGGCCGGCCGGCGCAGCCGGTGGCGGGCGGTTCCGAGACCAGGAGCGGCGCCTTCCCCGGGCAGCGCAGCGGCTGACCCGGCGGTAACGGCTCCGGCCGGTCAGCCGATGTCGACCGGATCGACGCACACCCGCGCCGGGGCCCCCTCGCGGCGGGCGAGCCGGGCGGCCTGCGCGGTCTTGAGGGCGGCGGCGAGGGCGGCGCCGCTGCCCGGCGGCACCCGGACCAGCGCCCGCTGCCACTGCTCGCCGGGCGGCGGGTCTCCGGGGCGCCGGGGGCGGCCAGCCTCGATGACCGGCATCGGCACGGGCCCGAGCACCTCCGCCTCCGCGGGCAGCCGCGCGGTGTCGAGAAGACCCTCGACCGCCTCGGGCGGGCCGCTGACGGCGGCCATCCGGGAGACCGGCGGGAAGCCGAGGAAAGCTCGGTCGGCCAGCTCGCGCCGCGCGTTGCCCGCCGGGTCCCAGCGCACCAGGGCCTGCACGGGCCGCAGGGTGGCCTCGGCGAGCACCACTACGGTGCCGCCGTCGGCCTGCGGGCGCACCAGGGCCGCCGCATTGAGCCAGTGGCGCAGGGCCTCCTCGCCGGCCCGCAGGTCGGGGCGGCCGAGCAGCACCCAGCCGTCGAGCAGCAGGGCCGCCGCGTAGCCGGGGCCCTGGGCCACGGGCTCGGCCCCCGGGGTGCTCACCACGAGCGCCGGCCGGTCCGAAACGGTGTCCAGGACGTGGTCGCGGCCCGAGGTGCGCACGGGCACGGCGGGAAAGGACCTGCCGAGCTCCTCGGCGGTGCGGCGGGCACCGATGACGGTGGCCCGCAGCCGGCTCTCCCCGCACTCGGCGCAGGCCCAGCCGGGGGCCTCGGTGCCGCACCAGCCGCAGCTCAGGGGCCGGTCGGGGCCTGCGGCCGCGAGCGGGCCCTGGCAGCGGGCGCAGCGGGCCGGGGCGCGGCAGCGGGCGCAGGCGAGCCTGGGGGCGTAGCCGCGGCGCGGCACCTGGATCAGCACCGGACCGCGGGCCAGGCCGTCCCGCAGGGCCTCCCACGCGAGGCTGGGGAGCCGGGCCGAGTGGGCCGCCGGGTCGCGGGCCGCGTCGTCGTCGCCGACGGTGCGGACCAGCGGCGCGGCGGCGCGGACCTCGGGGCGGTCGGCGGCGAGCGGTCGCGCCCAGCCGGTCTCCACGAGCTGGGCGGCCTCCACGGTCTGCCCATGCCCGCCGAGCAGCGCGGCGGCGCCCTCCTGGACGGCCCGCAGCACAAGCACCTCGCGGGCGTGCGGCTGGGGCGCGCGGTCGTCGTGGTGCGACGAGTCCCCGTCGTCCCAGATAGCGACGAGGCCGAGGTCGCGGACGGGGGCGAACATGGCGGCGCGGGTGCCGACGACGCAGCGCACCGAGCCGCGGTTGAGCGCGAGCCAGCGCCGGTACCGGATCTCGGGCCCCGCGTCCGCGGTGAGCAGCACGTGCCGGTCGGCGCCCACGAGCTCGGTCAGCGCGGCGTCGACGCGGGCGGCCGCCCGGCCGTCGGGCAGCACGGCGAGGGCGCCGCGCCCGGCGGCGAGCGCGGTGGCCAGGGCACGGGCCAGCTCGTCGGGCCAGTGCGGGCCGGGCAGCGCGGTCCACACGGCCCGGGGCGCGTCGCCGGCGGCCAGCGCCTGGAGGAAGGCGGGGCCCTGGGGGTAGCGGGCCCAGCCGCCGGGTGCGGGTGGGCGCGGCGGCGCGGCGGGCGGCGGTGAGGGCTCGCGCTCCGCCCTGGCCATCCGGGGCGGCACGGCGAGCTGGACGACGTCGGCCAGGGCCCCGGCGTAGCGGTCGGCGACCGAGCGGCAGAGCCGGAGCAGCTCGGGGGTGAGCACCGGCTCGGTGGAGAGGACCTGGGCCAGCGGGGCGAGCACGCCGGGGAAGTCGCTCTCGGCGCGCCGCTCGACCACGAAGCCGTTGATCAGGCGGCCGCCCTCGCGACGGCCCTCGCGCTGGCCGGCGCCGAAGCGGACCCGGACCCGGACGCCCGGCCTGGCCTCCGCGTCCATGGCGGCGGGGACGGCGTAGTCGAAGAAGCGGTCGAGGTGCACCAGGCCCTTGTCCACCAGGACCCGGGCGACGGGCAGCCGCTCGGCGAGCGGCGCGTCCCGCCAGGTGCGCGGGGGGGTGCGCTTGCGGGCCGCGCCGCGCAGCAGGGCCAGCTGCTCGCCGGCCGGACCCTGGCGGCCCTGCTCCCTCCGGGGGCCCTTCTCACTCACGGTGCCCAGTACAGCAGATCCCTCGGACATCCGACGGCGGCCGGTGACCGGCGCCTGATGCCCGAGGGATCGATGATGGTCGAACCCGGGGGATCCGGGATCAGACCCCGGCGGCGGCGCGCAGCGCCTCGACGCGGTCCGCGCGCTCCCAGGTGAAGTCTGGGAGCTCACGGCCGAAGTGGCCGTAGGCCGCGGTCTGGGCGTAGATGGGCCGGAGCAGGTCGAGGTCGCGGATGATGGCGGCCGGGCGGAGGTCGAAGACCTCGGTGATGGCCTGCTCGATGCGCTCGACGGGGGCGGTCGCGGTGCCGAAGGTCTCCACGAACAGGCCGACCGGCTCGGCCTTGCCGATGGCGTAGGCGACCTGCACCTCGCAGCGGGTCGCCAGGCCGGCGGCCACCACGTTCTTCGCGACCCAGCGCATGGCGTAGGCCGCCGAGCGGTCCACCTTGGACGGGTCCTTGCCGGAGAACGCGCCGCCGCCGTGCCGGGCCATGCCGCCGTAGGTGTCGATGATGATCTTCCGGCCGGTCAGGCCCGCGTCGCCCATGGGGCCGCCGATCTCGAACCGCCCGGTCGGGTTGACCAGCAGTCGGTACCCCTCGGTGTCCAGCTTGATCCCGTCGGTCAGCAGGGCCTTGAGCTCGGGCTCGACCACGAACTCCTGGATGTCGGGGGCGAGCAGCGAGTCCAGGTCGATGTCCGAGGCGTGCTGCGAGGAGACCACGACGGTGTCGAGGCGGACCGCCTTGTCGCCGTCGTACTCGATGGTGACCTGGGTCTTGCCGTCCGGCCGCAGGTAGGGGATGGTCCCGTTCTTCCGGACCTCGGAGAGCCGGTGGGAGAGCCGGTGGGCCAGCCGGATCGGCAGCGGCATCAGCTCGGGCGTCTCGTCGCAGGCGTAGCCGAACATCAGCCCCTGGTCGCCGGCGCCCTGCCGGTCGAGCTCGTCGTCCACGCCCTCGACTCGGGCCTCGTAGGCGGAGTCCACGCCCTGCGCGATGTCGGGCGACTGCGCGCCGATGGACACCGAGACGCCGCAGGAGGCGCCGTCGAACCCCTTCTTGGAGGAGTCGTAGCCGATGCCCAGGATGGTGTTGCGCACCAGCGAGGCGATGTCGGCGTAGGCCGCGGTGGTGACCTCCCCGGCCACGTGCACCAGACCCGTGGTGATCATGGTCTCCACGGCCACCCGCGAGGTCGGGTCCTCGGCGAGCAGGGCATCGAGGACGGTGTCGCTGATCTGGTCGGCGATCTTGTCGGGGTGACCCTCGGTCACGGACTCCGAGGTGAACAGACGGCGGGACACATCGCTCCCTGGGGTTGCAGCGGCTGCTGACTGATCTGTGTCGGCCACCCACGAAAGCGAAATGGCCGGCGCCAATCCTAGCCGGCCGGGGGCCGGCGTGGGCCGAAGACTCGGCCACGACGGCGGCGATCTCCGGCCCACCCACCCTAGCTCGCCGGACCGGTTCACCGGGAGAGCGGACCGCTCTTCGAGACGCGCCCCTCCAGCGCCCCCCTAGCGCCCCCCTAACCG
>NZ_SMKC01000223.1 GCF_004348315.1 Streptomyces sp. 8K308 | reverse complement strand
GGGTGGGGATCACCGGCCGTCCGCCCCCGGCGGCGCGCCGGCGCGGCAGCGCGAAGGTGCGGGGTGGGCGGAAACCCCGGCCAAGGGCCGCCGCCCTAGCGACCGGTAGCCTGCGGCAGCATGACGCGCACCGCCCTCGCCGTGGTCACCACCCTCGTCCTCCTGGAGACGCTCCGCCTCACCGGGACGGCGTTCGGCGACGCGGCGACGGCCGGCACGCTGCTCGTGGTCGCCCTGGCCGCGCTCGGCTCCGGCCCCGTTGCCTGGTGGCTTGGCCGGCGCCGTGCCCTGCCCGCCGCCCTCGGCGCGCTGGCCGCGCTCCGGCTGCTGCTCCAGATCCCCGCCCTCCGCGGCCTGCTCCTCGTCGCGCTGACCACCGCCGTGGCCCTGGTCACGCTGTTGCTCGCCGCCCACCGGGCGGGACCACGCCGCACCGGCCGCGCCGTCGCCCTGGCCGTGGCCGCCGACATCGCGCTGCGGCTGCCGCTCGATCTCCTCGACCCCGTCCGGTACGGCGGGTTCCCCGGCTGGTCGGCCGCCCTGACGCTGGCCGTCGTCCTCGGTGCGCTCGCGCGGCACCTCCACCGGACCACCCCGTCCGACGGGCCGCTCCGCCCGCCGGCCGAGGCCGCCCGCGCGCTCGCCACCGCCGCCCCCTGGGGCGAGATACGCGGGCGCGTCCCCGCCACCGCCCTGCTCGGCCCCGCCCTCGGGCTCTACGCCACCGTGCTCGCCTCGCCCGGCTACCTGGGCGCCCAGGCCGGCCTCTCCGTCGGCGTGGCCGGCCTGTGGGTGGCCGCCGGCGCGCTGCTCGGCGTCGCGGCCCTCTCGTCGCCGCTGCCGGGGCCCCGGTGGGCGGCGCCCGTCGTCCTCGTCGTGGCCGTCCTCGCCGTCGTCCTGCTGCCGTGGGCCGCCGTGCCCGCCACCGTGCTCGCCCTCGCCGTCCTGCCGGTCACCCTGCGCCGCGCCCTGCCGCTGCCGCTCCCGGGGCCCGTCGCCGCGCACGCGGCCGCCGCCGCGCTGGCCGCCCTGCTGGTCACCCTGCCGGTCCAACCACCCTTCCCCACCTGGCTGTTGCCCACCCTGGCTGCCCTCGGCCCGGCCTGGGCGGCCAGCCGCCTGGCCGTTCAGGCGCCGCTGCCGCGCCCGTTCCTGCCGGTCGTGCTCGCGACCCTGCTGCTCGCCGCCCCGCCGCTGGCCGGCGCGCTGCGCGCCGGCCCCGAGCCGCTGTCCACCGACACCGCGGGCGGCATGTACCGGCTGCTCAGCTGGAACGTGCACCAGGCCAGGGCCATGGACGGCGAACTCGACCCGCAGGCGGTCCTCGACACGATCCGCGCGTCCCGCGCCCAGGTCGTGCTGCTCCAGGAGGTCCCCAGGGGCCGCACCGGCTCAGCCGGTTTCGACCTGGTCGACTGGCTTGAGCGGCGACTCGACGTGACCGCCGTCTGGTCGCCGGAGCGCGACCGGCTGTCCGGCAACGTCATCCTCACCAGCCTCCCGGTCATCGACTCGGAGGTCGGCGACCTGGCGAGCGACCGGTCGTACGCCGCCGCCGACCTCCGGCTCACGGACGGGGAGACCGCCCGGGTCGTCACCGCCCACGGCTCCCCGTTCCCCGAGGTCTTCGAGAACCTGCTGCGCGCCACCGGCGACGGCACACACACGGTGCTCGCCGGGGACCTCAACGCCGAGCCTGGCTCGGCCGAGATCGACGCGGTGCTGGCGGCCGGCCTGCACAGCGCCCAGGACGAGGCGCACGACCCGGAACTCCGGGACCGCGACACGGCCGTTGGCCCGTCCCGCCGCGTCGACTGGGTCTTCGGCGCCCGCGACATCTCCTTCGGCGACTTCGCCCTCACCGACACCGACGCCTCGGACCACCTGCCGATGGCCGTCACCGTCTACCTGGACTGACGACGCCCCAGCGCCGGCAGGGCGCCGCGGGTACTCTCGTTCGGGTGATCCGTGACCTCTACAACGTCAGGACCCGGCCCGCATCCGGCGGGACCACCCCGCTGAGCGACGAGGAGGAGCGGCGCGTGCGCGACGTGCTCTTCCACGAGTTGGGCAACGCGATCGCCGACCGCGGCTGGGCCACCTTCCCCGCCTACACGCCCGAGGAGCGCCGCCGGCTGGTCGGGGTCGCGGAGCGGCTCACGGCCCACTGGGGGCGGCGGGTCGTCGCCGAGGCCGAGGACCAGTGCGCCATGCGGCTCCGCCTCGCGGACGCGTCGGTGCCCCTCGCCTGAACGACGGTCCGAACGCCGATCCGTACGACGGCCCGCGCGACGGCCCGAACGTCGGTCCGAACGTCGGTCCGCGCGACGACGCTCAGCCGAGGCCGCCGGTGGCCCGCAGGTTCTGGCCGGTGAGCCAGCGGGCGTCGGGGCCGGCCAGGAACGCGACCACGTCGGCGACGTCGGCCGGCTCGCCGACCCGCCGCAGCGGCGTCAGCTCGGTCAACTTCTCCAGGATCTCCGGCGGGTTGGTGTCGCGCAGCAGGTCGGTGTCGGTGGCGCCGGGCGAGACCGTGTTGACCGTGATCCCGCGCGGCCCCAACTCGGCCGCCGCGACGGCCGTCAGCTGCTCGAGGCCGCCCTTGCTCGCCGCGTAGAGGGAGATCCCGGGGGCGGGGCGCGCCGTGTTGAGAGTGGAGATGTTGATGATCCGGCCGCCGTCCCGCATGGTGCGGGCCGCGTGCCTGATGGTGAGGAACGGCGCCTTGAGGTTGACCGTCAGGGCCCGATCGTAGGCCTCGTCGTCGGTGTCGACGAGCGGCGTCGGCGTGAAGGCGAGCACCGCGTTGTTGACGAGGATGTCGAGGTCGCCGCCGAGCAGTTCGGTGGCGCGCCCCAGCAACTCCCGTACCTCGGCCGGCTCGGCGAAGTCCGCCCGCACGGCGTGCGCCTCGCCGCCCTCGGTCGCGACGCCCGCCGCGACCTCCTCGGCCGCCTTCTCGTCCCGCGCGTAGCTGAACACGACCCGCGCGCCGTCCCGCGCGAGCCGCTCCACGATGGCGCGCCCGATGCCCCGCGAACCGCCGGTCACCAGCGTCGCCTTGTCGTCAAGCGGCTTGGTGGGCTTGCTCGATGTCTCGGTCGTCATGTGCCAACACTGCCCAGTCGAGGTTTTCGGCACCCCTTCATTGACGTGCACGGCCCGCGCCACCCCGGCCGCCTGGGCGGCACGCCCTGGCCGGCCGCGACCCTGCTGACCCCGAGCTGCCAGGCCGGCTAGCCGCCGCCCTCGGCCAGCGACGGGTCGGCGCCCGGCCGCTCGGCCGGGCGCCGGCCCCTCAGCTCGCCCAGGGCGCTGGCCGCGACCAGCAGCAGGGTGAGCCCCACGCCCACGAGGACGGCGACGGACGGCGGCGCCGCGCTCTGCACGGCGCCGGCCAGCGCGGCGCTGGCCGCGTAGCCGACGCCGACCACCGCGTACAGCACCGAGTAGGCCGCCGCGTGCGTGCTGGGCGGCAGGGCCTCGCGCAGCGCCAGGGTCCGGCTCACCTGCACGCCGGACTGGAGCAGCCCGGCGACCAGGAGAGCGCCCGCGATCCAGGGCAGCGAGCCGGCCGTGGCGGCGAAGGCCACGCACCCGGTGACGCCGAGCAGCAGGACCAGGCTCTGCGCGCGCAACGATCCTGGCCAGGTGCCGCGCGCGCCGTAGAGGACGGCGCCGGTGGCGGCGGCGACCGAGTAGCCGGCGAGCAGCGGCCCCGCCCAGCCGACGCCGATGGCGCGCTGTTCGAGCAGCGCGGGCAGGACGAGTTCGGCCAGCGCGAGCAGCGCCATCGCGGCGGCGCCGGTGAGATAGATGGGCCAGGCGCCGGCGAGGGTGCGCCCCATCGATGCGCCCCGCCGGTCGCCGGCGTCCGCCGGCCATCCCACGGGCAGCGCCCACAGACCTGCCGTGGCCGCGGCCATCAGGACGGCGGCGAGCAGGAGCGGCAGGGGCGGGGCGAGTCCCAGCGCGAGTGCCCCGACGAGCGCGGGCGCGACGGCCCAGACCACGTTGGTGAGCATGGACTCGGCGCTCAGCGCGGTGACGGCGAGCGCCTCCGGGAGCTGGGCCGTCAGCAGGGCGCGTAACCCGCCGGGCGCCGCGGCGGGCGCGGCGCCGGCGAGCGCGGCGAGCGCGCCGAGCACCACGGGGTGCGCGTCGGGCAGCAGCCCGAGCGCCGCGAACGCGCACGCCCCGATGGCCAGGCCACCGGCCAACTGCCCGCGCGCCCGGACCGGCCGCAGCCGCGGCCCGAGCACGGCCGCCCCGACCACCTCGCCGATCACGTACACCGCGGCGATCCCGGCCCCCAGCGCCGACCCACCGGGCCGCTCACGCACGAGAAAGACGAACGCCAACGGCGCCATGGCCACCGGCAACCGGGCCCCGACGGCCACGAGCCCCCACCCGACGACGGGCCGGGTGGCGAGCTGCCGATATCCCATGTCGAACTCCCGTCACCCACTGTGGACTCACCCGAGGCCGGTCACACCTACCCTTCCCCACCCAGGCAACAAGGCGCCGGGCCACGGCAGTTGATGAGGTCAAGGGTGAGGTAGCCGGTCCCTTGGAGATACCAGGCGGCGTGCGCGTCGCCGCCTCGGCGGAGGGTGGCGTCGACGTGCGCCAGCTTGGCGTCGATCCGTGCCGGTTCTCGCTCCTGCGGGCTGGCGAAGCCGGGTGCCGCGCGCCAGCTCTTCCTCGAACCAGCGAACGGCGTCCTCCGTGTCGTGGAACGTCGCGGCGATGTGGCGGGCGGGACGCAGCAGCCAGTTGGCGATCACGATCGGCGTGCAGCCGTTCGCCGCGAACGCCGGTGACACGGGCCGGCGTGGGCCTTCCTGGTCGTAGGTGCGGCGGTCGCCGCTCCAGCGGTAGGCGTGGATGTGCGGGCGGGGCCGGCCCCCTTCCGAGGGCCGGCCGTCGTGCGGGTTACTGACGTCCACAGCCGTCGCCGTCTCCGCAACCGCCGGACTGTCCGCCCTCGGTGGGCTCGTCGTCTCCCGGATCAAGGCGCACGTCGGTTACCGTTCCTTCCATGCCGAAGGCGCGAGGACTCTCCTCGTGCCGGTGGTGCAGCCGTTCCGGGCGGGGACGGCCAAATCCAAACGCCCGGAACGGACATCTCGTGGTAGGCACGCGGCCTCACCTGGGGCGCGCGGATCGTCGGTTCGCCTCGGCCACCAGTGGCCCCAGCGCCTCGCTCAGACGGACGGGGGCAACGTCTTCGGGGCAGGCCACCCACTCGCAACCACCGTCCAGCGGGCGCAGCCACAATCCTCCGCAGGTGTGCGCCACGACCCGTCCGATCGTGTTCAATCGCGCGTCGCGGACGGTGGTGCCCACCGCGGGGAGCTCTCGCCGCGCACGGTCGTTCATACGCGGCGAAGGGTGTCGGCATCCGTGACCCATTCCCATCCGCTGCCATCCACCGGCCGTAGGTGTGCCTCGCGTCGGAGCACGTTGCCGGTGGCTCGGTCGGTGTGTTCCAAGACGGCGCCCAACGTGCCGACGCGGCCGGCGTGATCGACAACGCGTTCGCCGACGAGCTCGTGGACCCCCCAACGAAACAGGGGATTCTCCGTCACGTCGCCGCCTCGATTCCGAAGCGCGCGCGCTGCTCCCCGCGCCTGGTGAGTGAGTCGGGTCTGGCCTGTGTGGTGGGCGTCGAGCTTGATCGCATCGCCCCGTCCTCCGATCGACCGTGTGGTGGTTCCTCTCGGACCCAGTCCAGTGCCTTCGCCGGTGCGAGAGGGCCGCACGAGGCGGACACGTGGGCGGACTTTTCTCACCTACCGTGTCCGTGTCGTTCGGATATCGTGATCAGATCCGGCTCTGGACGGGAGGCTGACCGCCATGACGGAAGCCAACAAACTGGCGGCACTGCGGCGTTCTGCGGGGCATACCCAGCAGTCATGCGTGGCGGAGTTCGCCCTGGAGGCCGCTCGGCTGGGCATCGACGCGACGCTGACGGTGCGGCAGTTGCGGATGTGGGAACGTGAACTGCCGCCCCCGTTGCCGCATCCGGCACAACAGGTCGTCCTGGAGGCGAACTTTGGCGTTCCGCTGACGGAGCTTGGCTTCGTCGGTTCCCGCACATCGGCGGCTCCGCGCGCTCTCCATCGGCCATGATGAAGAGGTGAAGCGTCGAGAGTTCGTCGCTGGCTCCGGGAGTGTGGCGGTTGCGGCCCTCCTCCTCGACCTGCCCGACTTCCGGGTCGGCATGGCCGATGTGCGTCGGCTTCAGGCCGGTCTCGCGCAGCTTTACGAGGTCGATCACCGCCAGGGCGGCATTCCGGCTCAGGTGCGTGCTCGGGAGTTGCGGCGGCAGATCACCCACGCCCTCACCACGGGGGCGTGCACCGGCCAGGTCAGCCACGCCCTACAGACAATGGCCTGCGAACTTGCCTGTCATCGCGCGTGGTTCGCCTACGACGGTGGATACGGGCGTCGGCTTGACCAGGCGCGCGCGGCGTGCGCGGAGGCCATGGCCGCCGCCCAACTCGTCGACAGTCCACTCCTTCAGGTGAGGGCGCTCAACTCCCTCGCACTGATCGCGGTCGAGGCCGGCCACGACTGGGAGGCGCGTTCGGCGGTCGAGCGGGCTTACAGCCTGGCCCGTCATGCCGGTGCGGGGGCCACCGTGCATCTCGTCATCGCGCTACGGGAGGCGAACGCGGCGAACCGCGCGGGGGAGTTGACGACCGCGCGTCGGGCACTGAGCCGCGCCATGGCCTTTCAGGCCCGTACGGACGGCGACCGGGACGTGCCGCGATGGGCGAGGTTCGCCGGCCAGGTCGAGATCGACTACGCCACCGCCGCATGGCACCGGCGAGCGGGCCAATCCCGAAGAGCGCTGCCGTTCCTGCGCGCAGCCGTCGACGGTCTCGGCGGGGGGTACACCCGTAACACCGCCTGGTACCGAACTCGGCTGGCTCAGACGTTGCTTGACGTCGGCGACGTCGAAGAGGCGTGTGCCGAGGTGACGGGCGTGCTCGACGCCTGCGGCCGGGTGTCGAGTCGCCGGCTGCGCCGGCGGCTGCACGACTTCGCCGGTGCCGCCACCGGCACGGGCGCGGCGGTCGCTCGGGGCCCGGTGGACCGGATCCGTGACGCGCTGGGGGCGCCTGGTGAACTCCCTCGTGTGCGTCGACGCCCTTGACGGCCCGGGGGCGGCGGCCGTCGAGGACGCGTTCATGCTCGTGTACGCGGAGGCGTTCGCCGAGCCGCCGTACCTCAAGACCTCGGCCGATGTGG
Organism: Streptomyces sp. 8K308; assembly: GCF_004348315.1. Taxonomy (GTDB): domain Bacteria; phylum Actinomycetota; class Actinomycetes; order Streptomycetales; family Streptomycetaceae; genus Streptomyces. The sequence goes on along the minus strand of NZ_SMKC01000223.1, from coordinate 4,617 downwards.
CGGCCAACGCGCGCCGGTTCCGCTCGCAGTGCCGCAAGGCGACGTTCCGCGCCGCGCTTGCCATAACCGGCGACGGTGCGCCGGTCGGCATCGCCTACGGCTATCCGCTCAGCGCCAGCACCGGCTGGTGGGACCGGCTGACCACCCCCGTCTCGGACGGAGTGCGCCGGGAGAACGGCGGCCGCACGTTCGGCCTCATCGAGTTGGCCGTCCGTGCCCCGTGGCGGCGCCGAGGCATCGCTCGCCGGTTGCACGACACCGTCCTCAACGGCGCCAGCGAGCAACGCGTGCTGCTCAACGCCAGGCCCGACGTGCCGGCGGCCCAGGCCGCCTACCGCTCGTGGGGCTACCGGAAGGTCGGCGAGGCCCACCCGTGGGACGGGGCCGCCCTCCACGACGTCATGCTCCTCGACCGGGGCGATGAGAACGGCGTTGGCTGACGGGCGCCGCAGACCAGCCCCGCGTGGATGTCACGCGTCACTCCTCATGGCGGCGCGATGAGACGAGAGAGGGAAACACCGAACATGACGGACGAGGCTGGTCGGATCCTTCGTGAGGCGTGGATCGTCGGCGTGGCGAAGCACTATCCAGGTGAGCCCAAGCCAGGCTACGTGGCCGACTGGGACGAACTGCCAGCCTGGCAACGGGAGACCGACGCGGACGTCTTCGAGGCCATCGAGCGTGGCGGACGTTGAACGCCGATCGTTCGGACGGACGGGTGATGCGGATCAGGGGGGCGGCGTGATCGAAGCCGAACTGGAGGCGCGGGTGCGTGACCCGGAGCGTGTCGCGGAGCGGCTTGAGCGGCGCGGGCCTGGGCGTGTCGAGCGGTACCGGGACACGTACTACGACGACGGCGCTCGTACTCTCGGCGGGCGCGACCACGAGCTCCGCGTGCGCACGGTGGAGAGCGCGCAGGGAGTGCGCTCGGTGCTCACCTTCAAAGGTGCCGTGATCGACGCCGACTCCGGGTCCAAGCCGGAGCAGGAGACCGAGGTCGCCGAGGTCGAGGCGCTGCACGCCATTCTGCGTGGGCTCGGCTACCAGCCCGCCATCGCCTTCGAAAAACGCTGCCGCAACTATGAGTTCCAGGCGTTTGGCCGGCGCATGCTGCAACGCTCGTGCGGGTTCCGGAGGTCGAGGGTGACTACCTCGAACTGGAAACGCTGGTCGAGAGGGACGACGATCTGCCGGCGGCGCTGAGCGACATCCGAAAGGTGTTGGCCGAACTCGGGATCGAGGAACGCGATCTGACTCGTGAGCTCTACACGGAGGCGGTCGCCGCGAGCCGGCAGACGAGCCGGGCACCGGCTGGAGAACACGGGACGGGTGTGCCCCGTTCCTCATGACACCGACAGACCCGCCGCCACGTCAGGGGGGCAGGTCTCGCCGCCTGTCCTGGATACCGCTGCCGAAGGCCATCGCAAGGCAGTTGTCGCCGCTGTTGCCTAAGGCTCCGTGTCCACGCCGCGTTGGTGAGGTCGACCTGCCTGATCATCAGCTGTGCTCCCTCATCACATCGCGGCCGCGCCGGTAGCCCACCTCACAGGTTGTCGAAGTCGCCCTCCGCGATGCCGCCCTTGAAGGCGGCCCACTCGCCGGCCGTGAAGCACAGGTGCGGGCGGGTGGGGTTCTTCGAGTCACGCACCGCCACGCCGCCGTCGGGGAGGGGCGCGAGCTCGAAGCACTCTCCGTTGTTGGCGGTGAGGCTACTCTTCTGCCAGACGAGCGTCGCGGGGTCGATTGTGTACAGGTCGTCCTTGTCCATCAGTCTTCCCTGTCCTTGATGCGTGCCACGAGATCGCGGGTCTCAACCGGGGTGAGCGCGACATCGGTCAGGCCCCGGAAGAGGCGGTGCAGGCGGCGCAGGTCGCGGGGATCGTCCATCGTCAGGCTACCAGCGACCGACTCGCCGAATGCCACGTCGGGCACCTGGTCCCCCGGGAACTGGAGGATCCTGAAGCCGGAGATCTGGCAGCCCTCCTCACCCTTGGCGTAGGGGATCACCCGCATGGTCACGGCCGGGTGTTCCGACAGGTCGAGGAGGTGCTGGAGTTGCCTCCGGTGCACCTCGGGCCCACCAACCTGGAACTCGAGCGCGGCCTGGGTGATCAGGCAGTCGCACTCCAGCGGGTTGGGAGTCTCGAACAGCTTCTCGCGCTGCCGGACCATCCGCACCTTGACCAGGCCGTCGATCTGGTCGACGCCCATCGAGGCGAAGCCGACGCCGGTGACCGTGCCGCACGAGGAGCGAGAACATGAGCGGCGACGGTGCTCTTCTCAACAGAGGTAGGGAGGGGCCGGGCCGGCTGCGACAGCGCCCGACACACGACACGGTGGGGCGCTGTCGCAGCCGGCAGGCGGGGAGCGATCAGTGTGTGGGGCGGCGGTGCCAGGCTCGGTTGCCGAGGAGGGACATCGCGGCCGGGAGCAGCACGCCGCGTACCACGGTGGCGTCGAGGAGGATGGCCAGGGCCATGCCGAGGCCCATCATCTTGTACTCGATGGCGGACAGGGTCACGAAGACCGTGAAGACGCCGGTCATGATGAGTGCCGCGCTGCTGACGACGCCGGCGCTGGCGGCGATGCCGTCGACCACCGCCGTGCGTGCATCGGCGCCCGCGAGCCAGCGTTCCCTGATCCGGCTGAGGATGAAGATGTGGTAGTCCATGCTCAGGCCGAACAGGATGATGAACATGAAGAGCGGCAGCCAGCTCACCACGCCGCCGTAGGACGTGAAGCCGAGCGTCGACTCCAGGTTGCCGTCCTGGAAGACCCAGGTCAGGACGCCGAACGAGGCGCCGATGGACAGCAGGTTGAGCAGGATCGACATCAACGGGATGGTCCACGACCGGAACACCACCGCGAGCAGCAGGAACGCGAGCCCGAGGATGAACGCGAAGACGAGCGGGGTCCGGCTGTTGACCTGTTCCGCGAAGTCGTGAGGCATGGCGGTCCTGCCGGCGACCGCGTACTCCACGCCGTCCACGGTGCCGATGGTGGCCGGCAGCGCCTGGTCACGCAGCGTCTCCAGGGCCCGGTCGGCGACGGGGTCGGTGATGGCGCCCGCCAGCGGCACGCGTACCACCAGGGCGTCGCCGACCGGCGTGGCCGTGATCGGCTCGCGCAGCGCGCCGCCGCTGGCCGCGGCGCGCTCGTGCAGTGCCTCGACGGCGCTCCGCACCTCGGGGGTGTCCGCCGACGCGCCGTTCACCGGGGCGATGACCACGCGGGCCGCGGTCGCGGCTCCCGGGAACTCCCGCTGCATCTCCCGCGCGGCGTCCACCGCGGCCGAGGCGCCGGCCGGCAGGCTCGCGGTCACCGCGGCGTCCTGGAGCCGCATCCCGAGCGCGGGCAGCGCCAGCACCACCAGGGCGGCGGCCGTCGTCACGCCGGCCAGGACGGGCCGTCGGACGACCGCCCGCGCGATCCTGCCCCAGAGCCGTGACTCGTTCGCCGCCACCCGGCGCCGGCCAAGCCAGGGGATCCTGGCGCGGTCGACCCAGCCGCCGAGCGTCGCGAGCAGCGCGGGCAGCGCCGTCACGGAGCCGAGCACGGCCAGGCCGACCACCAGCAGCGTTCCGGCGGTGAGCCCCTTGAAGACGTCCACGCCCGTGAACAGCAGCCCGACCATGCAGACCATCACGGTCAGGCCGGAGGCAACGATCGCGTGCCCCGAGGTGCGGGCCGTGATCCGCAGTGCCTGACGTAGTTCGTGTCCTGCGGCCCGCTCCTCCCGTACCCGGCGGAGGTAGAAGAGGGAGTAGTCGATGCCCACGGCCATGCCGATCAGCAGCACGATCGCGGACGCGGCGCTGTTGAACGGCACCCAGAGGCTGACCACCTGGAGCAGGCTGAACGCGGCCACCAGGGTCGTCAGCGACAGCAGCAGCGGTATTCCGGCGGCGATCAGCGAGCCGAAGACGGCCAGCAGCACGAGAAGCGTGAGCGGCAGCGAGGTGCGCTCGGCCCGGCTCATGTCGTCCTTGATGCCCTCGTCGACCGCCGAGGAGAGGCTGCGATCACCCGCCTGCGCGATCCACACCTCGGGATGGCGCTCCCGGACCTCGTCGACGGCGCGCACGACGGCGTCGTAGTGCGCCGCGAACTCCTCGTCGGGGCCGGCCACCTCGACGGTGACGAGGGCGGCGCCGCCGTCCTGCGAGAGCCAGCGCTCCCCGTTCGCCGCCAGTGGCGATCCGATGTCCCGCACCGCGTCAGGGATCGCTCGCACCTCGGCCACCAGGTCCTCGACGGCCGCCCGGAGTTCGGGGTCGTCCGCGAACGGCCGTTCGCCGTCGGCGTCCCGAGGCCGCAGCAGCACGTTCTCCCGCATGGAGTCGAAGCCGTCCTGGGCCCGGACCAACTGCTGGGCGCGACCGGCCTCGCCGGGGTCGGTGGAACGGGCCCGGTCGCCCGTCACCGTCGCGCTGGCCAGCACGGCGAGCACCACGAGCGCGAGCCACCCGGTGATCGCCAGGGCGCGGTGCCGCGCCGACCACTCCGCCACGGCCGCGACCAGGCCGGGGTGCGCGTGCCGGTCGCGGGGCGTGCCACCGGCGCCGTCATCGCGTCGGCCCGGAACGGTCTTGGGGACGGACTCGGGGCTGTCTCTTA
>NZ_SMKC01000222.1 GCF_004348315.1 Streptomyces sp. 8K308 | reverse complement strand
GGGTGTGGGGGAGGGCGGCCGGGTGGCCGCGCGGAACAGCACGACCCACACGTCCTCGGGAAGGCCGGGACGATCGCCCAGGATCTCCCGCAGGACCTCCCGGGCCGCCGGGGACGTGTCGGAGGCCAGCCACAGCTGGGGCAGCAGGGTCCGCAGTCGGTCGGCCGCCCACGGCTCGGAGGCGAACCGGCGGACGGCGCGGCGGTACAGCCGCGTCACCTGGGCGGCTCGGTCGTCCGGCTCGCCCGCCGCCAGATGCGCGAGGAAGAGGCGGCGTTCGAGCACCAGGACGCAGAACCGCTCCTGTCGGGAGGCCGGCCAGCCGTCGAGGCGCGCGTCCGCCTCGGCGAGCAGCGTCGGCAGGTCCTCGGCGGGGGTGTCGCGCCGACCCAGCGCGCGCAGCAGCTCGTCGTCGGCCGGGCGGCGGGGCACCTCACGGGGCCCGGGCCCGGGCCGCGGCCCGGGACGGGAGTCGCGGCCCAGGGCGCGCTCCGCCGACCGCAGCAGCCAGCCGTCGTCGGCGCGGCGCCCCGGGGGCGGGCTCGCGGCGCGCAGGGCGGCGGCCACGGTCGTCCCCTTGCCGTCGAAGCCGGGTTCCGCCGGCGTGAGGTGCCAACGGGTCAGCCGGTCCGCGAGCTCGTCGGCCAGGTCGCCCCGGCGCCGCTCCGGATCGAGACGGACCCGGCTGCCGTCCGCCGAGGCATGGGCCGGCCAGTCGGGCAGGAAGACGAAACGCAGGCGCGTGGCGTCGTCCGTGTCGTGCGTGGCGAAGGACCACCCGAGGGGCTGCCCGGCGAGCAGCTCGCCGAAGATCCCGTGGAGCCCCCACAGGACGGCGAACGGGTCGCGTCCTTCGGAGCGGTCGAGCAGCGCGAAGCGGCGGTTCGGGTTCCGGAGCACCTCCGCGACGACGGCGGCGAGCGTGCCGGTCACCCGTGGCTCCCGCGACGCCCGGGTCAGACGGAGCAGGTTCTCCTCTCGGCCGGCCGTGAGATCGGTGACGGGCACGGCGGCCAGCGGACCTCGCACCCGGTCGAGCGGCAGCGGGTCCCGCTGCCAGGTCCAGGCGTGCAGCGCGAGGCAGGCGGCCGTGGTCAGGTGCTCGGCCGGCCCCTCCAACGCGTGGCAGACCGTGCCCGGCCGGCCGGCGGGGTCGAGTCCCGGGGTCCGGTGACCGAGGAGCACCGAGTTCCCGCTTCTGCCCAGCACCCGCACCAGCCCGGGCGCGGCCGGCTCGCCGGCGACCTGGAGCCGGGGGCCGACCGCGTGCTGCACCCGCTCGGCCCGGTCCCGGTCGCCGGACCACGCGACGAGCCCGAAGCCGGTGCTCCCGGTGGGGTTGTCGGCGTCCCAGCGGAAGACCAGCTGGTCCACGGTGTCGGGCCGTCCCGCCGTCACAGCCCCACCTCCCTCGGGTCCGGGCCCTCCAGGAGCCCACTCATGGCGAGCAGGGACAGCAGCGGGGCGAGGACCCGCCGCGGCGCGACGCCCGGGGGGAAGACGGCGCCCCGCTCGCGCCCCCCGGTCGCGGACACGAAGTGCAGCGTGCACCGCGCCGAGTCGGTGAACGGCTGGAGCCAGGCGCCGCTGCCGTGACGCCGCAGGAAGGCGTAGACGTCCCGGCTCTCCTCGCGCAGCGCGTCGCGGGTCAGCACCTCCGGCGGTGGCCGCAGCAGCCACCGGCGCACCGCCGGCTCGAAGCGCACCAGGTCGCTCTTGTTCACCACGACGGCCGCGAGCGCCCGCAGGTACGCACCGTCCCGGGGCACCCGCGCGAGCACCGAGGCGAACGCCTCGTCCCCCAGGTCGTTCTCGGGGATGCCGACGTGCCGGCGCGGCACCTCGAGCTCCGGCAGGCGCAGCGCGCGCAGCGGGTCGACCACGAAGACGAACGCGCCGACCCCGGCCAGGAAGCGTGCCGCCTCGCCGTGCCCGACGAGGTCCTCGCCGGCGAGGTCGAAGAACACCACCGGCCTGGTCCGGCCGCGTCCCGTGAGCAGCAGGCCGTCGGCGAAGTGGGCGAAGGACGTCGTGGCGGTGCGGCCCAGGACCCTTCCGTCGCGCAGTGGTTGGACCCGGTCCCGCACGAAGCGCTGGTGCCAGTCGAGGTTGAGGGGCTGGTGGGTGACGCCGTAGCGATCCAGGCCGCCGCGCAGCACCTCGCCGATCATCGCGGCCAGCAGGTGGGTCTTCCCCGAGGCCGAGCTGCCGACCAACACGACGGTCAGCGGCTCACCGTTGGTGAGGTAGGGCACGGGCAGGTAGTGGTCCTCCATGCCGCTGCCGTTGTCGCACCGCTGGAAGGCGCGGCGCAGCTTCTCCGGCCGCAGCAGCTCGCTCGGCTCGGCCGACGGGTTCCACGGCTCGTACCGCGCCTCGGCGTTGCGGACGTGGATCCGGCTCTCGTCGTAGGCCACGGGGCACAGGCAGTAGGGGCAGATCACCGTCACCGCGCTCCCCGCCCCCCGCTGCGCCACCACGGTCGCGCCGCCCGGGGCGCGCCGCCCCCCACGCGGGCCGCGTCGTCCTGCCCGCCGGCCGGCGCGGCGAGGCCGAGGGAGCGCCGTTTGGCGGCCAGCTTCTCGTCGAAGTCGAGACGTCCCGCCTCCAGGTCGTCGAGCGGCACCCCCCGCGACGGGTCGTCGACGTCGAGCAGCCGTAGGACGCGCCGTGGCCCGGGCCGGTCCGCGGCGCGTGGGGAGAAGGCCCCCGCATCGGACAGCGCCGTGAGACCGGGGTACGCGTCCAGGTCCGCAGGCGGGCCGGTCGCGGGTCCCGGATGGCCGGCGAACACCGCGTACATCACGCGGGCCACGCTCCACACGTCGTCGCGGGCGTCGCTCTCGCCGACGCCGGCGCGCTGCTCGGGCGCGGCCCACGGCTCCTCGCCGAACGCCGTCCTCGGCTGCCCGGTCGGCACCGCCCCGAACAGCTCCGACAGCCAGGCGCTCCGGCCGTCCCACCAGATCCGGTCCGGCGAGATGGCCCGGCACACGTACCCGACGTGTTCCAGCAGGCGTACCGCCTGTACCAACCCCCGCATAAGCACGTGAAGCTGCTTTCCGTTCAGCTGTGCCCCGCAGTCGGCGAGGGCCCGTCCCCGGCGCGGGGCGTAGACCACGAAGGGCTCCGACGCGTCGAGGTCGTAGCCGACCAGCCGGGTGAACAACTGGCCGTGCGGCCCGTCGCCGACAGCCCGGTGGAGGGCCACCGCCGCGCCGACCTCGTGCTCCAGCGCCTCCCTGGCCCGCTCGTCGCCGCGGGCCGTGCCGGGCAGTCGGACCTGCCAGACCCGCCAGCCGTCGCCCAGCCGGCCGCGGCGGGCGACCAGCGGGTGCCGGCCGCGCACCTCCCGGTCCCTGTCCCAGACGGCCGAGAGGCGTTCCGGCCGCCCGGCGGGCGTGTGGAACTCCAGCTCGTGCTCCGGGTCCTTCATGGCGTCGCACCCCCTGGTGAGGTGAGCGCGGTCCCGACCACGCCGTCGCGGAGCGGCACCAGCCGCACCACTCCGGTGAACCGTCCGGTGGTCGTCCAGGTGGGGTCCCGGTCCGGCGCCGCTTCCCAGTCCCCGGCCGACGGGTCCCGGTCGCCGCCGTGCCGGACCGGCGGGACGAGGCGGACGCGGCGCGCCGCACCGGGATCGCCGGAGAGCATCCACCGGTGGTCCACCGCGCACAGCGGCCGGTCGGGGACGTCGGCGCGCCGGTCGAGCCGTTCGAACCGGTCGTCCCCCGCCTCCGTGGTGAGGCCGAGCAGGTCCGCGACGTCGGGACGTGGGCCGCCGGCCCTGGGGAACGCGGGGAGGACGGCGGGATTCTCGGCGAGGAGCCGACTCTCCGCGTCCAGGAGCCGCGTCATGTCCCGGACGGCCGGGGCGTCGTCGACGCCGGCGGGAGCCGCTTCGACCCCTCCCCACAGCTCGGTGAGCAGCCGGGTCACGCCCGCGGTCAGGTCGCCCACCAGCGTCTCGACGAGCACGGGGCCACCGTCGCCCGTCTCGCGGCGCAACCACGGGGGTGCGACGGGGCCCGCGAGCTTGGCGTCCCGACCCGGCCCCGGGTCCGGCTCCCGGGCCGGGGCCGGGGCCGCGCCGGGTGAGTCGGGGCCGCCGGGAGTCGCGTCCCAGTCGTCCCAGTCGTCCCAGCCGTCCTGGTCGCCGGCGGCCTCCTCGCGCGAAGCGTCCTCCCCGGCGCCGGGGTCGGGGGCACGGGGCTGCCGCGCGGCGTGCCGGTCCGCCTCGGCCGCCAGCCCCAGCAGCACGGCGGAGGCCGCGTGCGCGACGTTGCCGCAGTGCGCCCGGGCGGCGGCCAGCAGCCAGTCGCGCACGGCCGCCTCGGCCAGCAGGCCGAGGATCCCGTGCGCGGCCGCGGTGGCGCGGGGCACGTCCATCGCGTCCCACCAGGCGTCGACGGCCGTGGTCCACCACCGCCGGCCGAGGAGCACCAGCGCCACCACCGCCACGAGGAGCGCGGCGAGCCCCAACCACCCGGGAAGGCCGAGCAGTTGCCCGGCCAGCGCCCCCACGAGGCCGCCGGCGAGACCGCCCGGCAGCCGGCCGCCGTGGTCCACGACACCGCCGTCCAGACGCCCGTCCCGGGAGCGGTTGGGCCGTCGGCTGAGCAGGAGCGCCGCCAGGCCCGCGCAGGCCAGGCCGGCGGCCGGCCCGAGGAGCCAGCCCGCCCCCGGCCAGAGCCCGGCGGCGCAGGCCACGGCGGCGCTCTGCGCGGCGTTGACGGACCGACCCGACCCCACGGTGAACGGCGCGGGGGAGCGGAGCCGGGTGAGGAACTCGGTGGGACAGATCCGGTCGAGCCGGCCGAGGCGCGCCGCGCTCCCCGCCGGATGGGAGCGCCGGGCGAGGACGGTGAGCCGTCCGGCGGCGGCCCGCAACGACAGGCCGCGTCCGAGCAGGGACACCGTGTGGGCGCGCAGCGCGGGTCCGACGGGTTCCCTGGACGCCTCCGGGGCGTCGGGCAGGTCGGGGAGCACGATGCCGCGCCGGTGGAGCCGGGCACGCTGCTCGGGCCCGAAGTCGCCGTCGTCCCCGTCGCGCAGGGCGTGGGCGGCCGTCGTGCGACAGGCGTCGAGCGCGTCGGCCACCAGCGAGAGCCGGCCGGGCAGGTCGGCGTCCCGGAGGGCGGCCGGCCGCAGCGCGGTGTGCGGGCGGCGGACGTCCTCCAGGGCGTCCCGGGCGTCGTCCAGGGCCGACCCGCACGCCCGACGGCGCGCGTCGACCTCGCCCCCCGGCACCAGCCAGGCGTGGCCGCCCAGGTGCTCCGGCACGCCGTCCCCGACGAGAGCCGCCAGCGCGTGCGGGAGTTCCTCCCCCATGTCGGAGCCGGCGGGGACCGCGGTCCCCGCCGGCTGCCCCGCGAGCCGTTCCAGGGCCTGCCGCCACGCGCGGGCGCGAGCGGCCTCCGACAGGCTCCGCTCCAGGACCCGCAGCGCGGGGACCGCCACGCCCCCGGGAATGTGGGCCAACTCGCCCAGCACGGCGTCGAACACGGCGGGCTCGGCGAGCAGCTCCGTCAGGTGGTGCACGGCCGCGTCGGGCGGCAGCTCACCGCCACAGGCCGTGTGGGGCGCCCACAGCACCCCGGCCGCCGGCGGGCGCAGCGGCAGCGGACGGCGGAGCACGGGGCCCGCCGCCGTGCCCACCGGCGGCCCGTCGGGGGTGCCGACCGCGACGCACAGCGTCGGCGTGCCGGAGGCGAGCAGCTCCTCGTAGAGCCGCTGGTGGTCGGAGAGCGCGGCGGCCGTGTCCAGGACGAGGAGGCGTCGCGCGTCCTGCCGTCGCGCCCCGGCCACGGCCTCGGCCGCGCCGGCGCCGCCGGGGACGACCTGCCGCAGGTCGAGGCGGAACACCGGGGCCGTCACCAGTCCTCCGTCCCGCCGGCGGAGTCGCCGCCGAACCGGGCGTCGCGGTCGCCGTCGCCGTCCGCCGTCCCGGTGGGCCCGCCGAACTGCTGCTTCTCCAGCGTGCGGAGCGACCGGCGCTTCTTGTTGGTGAGGCCCGGGAAGCGCAGGTCCATGGCGCCCTGAAGGGTCACTCCCCAGAAGTGCCGCAGCGGGAAGAGCCACGGCTCCGACTCCTCGCCCAGTTCCGCGGCCAGGGTGTCGAGGAGCGCGAGCTGTTGGGGCGCCACCTCGTGCACCAGCAGCCGGTACAGCGGCGAGGGCGCCACCGGTTTCGTCGTCAGCCCGTCGGGTTGGGCCCGGATCAGCCGCTGGAGCATGACCTGGACGATGTGCCCCTCGTCCAGCAGGGCGTACCGCTCGTAGGCGGACAGCAGCCCCGTCCAGCTGGACATGCCGTCGTCCAGCCGGTCGAGGCGCAGGGTGACGGTGGCGGGGCCGCCCTCGGCGATCCGGATCCGCACCGCGGCCGGGGACTTCGGGTCGCCGCGCACCTCGACCCGGCCGTTCCAGACGGCGCACAGCAGGTGGTGCAGGATGCGCTGCCGGTCCTCCTCGGTGCTGGCCAGCCAGTCGTCCTCGTAGCCCAGCCGCTGCCGCCAGTCGAGGGCGTCCTCCGGGGCGGCGGTCTCCCGCGCCTGGGCCCACAGCCGCAACACCTGGTTGGCCTCGGAGACGTCGGTGAGGCTCATCCCGCTGCGGAACAGGACCACGGTGACGGAGTCGGTCGACACCGCGCGGTACTCGATGGTGGCCGCGCTATCGCGGGGCAGGGCGAGCGCGGAGCCGAGGTAGCGCTCGGTCCTGGTGACGGCCTCGGTCTGCGGATGGACGACGAGGACCTTGAGCGGTCCCTCGCCGTCGGGAGTGAAGCCGACCGGGAGCAGCTTGGCAAGCTGGGCGCGGAGCTGTTCCAGCCACCGCGCGTCGACCCCGGCGGCGGCCTCCTCGCCGCCCGCGGCAGCTTGCAGCAGCTCGCCGAGGGACGGCAGCAGCGGGCTCTCGCCGACCAGGCCCGGCTCGACGAAGAGCCGCTTGACCCGGCTCTCGATGAGGTGCTTCAGGTCCGTGACCGCTGCCTGCGGGGTGTTCCGCGCCGCCTGGTCCAAGGCCCCCCGCCAGTCGCGCGGCTCGATCAGGCGCTCCAGCAGCCCGGCCTCGTTCCCGCCCTCCGCTTGCCTGTCGTGCTGCCGCAGCCGTTCGAAGACGGCGCCGTAGAAGGCCCCCAGGCCGTTCTGCGGCGGCAGCAGGTACGAGACGCCCTTGCGGTCGTCCCGGTAGAGCTCCCGCTGGCGGTCGGCGGAGAGCCTCTCCTCCTCCGCCTCGTGCCCGCGCAGGGCGGCCACCAACTCCTCGACGCTCCGCTGGGTCCGCATCAGGTTGGGCCGCCAGCGGAACTCGTGTTCCCGCCACGCCTCGTGCCACAGCCGGTTGGCCCGCCACTGGTACCACCTGTCCTGCTCCTCCAGGCACGTCCGCACCACCGGGTCGCCCCAGCGGGCGGGCACCAGGCCGGCCATGCCGCGGCGCACCAGCGGCACGGGCGGCGGCGCGAACTGCACCCCCTCGGGGCGCTCCGGCTGGTTGCGCCGGTTGTCGAGCATGCCGACGAAGCCGGCCTCGGCGACGCGCTCGGGGTGGTCCTTGACGCCGTTGAACACCCCGGCGAGGGCGAAGGGGCCGAGCGTGCCAAGCAGCCCGCGGGCGGCGGCGCCAGGACTGAACTCCTCCACCAGCCGCGGCATCTCACGGTCGAGGTCGTCCTTGAGACGCCGCAGCCCGTCCAGCATGTCGGCGAGCCGGTCGCGCAGCGCCTCGCCGATGGCGCGGCTGCCCCTGGGCAGCGGGTCGGGCAGCGCCACCGGACGCGGTTCGCGGTCCCACAGCGCGCCGATCCCGGCGGCGCGGAACAGATCGGCGACCCGCTCCGCGCCCCCCGCGGCGGGCCGGCGTGCCGTCTCGACCATGCCGCTCACGCCACGGGCCAGCAGCCGTCCCGCGACGATCTCCGCGAGGTCGTCCACCGGCACCGTCAGCGAGGCGGCGAGGCTGGTGGAGAGGCCGCGGTGGCCGATGCCGGAGGGGGAGCGCGCGGCCCGCTCGAGGGACTTGTTGATGAAGCGCTCAGCGAACGATGTGAAGTCACCGTCTGGATCGCCGCCCTCGCCCAGCTCGGTGCCGATCAGCGACATCACGATGGCGGCGATCGAGCGGCGCAGGTCGTCGGGCTGGATGCCGGCGGTCCTGCCGAAGAGGATCGCCGTCTGCGCCGTCGAAGGGCGCAGGGTGAGCCGGCCCTCACCCGGGTAGAGCACGCCCGGCGTGCCGCTCGGCACGGTGTCGCCGAAGTCCTCGGGGGCGTCCGGCGCGTTCTGGGAGTCGACCAGGCGGGAGAGGTCGACCAGCGCGCGGCCGGCGTTGAGCTCGGCCGCCCTGCCGCCACCGGCTCCGGGCGGGAAGGCGGACGGCATGACCACCAGCGGGTAGATCTTCACGCCCTCGATGGACTGGCGGAAGGTCCTCGCGAACTCGTGCCCGATCAGGTGCAGGAAGTCGTAGAAGATGCCCGCGCCGGTGCCGCCGGCCACCGAGAACGCCACGAACACGTCGCACCCCCTGATGTGCCGGCCGCCGAGCTCCCGCAGGTCGCCGGCCGAGGTGGCGATCGCCTCGACGGCCTGACGCAGCGGCCCGAGCACCGGTTCGAGGCCGTTGCGGAGGGTGCCGAACAGCGCCGCGCGGCCCACCGTCGGCAGCTGGCCCGCGCCGGTGTTCAGCGGCGCCACCCGCGGCTGCCCCTCGGCGGGCGGCAGCCAGTGCGCGGTCTCCTGGTGCAGGTCGATCCGGAGCATGCGGGCGACGTCGGCCGAGCCGGGGTAACCGGCCGGCAGCAGGTCGTGGACGGCGCGCGCGGTGTGGGCGTAGGCCGCGGCCTCGGACCCCCGCGCGCTCAGGTGCGGCAGTTGGTTGAGCTCGCCCTCGCTGTAGTCGGCGTAGACGAACTGGAGACAGTCGGGCAGCTGGAACGGCTCCCGCCGGCCGCCGCCGGTCAGCGCCGTGCCGTCCGGGCCACACAACTCGCGCCGCAGGGCGCGCTCCAGCTCCGCGCCGATCCGGTTGCCGGTGCCGCCCAGACCGACGAAGAGCATGGGCTGGTAGATCTTCATGGGACAGTCGTCTCTCCGCGTCAGAAGTCGTTGATGTCGTGGCGCCGTCCGGGGGCGCCGGAAGGCACGGTGGCGCGGCGCGGGGGCCCGGCGTCGCGCACCACGAGCTCCGCGTCGTGGTCGAGGGGGCACCGCTCCCCGAGCCGCAGGGTGCGCTTCCGGCCCCCCGCGGGCCGCAGCCGGACCGATCCGCCCGCCCCGCGCCACAGCGCGTAGCCGCCGGCCGCCCCGGCCCGCGCCACCGCCAGCGTCGGAGGGCCGGCCGGAGGGTGTTCCACGACGAAGCGGAAGACACCGTCCCTGACCCCGCGGACCGCCTGGGTGTCCTTGCGCCCGCCGTGGTGCAGCTCGATCACCAGACCGGTGGGGTCCCTGCGCCGACGCCGCAGGTGGGCCGCGAGGACGGTCGACGCCGCGCACAGCAGCGCGGCGGCCGAGCCGGCGGCGACGGCCCACGCGTGCCGGTCCCACCAGCTCGGCGGGGCCGTGACGGTCACGTCGAGGTGCACCTCGTGCAGCACCCGGCCGCCGTCGTCCTCGTCGAGGACCGCGACGCTGCCCCCGACCCGGCCCAGGGGCACCTCCTCCCCGACCTCGACGGTGAACGGCACGGTGGTGCCGGCGCCCGGCTCGACCCGCACGGACTCCGGGCGCACGCGGAGGCCCTCCGCCGCCTCCCGGCCCCGGACGGCCAGCCGCAGCGAGTGCGGCCGGTCGTCGTCGTTCGTGACGGCCACCGTTCCCGAGACGCTCCCGCCCGGATTCACCCTGTCGTCCAGGACGGTCACGCCGGCCACGACCGAGGGGGCGCCCTCCACGAGCACGCCGTGGAAGGGGCGCGCGTCCCCGACGACACCGGGCGCGGCCAGCGTGCTGGTGACCGTGAAGTCGCCGCTGGCGCCGTCGGGCACCGCGAGCGAGCCGCTGAACACCAGATCCCCGGCGCGCGCGTCGGCGCCCCCGCCGTCGTCACGCAACGCCACGGTCGTGGGCTCCGAGCCCTCGACGGCCAGCCGCGCCGACCCGCTCAGCTCGGCCAGCACCCCGGGGTCGTCGATCACGACCCCGTCCCGCGTCTGGAGGCGCGTCTCGACGGTGACGGCCTGCCCGGGGCGCGGCGACGGCGGGTCCACCACCACCGAGGTCAGCAGCCGGCCCTGCCACACGGCGCCGACCGACGCCTCCCCGGCGGGGCCGCCGTCGCCCGGCTCCAGGTGCACCCGCCACGTGCCGGGCTTGGGATCGGTCACCCGCAGCGCCTCGACCGGGCGGTCCCGGCCGCTGACCTCGAACGTGGACCCATCCTCCGCGCCCTGGAGCGGTACCCGCACACCGTCCGGGTCGTAGTAGGTGACGACGACGTCGGCGTCGCGCTTGGAGACGGTGATCGAGCCGTCCGTGGCGATGGGCGGGATAGTGACCGTGAGGTCGACCGGCGGGGTGCCGGAGCTGCCCGCCTCGTACCGGGCGCAGCGGGCTGCGGCGAAGGTGCGCTGCAGCGCGTCCAGCAGGTCCTCGGCGTCGTCGACGAGGCGCGCCCTCGGCGTGGCGTCCGGCAGGTCGGCGCAGCCCTCGACGTATCCGCCGGCCGCCATGGCGCGGAGGGCGTCGTGGTCGATGTCCGTGCCGAAGGCCAGCGGCCACACCTGCACCCGCTGCTCCCGGGCGTCGGCGAGGGCGTCCCGCAGCGCTTCGCGCCCGTTCGCCTGGCGCTCGTCCGGCGGGCCGTAGTTGACGCTGCCGCTCACGTCGAGCCTGCCGTCGGTCAGCAGGAAGATCACCCGGGGGGTGGTCTCGGGCACGCCGTCGCCGAGCTGTTCGAGGGCCTGGTTGAGGGCGGCCGGGAAGTCGGTGCCCGGGCCGATCACGTCCCGGTCGGGGCGGGCCAGCTCCTGCGCGCAGGTGCCGACGTGCTGCCGCCCCGCCGCGTCGAGCACGGTCGGCTCGCAGACCTGTCGGGCCGCCGTCTGGCCTTCCCGCTCCGCGCTGCCGAAGCCGATGACGGTGGCCCGGGAACGCTCGGAGATCTCCGCCTGGGCGATGGTGGCCGCGGCCTCGACCTCCCGGTCGAGGTCGGCCTGGCTCAGGCTCGCGGACTGGTCGACCACGATGGCGAAGTCGATCGGCCGCGGGCCCTCGTCGCCCTCGCCGTCCCGCGCGGCGGCGGCCCCGGGCCCGAGCGGTGCCAGCAGGGCGCCCGCTGCCAGCAGCGCCCCGGCCAGCCGGACCGCACGGCCGGTCGGCGGGCCGTTCCACCTCCCCCTCATGACAGCCCTCCGTCGGTCGACGCCGGACGGGGTCCCGGGCCGTCCCGGCGGAACGCCACGCGCGGGTCGGTCGCGCCGGGCCGCCCCGTGATCCCCCTGCGGGACAGCTCCGCCAGGTACAGGCGTTCCAGCTCGGCCCGCCGGGCGGCGACCCGTCCGCTGATGTCCGCCCGCAGGCGAGGATCGACCGGGTCGCCGTGCTCGACGACCCGTTCCAGCGCGCTGAGTACGTCACCGGGAGCGGGCCCCGGCGCGGGCCGGGGCTGCCGCAGGACGAGCAGTTGCTGGGCGGCCCACTCGGCGGTCTCCCGGCGGCCCGCCGCGCGCCAGTTCGCGGCGTACGCCCGTTCCCGCGCCTCGTGGAGGAGCGGCATGGCGTCGGCCGGGCGTTCCGGCGCGAGCTCCACGGCCCGGCCGAGCCCCTCCTGGAGCCGGGCGCAGGCCGCGACCGGGACGGCTGGGTCGAGACCCGCCAGCAGCTCCTCGCCGAGCCGGGCCGCCAGGTCGGCGGTCAGGGCGGGGGCGGGGGGC
>NZ_SMKC01000221.1 GCF_004348315.1 Streptomyces sp. 8K308 | reverse complement strand
GGGGAGAAAGCCCCTCACAGTGAGAAGACGCCGAACGCGAAGCCGGCCGCCGTGATGCCCGTGGCGTCGACCGTGACGCCCATGCCCTCGGCGCGTCGGACCGCGGCCAGCTCAGGCCGCGGCAGCGGCAACGTCGCCTCAGCGCGCCGTGGGTTGACGACGATCAGGTAGCGCCCGCCCCGCAGATAGGTCAGCGGGTAGCCGGTGTGCAGCACCTCGACCTGGCTGCCGGCACCCAGCTCCGGCGTCGCCTTCCGCAGGGCGATCAGTCGCCGCACCAGGTGCAGCAGCGAGCCCCCGTCGGCCCGTTGTGCGGCCACCGTGGGGCGGTTCGGGTCGGGGTCGATCGGCAGGTAGAGCTGGTCGGCCGGGGCCGTGGAGAAGCCGGCGTTGGGGGAGTCGTCCCACTGCATCGGGGTGCGGGAGCCGGCCCGGTTGTAGCGTTCGCTGAGCTGGCTGCCCTCGTGGTCCGGCAGGTCGGGGACGAACCGCATGCCGATCTCGTCGCCGTAGTAGATGGCCGGCAGGGTGGGCCAGGTGAGCTGGAACGCGAACGCGGCCGGCAGTTGTTCCGCGGTGCGCGGGCCGCAAGCGAGCCGGGAGAAGTCGTGGTTGGCGGTGGGCAGCGTGATGTGGCCGCGGTCGCCGATCACCGAGCTGACCTCAGACCAGGCCTGGACGAACGTCTCGGCCGTGCCGCCGCCCTCGGCGTCGAAGAAGCAGTGCCGCTGCGTCCAGTGGTCGGCCACCGTGCCCTGGTTGTTGTTCCACAGCGAGCGCAGCGGCAGCCCGTCTGAGGGGCCGCCGAACTGCAGGAAGAAGTCGGAGTGGAAGCCGGCCGGCACCGACACGGACGGGTCGCCCCACTCGGCGAGCAGCGCCGCGTCCGGGTGGGTGTCGTCGAGCCAGCGCCGTAGCTCGGCCCAGAGCTTCGAGGTCTCGGCCAGCTCGGGGTCGTCCTTGACCAGCGAGTGCGCCATGTCGACGCGGAAGCCGGCGAGGCCGAGCCGCAGCCAGTGGTCCATGACGCCGCGCAGCGCCATCCGGTTGGCCTGCGGGCCCGGCGCGTCGATCGGCTGGCGCCACGGCTCGGCCGGGTCGCTGCGGGCGTAGCCGAAGTTGAGCGCCGGCTGGCTGTCGAAGAAGTTGGGCAGGTAGCTGCCTGGCCGGCTGCCGGGCGACGGCACGAAGCGCGGCGGCCGGCCCTCGGCCCAGATGTAGCGGTCGTTGCCTGGGTCGTCGGCCGCGGCCAGGAACCACGGGTGCTGGTCCGAGGTGTGGCCGGCGACGAGGTCGAGCATGACCCGGATGCCGCGCCCGCGCGCGGTCTCCACCAGCCTGGCGAGGTCCTCATCGGTGCCGTAGCGGGGGGCGAGGGTGAGGTAGTCGGACACGTCGTAGCCGGCGTCGCGGAACGGTGAGGCGAAGCAGGGGTTGAGCCACACCGTGTTGACGCCCAGCCAGGCGAGGTGGTCCAGGTGCTCGGTGACGCCCTGGAAGTCGCCGATGCCGTCGCCGTTGGAATCGGCGAAGCTCTGCGGATAGATCTGGTAGAGCACGGCGTCGGCCAGCCAGGACGGAACGGGGCGGAAGGACGACATGGCAGCGGCACACCTTTCGTAGGTCGGCTCGTCAGGTCGGCATCGTGCGCTCAGCCCTTGACGGCGCCCGCGGTCAGCCCGGAGACCACGGCGCGCCGGAAGATGAGGACCAGGACGGCGATGGGCAGGACCGAGACGGTGGCGGCGGCGAAGATCGTCCCGTAGGGAACGGTGAACTGGCTGCCGAACAGCGCGAGCCCCACCGGCATGGTCCGGTAACGGTCGGCGGTGTTGAGGGTCAGCGCGATGAGGAACTCCGTCCAACAGGCGGTGAACGTGAAGATCGCCGCCGTGAAGACGCCGGGCGTGGCCTGCGGCAGGATCACGGAGAGCACGGTACGCAGCGGCGAGGCGCCGTCCACCCACGCCACCTCCTCCATCTCCTTGGGGATGCCCTGGAAGAAATTCCGCAGAATCCAGACCGCAAACGGGACGTTGAGTGCCGTGTAGACGAGGATCAGGCCCTGGTAGCTGTTGAGCCAGCCGATGTCGCGCATGAGCAGGAACAACGGGGCGGCGAGCGCGATGGTGGGGAAGAGGGAGATCATCAGCAGCGCGACCATGATGGGTGCCTTGCCGCGCAGCGGCAGCCTGGCCAGGGCGTAGCCGGCGAACGCGCTGAGGCCGAGCACCAGCAGGGTGGCGAGCACCGAGACCACCACCGAGTTCAGCAGGTAGACCCCGAAGTGGTTGTCGGTGAAGGCGTCCCGGTAGTTGGCCCAGGTGGCGTTCTCCGGCCAGACGGTGGGCGGGTGGGTGCCGATCTCCTCCGGCGGCTTGAGCGAGGTGGTGGCCATCCAGTAGAGGGGGGCCGCCACGAAGGCGGCGATCACCAGGGCGGCCGCGTTGGGCCAGCTGAACACGGTCCGCAGCCGCCGCCCGCGGGGCGGCCTGGTGGGTGCCGCCGTGCTCACCGTCGTGGTCATGCCCCGCCCTCCTCGTCGCCGACGCGGGACCTGAACGCCCGCAGAAAGACCAGACAGCCGAGCAGCACCAGGCCGGCGGTGCTCGCGGCCACGGCGGCGCCGGGGCCGAAGTCGAGGTTGGTGAACATGACCTGCCAGCCGAGCAGGGCCAGGGACTCCGTGGCGTCGCCCGGGCCGCCGCCGGTGAGCACGAACGGCAGGTCGAAGATGCCGAAGGCCTGGAGGATCCGGAACAGCACGGCGATGGTCAGCGCGGGCCGCAACAGCGGCAGCCTGACCCGCCAGAACGCGGTCCAGGGACCGGCGCCGTCCACCCGGGCCGCCTCGGTCACCTCGCGCGGCAGCATCATCAGACCGGCGAGCACGATGATCGCCACGAACGGGGTGGTCTTCCAGACGTCGGCGACGGCCATCGACACGACGGCGGGGCCCGGCGTGCCGAGGAACTGCGGCGCCGAGCCGATGAGCCCCTCGACCACCGAGGTCAGCACCCCGTACACGCCGTTGTACATGTACGCCCACAGCTGGGCCGAGACCACGGTGATCATGGCCCAGGGGAGCAGCAGCAGCGCCATCATCCAGCCGCGGCCGGCGCTGAGCCGTTCCAGGACGAGGGCGATCAGGGTGCCGAGCACCAGCTCGGCGAGGACCGTGCCGACGGTGTAGAGCACGGTGAACAGCAGCGCCCGGCGCCAGCGTGCCGAGCCGAGCAGCATGGCGTAGTTGTCGGCGGTGATCCCGGAGAGCCGGAAGCCGTCGGACGAGACCTGGACGTCGCTGAGGCTCATGGCGACGGAGAACGCGATCGGGAAGAGCGTGACGGCCAGCACCACGAAGAGTGCCGGCGTCGCGAACACCCAGCCGAGGCGGGCGAAGCGGCGCTCGAGCGCGGTCCTGTGGTGGCTGGGGTGCGGGATCCTCCGGCGGCGCGGCCGGCCGGGGCCCGGTGGCTGGGGGGCCGGCGACGGCGCGCCGGGGGCGCCCGGCGGCACCGGGCCCAGCGGGAGGTCGCGCGCGGGCCGGGATCCGGTGTAGGGGATGGCCTGGCCGTCCTCGTCGTCGGGCGGGCCGGTCGCCGCGCGCTCGTCGCTCATAGCGCGCGGCCCTTCAGGGCCTTGCCGATGTCGTGCTGGGCGGCGCGCAGCGCGTCCCTGGGGGGCACGGAGCCGGCGAGCGAGCCGTTGATGTTGGTGAAGATGCCGTTGCTGACCTGGGCGTAGCGCGGCGACTCGGAGGGGCGGGAGACCAGCGGCACCCGGGCGGCGGCGGCCAGCGGCGGGTTGTCGCGTTGCAGTTCGCGGTCGTCGAGCACCTCGCTGACCGCCGGCAGCACCGAGTTCTCGGCCAGCATCCGCTGGGCGGTGGGGCCTGTCATCCACTCGATGAAGGCCAGGCCGGCGCCGATGGCGTCGCTGTGCGGGTTGATCATCAGGTTCCAGCCGCCGGTGCCGGAAGGACCTGGCCGGTCCTCGCCCTCGAAGGCGGGCATCGGGCTCATGCCGACCTTGCCGGCGATCCGGGAGGCCTCGGG
The DNA here is from genome assembly GCF_004348315.1 of Streptomyces sp. 8K308. Lineage (GTDB taxonomy): Bacteria > Actinomycetota > Actinomycetes > Streptomycetales > Streptomycetaceae > Streptomyces. The sequence goes on along the minus strand of NZ_SMKC01000221.1, from coordinate 7,850 downwards.
GTTGTTGGCCTCCCCCCAGGCGTAGGACCAGTTGCGGTGGAAGGCGGCGTCGCCCTCCACGAAGGTCTGCAGCGACTGCTGCTCCTGGAAGCTGGTCATCGCGGCGGGGGCCACCCCGTCGTTCAGCAGGCCGCGCATGAAGTCCAGCACCCGGCGGTTCTCGGGGGAGTCGATGGCCGCGGCGTCGCCGTCGACGCTGCGGCCGCCGGCGGCGGCCGACAGCTCGGTCCAGTTGACGGTGAGGCCCTCGTAGTTGGCCCACTGGGCGACGTAGCCGTAGCGCACGTCGCCTGACCGCTGGAGCTCGGTGGCGGTCTCGGCCAGCTCCTCCCAGGTCTCCGGTACCGACAGGTCGTGCTTCTCCAGCAGGTCGGCGCGGTAGAAGAGGAAGCCGGTGTCGACGTACAGCGGGGCCCCGAGGTGTTCGCCCTCGTGCAGGGCGGTGTCGGCGCGTTCCTCGGGGAAGCGGTCCCAGAAGTCGTCCGGCAGGTGGGCGTCGAGCGGCATGGCGAGCTGCGCCGAGCCGAACTGGGCCGGCCAGACCACGTCGCCGCTGTAGACGTCGATGGAGCCCGAGCCGCCGGAGATCTCCGTGGTGAGGGTGGCGCGCATGGTGTCGGTGTTGTTGGGCGCCGCCTGGTAGGTCACGGAGATGTCGGGGTGTTCCCGCTCGAAGGCGTCGACGAGCCGCTGGGGCAGCCCGTCGGGACCGAAGTTGATCGCGTACCAGGTGATGGAGCCCTCGGCCGGGCCCACCTCCCGGGGAGCGACCGAGGCCGAGCCGTCACCCGAGCCGCACGCCGCGGCCAGCAGGACGGTGATGACGCAGAGCCCGCGGCGTCGTGCGCGTGCTCTGCGGATGGACGTGCCCAGGACGACTCCTTGAACTCCTTGAATGCCCTGCGAATGAGCGCCGAGTGCCTGGGCTCAGACTCGCGCTCCCACATTTCACCGCAAAGCGTAAAACGCTCTTATCGGGAAAAGTCACCGAAAACGGCTACCGGATCGGCCGGCCCGCCGCCTCGCCGAGCTCCCGGAAGACCGCGGTGTTGAGCGCGAAGGCACGCTTGCACTCGTCCACGATCCGCAGCCGCTCGGGGCCGTCGACGGGCAGCGCGTCGAGCAGCTCCCGGTACTCGCGCTTGAACGCGGCCGGGTTGGCGATCGCCTCGAAGACATAGAACCGCACCCCGTCGCCCTTCCGCGTGAAGCCCCAGGTCCGCTCGGCCGTGCCGCGGATCACCTGGCCGCCCGAGAGGTCGCCGAGGTAGCGGGTGTAGTGGTGGGCGACGTAGCCGCCCGGCCAGTCCCGCGCGACCTCCATCACCCGCGCCGCGTACGTCTCGGTGGTGGCCAGCGGGCGCAGCGGGGCCCGCCAGTCGGCGCCCTCGTGCAGGTGGTCGAGGTCCCGCTCGAGCGCCGCGGTGCGGAAGAGCTCGGGGCGCAGGAACGGGCCGGCCACCGGATCGCCGGCCAGCCGGTCGGCCGCCCCCTCGAGCGCCCGGTACACGAACCACAGCTGCTCGGTGTAGGCCCGGTAGGCCGCCACCCCGAGCCGACCGCCCAGCATGTCGCTCATGAACGAGGAGTTCTCCGCCTCGGTGTGCTGCTGCTGCGAGGCCTCGCGGATCAGGGTGGAGAACGGGGCGGTGGCGGTCGGGGTCATGCTGGCCTCCGGAGACGGTAGGCGGGTGCGCGACGGGGGCGCCGCGCACCGCCATAGTGTCTACTTAGGCTTACCTAAGTCAAGCTTTTGCCGACGGGGTGTCGGTAGACCTGAGCGCGCGTCAGGCGCGCCCGACAGCGCCGGTCAGGGCAGTGTCAGCACCTCCGCGCCGTTCTCCGTGACCACCAGCGTGTGCTCGAACTGGGCCGAGCGTCGGCGGTCCCTGGTGACGATCGTCCAGTCGTCGTCCCACTTGTCCCACTCGTGCGTGCCCAGGTTCAGCATCGGCTCGATCGTGAACGTCATCCCCGGCTCCATCACCGTGTTCGCGCCCGGGTCGTCGTAGTGCGGCACCAACAGGCCCGAGTGGAACGAGGTGTGGATGCCGTGCCCCGTGAAGTCCCGCACCACGCCGTACCCGAACCGCTTCGCGTACGACTCGACGACCCGGCCGATCACGTTGATCCGGCGCCCCGGCCGCACCGCCCTGATCGCGCGGGCCAGCGCCTCCCTGGTGCGCTCGACCAGCAGCCGCGACTCCTCGTCGAGCGCCTCCTCGCCGCCCACCGGGTAGGTCGCGTTGGTGTCCCCGTGCACCCCGCCCACGAACGCCGTGACGTCCAGGTTCACGATGTCGCCCTCGCGCAGCACCGTCGAGTCGGGGATGCCGTGGCAGACCACCTCGTTCACCGAGGTGCAGATCGACTTGGGGAAGCCCCGGTAGCCGAGCGGCGAGGGGTAGGCGCCGTGGTCGCACAGGAACTCGTGCGCCACCTGGTCGAGGCGGTCGGTGGTCACGCCAGGCGCGACGTGCTCGGCCGCCGCCGCCATCGCCCGCGCCGCGATCCGCCCCGCCACTCGCATCCGCTCGACGGTCTCGGCGTCCTGCGCGTCGGGACCCCGGTAGGGCGTCGGGCCCGGGCGACCCACGTACTCGGGGCGAGGGATGGCGGACGGCACCCGGCGGGTCGCCGAGATCGTGCCGGGGACGAGAAGAGACTGGCCAGACATGCGATCGAGTCTATGGACTCCACGGCTGGGCAGGGGACTCCTGGACGGACAGGATGGGGTCATGGCCGCACTCTTTCGACGCAAGCCCTCAGGACGCCCCGGCGAGTGGTACTACTGCCTCCGCCACCAGGCGGTCGAGGAGGGGCAGCAGTGCCCAGCCAGGGACCGACTCGGCCCCTACGGCACCAGGGGCGAGGCCGAGCACGCCATGGAGACCGCCCGCGAGCGCGAGGACGAGTGGCGCCACGACCCCCGCTGGAACGACCGCGAGGGAACGGACGACACCGACGAGACGGGCGGGGCCGACCAGGACGGGTAGCGCAGGTAACAGCGGACCGACGGCGGTCACGGCCGAACCCGCACCGCCGAATGGGAGGATTCAGGCATGACCTCACACGACGCGACGAAGCCGCCCGCCCGGGATCCCTGGCAACTGCCCGACGTATCGGACCTCGTGGTCGGCGTCCTCGGCGGCACCGGCGACCAGGGCAGGGGCCTCGCCTACCGGCTGGCCAGGGCCGGCCAGCGAGTCATCATCGGATCCCGCGCCGCCGAGCGCGCCGAGACCGCGGCGGCGGAGCTCGGCCACGGCGTGCGCGGCCTGGACAACTCCGGCTGCGCCCGGGAGAGCGACGTGGTGATCATCGCCGTCCCCTGGGAGGGCCACGAGGCGACCGTCGCCGCGCTCACCGGGGAGCTCGCCGGCAAGCTCGTCGTCGACTGCGTCAACCCGCTCGGCTTCGACAAGCAGGGCGCCTACGCCATCGTCCCCGAGCAGGGCAGCGCCGCCCAGCAGGCCGCCGCCCTGCTCCCCGAGTCCCGGGTCACCGCGGCCTTCCACCACCTGTCGGCGGTGCTCCTCCAGGACCCCGCCATCGAGAAGATCGAGACCGACGTGATGGTCCTCGGCGACAGCCGCGCCGACTGCGAGATCGTCCAGGCGCTCGCCGGCCGCATCCCCGGCATGCGCGGCGTCTTCGCCGGCCGGCTGCGCAACGCCCACCAGGTCGAGTCCCTGGTCGCCAACCTGATCTCGGTCAACCGCCGCTACCGGGCCCACGCCGGCGTCAGGCTCACCGACATCTGAGTCACGGCCGGGGGCCGGCGGCGGCGAGCCACCCGGCGCGCGGACAATGGAGACCGCACGCCGGGTGCCCGAGCCCGGGCCCCGCAGAACCGACTGGAGCCGTCATGCCCACCGCCGCCAAGACCGGCCGGCCGACCCGCGCCGCCCAGGACCGCCGGCTCGCCGGCTTCGCCCTGCTGGTCTTCGTCCTGACCGTCGCCGCCGCCGTGGTGTCCTTCGTCAACGGCAACTGGCTCGGCGTCGTCTGGGTCCTGATGGCCGGGCTCTCCTCCAACATGGCCTGGTACTACCTGCGGCGGTCCAGGGCCTGAACCCCGGGCCGCCGCCCCAGGTCCCGCGGCCTCAGTGGAAGCTGTGCTCCTCGGCCGGGTAGGCGCCGCCCACCACGTCCTCGGCGAACGCCCGGGCCGCGTCGCCGAGCGTCTCGCGCAGCCGCGCGTACTGCTTGACGAACCGGGGCATCCGGCCGCCCGGCCAGTCCGTCATTCCGGCCATGTCCGTCCACACCAGCACCTGGGCGTCGCAGTCGGGACCCGCGCCGATGCCCACCGTCGGGATGTGCAGGCTCCGCGTCACCTCCGCGGCCAGCTCGGCCGTGACCAGCTCGAGCACCACCGCGAACGCGCCCGCGTCCTGCACCGCCTTGGCGTCCCGCAGCAGCTGCTGCGCCGCCTCCTCGCCCCGACCCTGCACCGGGTGCCCGCCGAAGGCGTGCACCGACTGCGGCGTGAGACCCACGTGGGCCATCACCGGGATACCGGCCTCCACCAGCAGGGACACCTGGTCGGCCGAGCGCTCGCCGCCCTCCAGCTTGACCGCGCCCACGCCCGCCTCCTTCACCAGCCGGGTCGCGCTGCGCAACGCCTGGGTCGCGCTCTCCTGGTACGAGCCGAACGGCAGGTCCCCGACGATCAACGCGCGCTGGGTGCCGCGCACCACCGCGGCCGACAGCATCACCATCTGGTCGAGCGTCACCGGAACCGTGCTGTCGTAGCCCAGGTGCGTGTTGCCCATCGAGTCACCGACCAGCATCACCGGGATGCCGGCCTCGTCGAACACCGAGGCGGTCATGGCGTCGTAGGCGGTGAGCATCGGCCACTTCTCCCCGCGCCGCTTCGCCGCCGCTATGTCACGCACGGTGACCCGACGGTTCCGCTTTCCGCCGTAGAGCCCTGGCACCTCCGGCCGCGCGGCCGGTGCCTGGGCAGTCGTGTGCTGCGTCATCACGCTGCTCCTGTTCAGGTCGTCTCGAGGCGCCATGCCGGCGTCCCCGGATCGACCTCCATCGTCGCACCCGGCCGGCGGCCCCGGGAACCCCGCACATCCCGGTAACCGTCTTGTACTCCGACGTGACCGGGGCTCGACTATGGTTCCCCGGAGCGTAAGCGCGACGGGCAGCGAGGGCAGCGGATGGCACGGTTGTACACCCCCGACACCCAACCGGGACAAGGCCCCGAAGAGGGCGGCGAGACCGCCGCCCCCGGCGCGTCCCGACCCACGCGGCCACGCTGGGGCGACCGCGTCGGCCGCTGGCGCCGCGGCTGGTGGCCGGCGGGCTTCGCGCTGGCCCTCGCCCTGCTGATGGCGCTCCACTCCAGGGTGCCCAACACCATCGGCAACGTCGGCAGCCTCCTGCAGACCTTCCTGCCCTGGGTCGGCCTCGCCATCCCGGCACTCGCGCTGTGCGCCGTGCTGCGCCGCTCGGCCACCGCCGTGATCGCGGTGCTGGTGCCGGTCCTGGTCTGGCTCAACCTGTTCGGCGGACTGCTCGCCGACAAGACGTCCGACGGCGGCGCGCTCATGGTCGTCAGCCACAACGTGGACGCCGACAACCCCGACCCGGCCGGCACCGCCCGCGACCTGATCGACGCAGGTGCCGACCTGATCGCCCTCCAGGAGCTGCCGCAGGGCGCGGTCGCCACCTACGAGGAGGAGCTGGCCGAGGCATACCCCTACAGCGCCGTCCAGGGCACCGTCGGCCTGTGGAGCCGCTACCCGCTCACCGAGGCCCAGCCGGTCGACATCGGCATCGGCTGGGTCCGCGCGATGCGGACCTCGGTCGAGGCCGAGGGCATCGGCGAGGTCGCCGTCTACGTCGCCCACATGCCGTCCGTGCGCGTCCAGTTCAGGGCCGGATTCACGGCCGAGCAGCGCGACGACGCCGCCGACCAGCTCGGCCACGCCATCGCCGCCGAGGAGCTGCCGCGCACGGTGCTGCTCGGCGACCTCAACGGCACGATGAACGACGGCGCGCTCGCCCCGCTCACCTCCGAGCTGCGCTCCACCCAGGGCGCCGCCGGCGCCGGCTTCGGCTTCAGCTGGCCGGCGTCCTTCCCGATGGCCAGGATCGACCAGATCCTGGTGCGCGACCTCGAACCGGTCTCCTCCTGGACGCTGCCGGCCACCGGAAGCGACCACCTGCCGGTCGCGGCCAGGGTCGACCCCTAGATCGCCCCTAGATCTCCTCCTTTGATCTCCCTCTTATCGGCCCTTTGCGCCGTTTTCACCCCCACTGTTTTACTTTGGGGAGAGAAGGGAGGCGTCAGATGTCGCGCACCCGTTTCGCCCCTGACCGCGGGCTCACGAGCCGCATGGCCCTCACCATGTTCTTCCTCGGCCTGCTCTACGTCGTGCTCGTCGGCGTCCTGATCGTGCTGCTCGGCGACTCGTGGCCGCTGATCGTGGTGATCGTCGGCGGTCTCTTCTTCGCCCAGTTCTGGTTCAGCGACCGGATCGCCGCGTACAGCATGGGCGCCCGGGAGGTCACGCCCGAGCAGGCGCCGGAGCTGCACGGCGCCGTGGACCGGCTGTGCGCCCTGGCCGACATGCCCAAGCCCAGGGTCGCCATCGCCGACACCGACGTGCCCAACGCCTTCGCCACCGGCCGCGGCCAGAAGAAGTCGCTGGTGTGCGCCACCACCGGGCTGCTGCGCCGCCTCGAGCCCGAGGAGCTGGAGGGCGTCCTCGCCCACGAGCTGTCCCACGTCGCGCACCGTGACGTCGCGGTGATGACCATCGCCTCCTTCCTCGGCGTGATGGCCGGCCTCATCACCCGAATAGCCCTGTGGACGGGCCTGGGCCGCTCCCGCGACAACAACCAGAACGCGCTGCTGCTCCTCGTCCCCCTCGTCAGCGCCGTGGTCTACGTGATCAGCTTCCTGCTGACCCGGCTGCTCTCCCGCTACCGCGAGCTGTCCGCCGACCGCGCCGGCGCCCTGCTGACCGGCCGCCCCTCGGCGCTTGCCTCCGCGCTGACCAAGGTCTCCGGCCAGATGGCCAGGATCCCGACGCGCGACCTGCGGCAGGCGGAGCCGTTCAACGCCTTCTACTTCGCCCCGGCGCTGTCCGGGGAGGGCATGGGCCGGTTCCTCTCCTCCCACCCCACGCTCGAACAGCGCCTCGAGCGGCTGGCCAGGCTCTCCACCGAGCTCGGCCAGCCCTGACCCCCGATCGCGGTGATCCACCGATGGGCTTCCTCGACGTGATCCTGGGCCGCAGCAAGCCGGTCCGCCCCGATCTCGACCAGCTGTTCGCGGTCCCCTCCGCGGCGATCACCCTCCAGGCCGGCGCCGGCTTCCTGCCCACCGGGCTCGGCTCGGTCTGCTTCGCCAGCGTCGAGGGCGGCGCGTTCTCGCGTGTGCGGGACGAGGTGCGGGAGCTGCTCGACGCCGACACGGCGACCGGCGGCCTGCCGGTGGAGTTCAGCCAGGACTCCTACGGCTACACCTGGCTGCTGGCCCGGCAGTCGCCGGACGACGTCACCACCCTCGTCAACGACCTGCACGCGGTGAACACGCTGCTGCGGGACGCGGGCTTCGGCCCACAGCTGCTGTGCTCGCTGGTCGGCTTCCGGGACGCGGAGCACCGGCCGCTTGCGCTGGTCTATCTCTACAAGCGCGGCACCTTCTACCCGTTCGCGCCGATCGCGGGGGCGGGGGAGCGGCGCGATAACGAGCTGGAGCTCCAGGCGCGGGCGCTCCTGACCAACGACCTCCGTCTCGAGTCCGACCTCTCCCGCTGGTTCCCCGTCTGGGGCGCGCCCGGCCTCTGACCCGGGCCTCGCGGCCGTGCCGCGCCCAACCCACC
>NZ_SMKC01000220.1 GCF_004348315.1 Streptomyces sp. 8K308 | reverse complement strand
CAGCGTCATCGCGCTCCCGGGCCGTCTGGCGGCTTCTCAGGAGCGGGCCCATCTCTGGTTGGGCTGGCCGTTGCAGGTCCACAGGATGACGGCGGTCCCGTTGGCGGTGCCGGCCTGGTTGATGTCCAGGCACAGGCCGGAGTGGGCGTTGCGGATGGATCCGTCGGCGGCCAGGGTCCAGCGCTGGTTGGCTTGGCCGTTGCAGGTCCAGGTGATCACCCGGGTGCCGTTGGTGGTGCCCTGGTTGTAGGCGTCCAGGCACTTGTCGCCGAAGACGCGGATCTCGCCGCCGGCCCAGGTGGTCCATGACTGGTTGGCCGCCGTGTGGCAGTCCCAGATCAGTACGGTGGTGCCGGATGCCGTGGAGGCGTTGTCGACGTCGAGGCAGCGTCCTGAGCTGGCGCCGCGCAGTCGGGAGGTGGTGTTCTCCAGGGGGGTGCCGCCGGAGACCCGGTAGACCGCGACGCCGTGCGCTGGCACGCTGGCGGAGATCTGGCCGCCGCTGGAGGAGGTGCCGCCGGTCCACAGGTCGGTGAGGGTGAACGAGCCGTTCGAAAGACCGATCTGGGCCGCCGTGGTGGTGATGGTGGTGGTGGCGGAGCCGCGGTTGAACAGGCCGATCGCGACGGAGCCGTCGGCGAGCGGCTTGGCGAACACCTCGACGTTGCCGTCGTCGCGCACCCGGCGTCCGCCGGCGCCGAGCGGGTCCTGGTTCACGGCCAGCAGGCGCGGGTTGCGCAGGATGGCACTGACGTCGGCGGACATGGTGCGGATGTCGTTGCCCGCCATCAGCGGCGCGCCCATCAGGGCCCAGAGCGCGAAGTGCGACCGGGCCTCGGTCAGGGTCAGGCCCGGCCGGCCGACGACCAGCATGTCCGGGTCGTTCCAGTGCCCTGGCCCGGCCTGGGCGGCCAGCGGGGCGTTGATGTCGACGACGTTGCCCACGCCCATCGGGTAGCTGTTGGTGTTGCCGTTCTGCCAGATGTCCAGCAGGTCCTCGGTGGTGCGCCACAGGTCGGCGACCTCGCCCCAGTTGTACGTGGCGCCCGTGATCGCGTGAAAGCTGTTGGGGTTGATGCTGTAGACGATCGGGCGTCCCGTGGCGCGCAGGGCGTCCCGCATCAGCGTGAAGCGGGCGATCTGCTCCTCCCGGGTGCCTTCCGGGGAACACCAGTCGTACTTGAGGTAGTCCACGCCCCAGGAGGCGAAGGTGTTGGCGTCCTGGACCTCGTGCCCCATGCTTCCGGTGGAGCCGGGGTGCGTGCCGACGCGCTGGGCGCAGGTGCGCTCGGTGGGCGACATGTAGATGCCGAACTTCAGCCCGCGGCTGTGGATGTAGTCGCCCAGCGCTCGCATGCCGCTGGGGAACCGGGTCGGATGGGCGCGCAGGTTGCCCTGGGCGTCGCGCTGGGGGTCGAACCAGCAGTCGTCGACCACGACGTACTCGTAGCCGGCGTCCCGCATGCCGGAGTTCACCATGGCGTCGGCGGCCTGGCGGATCACCGTCTCGTTGACCCCGTTGCAGCCGAAGCTGTTCCAACTGTTCCACCCCAGTGGCGGGGTGAGCGCCGGACTTCCGGGCGCCGCCTGGGCTGGCGGCTGGGCCGGCGCCTGGGCCGGTGCCTGGGCCGGTGTGGTGAAGAGCATCGTCATCGCCACGGCCGCTGCCGCCAGCAGGTGGGGCAGCCGTCCACGGATCAGGGTGCGCATGGTCTGGCCCTTTCTCGACGGATGGGGGGGCGCCGAACGGCCCCACCCTCCCGGCGGGGAGGGCGGAGCCGCGCAACGCTAGAACTGGGTGAAGAACCGCCAGGTCTCGCCGGGGAGCCAGGTGCGGGAGCCGCTGTCGCCGGGGGCGCCGTCCTGGGGGGCGGCGATGTGGCCGCCGTCGAAGGCGGCCCAGGTGACGGGGCGCCCGGAGGCGCAGCCGGAGTAGGTGGTGGTGATGTGCCGGAGGCTGCCCTGGGGCGGTTCTGGCGGGTTCTGGGCGGTGCAGCCGTTGTTCCGCACGAACCGGTCGCGCATGGAGCGGCCGTTCGCGATGTTGTCGCTGACGCCGTGGGCGGCGAAGTAGGCGACGGAGCCGGTGCCGCCGCTGCATCCGCTGATCTGGCCGGGTGCGCCGTAGACCGCGACGGCGCGGAAGGTGTTGGGGCGGGAGCAGGCGAGCGAGTAGCTCATTGCGCCGCCGTAACTGAAACCAAGGGCGAAGCGCCGGCTGGTGTCGACGCACAGGTCGGCCTCGATGCGGCGCAGCAGGTCGTCGACGAAGGTGACGTCCCGGCCGTTGGTGTTGGCCCAGCCGTTGCTGATGCCCTGGGGGGCGACGAAGATGGTGCTGTTGTTCGCCAGCCGCTTGAGGCCGTAGTAGGACCAGACGTCACGTTCCACGGTCTGGCCGGTGGCGACGTCGGTCGCGGTGCCACCCCACCAGTGGAACCCGAGGACCAGTCGGTAGGGGTGGTTGCGGTCGTAGCCGTCGGGGACGTCCAGGATGAAGCTGCGGTTGGTGCCGCCGCTCTGGATCGTGTGGGTGCCGTCGCCGAGGGCGGGTGCCTGGCCGCAGGCGGCGGACGTCACGGCGGTGCTGTCGGCCTCGCTGGACGGGGAGTTGGTCTCGGGCGTGCCGGCCGCCGCCTGGCCGCCGGTGACCAGGGCGAGAAGCGCCGCGGCCACGATGGGCACGGATAACAACCTACGCAGCGACATCGCGGGACTCCTTGACTGTCGACATGCCTGACATGGCTCTCCTTGGTGCCGGGAACGCGTCCGATGCGGTGTCGCGGGTGACCGCGACGGCATGGCAGGGGGAGGCACGGACGGTTCCGGGGCGGCTCTGCCGGAGGCTCCCGACACACGAGAGCGCCTGTCGTCCTCAGGCGTTCAGCATCGAGACGCACGTGTGGGGGGCGCCACCGGTACGGAAGGTGGTTGGTGCGCGTGCTGTCGTGCGATGGCCTGCTGGCCGGCGGAGCAACCCCGAGCGCCGTTCGGGACCACGAACGGCAGTCGGAGCGTCAGACATGGAGCATAGGAGTCTCGCGTCGACTGTCAACCTCTCCGTCGGCTGGTTGTTTCGAGAAATTGAGCGAATATGATCGTATGGGGGTGGCGAATGGGGAGAAGGCGCCCATGAATTCGGCCTGGCCTGGATCGTGATATGCGAAATGATCGCTATTTCCGCCTGAATTCACCCGGGGAGAGCGAGGAGTAGCGCCGGAATCCGGACACCACGATGCTGCTCTGTGGGGTGCCGCGGCACCCCACAGAGCAGCATCGTGGGCTCTCGCGCCCTGGCGCTCCTGCCGCAGCAGCCACCGCAGGATCGACGGGTCCTCATAAATCGGCCCGTACGCGGCGTGGTAGTCCGGCTCGGAGAAGGCGTCGTTGCCGTACTCGGTGTACCGGACGAGGTCCTCGATCTCCTCAAGGTCGGCGCCGGCGGCGAGATACGGCCTGGAGATCTACTACCAGGCGTTCTCCGACCGGGAGATCGGCGTGGCCTCCGCGCTCGCCGTGGTCCTCATGGCCCTCGTGCTCCTGTGTGTCCTTCCCATCCAGCGGCTCACCAGGGAGCGGCCGTGATCGTCGGCAGACGCGAGGCGTGGACGGGGTGGCTGTTCCTCGTCCTGCTGACGGCCTTCACCATCGTCCCGTTCGTCAGCCTGTTCGTCACCGCCCTGCAACCCTCGGGCAGCTGCCCCTCCGGCCTGGAGTGGCCGAGCGAACCGCGGTGGGGCAACTTCGCCGACACGCTCCGGGTAGCCCACATAGGCGACCTGCTGTGGTCGAGCACCCTGATCGTGCTCGGCGTGGTACCGGTCTCGCTTGTGCTGGCCACGATGGCCGGCTTCGCCCTGGGCCACCTGCGGATGGCGGGCCGCCACCTGGTCTTCCCGATGTTCGTGCTCGGCCTGACGCTCCCCTTCGAGGGCATCATCACGCCGCTGTACTACCTGGTGCGCGACATGGACCTCCTGAACACCAGGTGGGCCATCATCCTGCCGCTGATCGGCCTGTTCATGCCCTTCGCGGTCTACTGGACGCGCGCGCAGACCTCTCCGAGGCCGCCCAACTCGACGGCGCCAACGTGTGGCAGCTCCTCTGGCGCGTCCGTCCCGCTGGCCGCGCCCGCGATCTCGTCCCTGGCCATCCTGCTGTTCCTGTGGACCTGGAACCAGTTCCTGCTCGCCATCGTCCTGGTCGACGATCCGGCCCAGCGCACCTGGCCGGCGCGCTGGGCGCCTTCCAGGGCCAGTGGGGCACGGACATCCCCCTGCCGTGCGCGGGATCCTGCTGATCCTCGCGCCCACGCTCATCGTGTTCCTCATCTTCCAACGCCGCTTCGTCTCCGCCCTGCCGCAGGGCTCAGTGAAGGGCTGACCGAGCGATGCCGAACGACAACAGCCCGACGACAGGACAGGCGTGACAGACATCCGCCCCACCCGGTGGACCCGGCGTGACCTCGATCGGCTCGCCGAGGAACCGGCGACCACCGCGCCCGTCATCGACCCCGCCACCACGCCCCGCGTGCTCCCCGACCACGACATCTGGGACCTGTGGCCGGTGCAGCGGGAGGACGGCACCACCGCCACGGTCCCGGAGGGCGAGCTCTGGATGACGCCCTCCCCACCCGCCGTCGGCCATCCCGAGCACCGCCACGACTCGCGCGCCTCCACCTGCTGGCCAGGGCCGGCGACCGCTGGACGGACCTCGGGCACGCCTTCCCCGACGCGCGTCCCCCGGCAGCCGCGAGTGGTCGGGGTCCGCCCTCCTGCGACCCGACGGCACGGTGTCCGTCTTCTACGCCACCACCGGCGAACGCGGCGAGGATCCCGTGTGCTCACCGTCTACGTGTCGCTGCGCGATCCAGCGCTTGGTACAGCCATCGCCGTAGGCGTGGGAGTGGTCGGCATCGTGTACGCCATCGTGCGAGACGAGCAGAAGTAGAAGCCGACATAGGAGCCCTGGAAACACAGAAGGCCCCGTGCTTCGGAACCGCTGCTTGGGTTCAAGGGGTCGTCGCAACACCACTTGGTTTCAGGTGGTGAGTAGATCACGTAGACGCTCGGCTGGGGTATCCCAGCCGAGCGTCTAGCGTGGGCGGCCGTTGAGTTCTTGGGCGACGTGTTCGAGGTCTTCGGGGCTGTGGAGGCTCAGGTCGGTGCCCTTGGGGAAGTAAGGACGACGCGGCCGGCGGCATCGTGGCGATAGCCGATGCGGCCGGCGCGGGTCAGCAGGCTCCCGCTGTAGGCGTGGTCCCCGGTCGCTTCGCCGGAGGTGTGCGGCGCGGTCCAGTGAGCCGCGGTCTGGTTGCCGGCCAGGTCGTAGGTGTACGTCTCCTCGCTGGCGGGGCCGGCCACCGCTGTGACATGTCCGGCTGGACCGACGGCGTAGTGGGTGGTTTCGGCGTCCTCGGTCACGGCCGCGAGGTAACCATCGGGCCGGTAGGCGTAGGTGCGGTGGTGGAGCGCCCGCCGGCCTTCGGCCGGGCCGGCCTGGGTGGTGAGGATCTGCTCGGCCAGGCGCCCGGTGGAGTCCCAGGCGTGTTGGAGGACGAGAGCCTGGTCGATGGTGCGGCTGGACTCGCGGCCCAGCGCGTCGCGTTCGATAGCGAGGTGGTGCGTGCCCGAGGCAGGGCGGTGAGGCTGCCACCGGGGGCGTAGGTCCAGGTCCTCGTGTGGCCGCTGGGTGTCCGCCGTGGGACGAGCCTGCCCAGCGCGTCGTAGCCCAGCGCGAGGTCCTGGCCGTTGACCGTCTCGGTGAGCAGGCGGCCGAGGGGGGCGTAGGTCCTCTCCACGAGTGCGTCGGGCCCATGGGCTCATGCGAGCCGTCCCGCCCAGTCGTAGGTGAAGCTGGTGGCCTCGCCGGTCGGGGCGGTGCGTTCGACAACACGGCCCATCACGTCATGGCGGTAGCGCGGCGTCTCGCCGGCGGCGTTGGTGCGGGCGAGGACACGGTCGGCCGGCATCGCGTCGGCCGGCGGCGAAGCCGATGGACGGGCGTGCCCGGTCGGATGCGGGCGCGCAGCGCGATGACGGGGGTACGGGTTTCCGAACCATCGATTCGGGGGCCGGCACGGTCGATCGCTCTGGGTTTCGCGCCGAGGCTAGAAGCATGGTTGAGACGACGGATGTCGAGCTGGGAACCGCCGCCCGGGCGGAGGACCTGCACCGTGAGTACGGTCGTAAACCGGGCGCCGTGCATGCGTTGCGCGGGGTGTCGGTGTCCCTGGCGCCTGGTACGTTCACGGCGGTGATGGGGCCGTCGGGCTCCGGCAAGACCACCTTGCTGCACTGCCTCGCGGGGATGGACAGGCCCACTCAGGGGTCCGTCTGGTGGGGCGGCACCGAGGTGTCCCGGTTGCCCGAGCGGCGGCTCGCGAGACTGCGGCGCAGCCGGGTCGGGTTCGTCTTCCAGACGTTCAATCTGATGCCCGCGTTGACGGTGGCGCAGAACGTCGAGCTCCCCGGCCGGCTGGCCGGCCGGCGGCCTGACCGGGGGGAAGTGCGAGACGCGCTTGCCCGGGTCGGCCTCGCCGGGCGTGCGCGGCACCGGCCCGGGCAGTTGTCCGGGGGGCAGCAGCAGCGGGTTGCGATCGCGCGGGCGCTGGTGGCTCGCCCTCGGGTGTTGTTCGCCGACGAGCCGACCGGCGCGCTCGACCGGGCCACGGGGCACGAGATCCTGGCCCTGCTTCGCGCTGGAGTGGATCTGGACGGTCAGACCTGTGTGATGGTGACCCACGATCCGGTCGCCGCCGGGTACGCGGATCGGGTGCTGCTACTCGCCGACGGCCTGGTGGTGGACGAGCTCGACCGGCCGACCGCCGCCCGGGTCGGCGAACGTCTGAGCCGGCTGGGAGCACGAGCGTGACGGCCGCCCTCGCACTTGGGCAGATGCGGCGGCGGCCTACGGCGTTCGTCGGCCTGGCGGTCGCGCTCTTCCTCGCCATCGCCGCCATGACACTGTTCGGCTCGCTGCTCGCCGCCGACGTCGTCGCGCCTGCGCGCGCCGGGGAGGCGGTCGCCGGTCCCGGTTTGATGGTGATCGCCGCTGCCTTCGGCGAGATCGTGGTCTTGGTCGCGTTCTTCGTCGTGGTCAACGCGCTGGGGTTCGCCGTGCGTCAGCAGCATCGCGAACTGGCTCTGCTGCGCACGGTCGCGGCGACGCCCCGCCAGGCACGGCAGTTGGTCCGTGGCCAGGTCGTCGCGACCACGCTTCTGGTGTCCGTACCAGGCTGGGTCGTCGGCACGGCGGCAGCCGACCGCTTTCTCGTCGAGTTGCAGCGGCGGGGGATGGCGGCGCCTGGCGTGCGGGTCCCCGAGACACCGCTGCCGATGTTGGTCGCACTGGCCACTGCGCTCACCGTCGGCCTGGCTGCCTCGGCCGTCGCGGCCCTACGGATCTCGAGGATGGCGCCCGCGGCCGCGCTCACCGCCAGCTCGACCGAGCACGGACGGACGGGCGTGCCGCGCCTGCTCGCCGGGATCGGCGCGCTGGTGGGCGGCGGCCTGCTGCTGCGACTGGCTGCGACGCGGCCGGCGGAGCAGTTGGACGAGGCGGGGCAGGCGGCGTTGCTGGGTTCACTGGTGTTGTTGATGGCGGTCGCCCTGGTGGGGCCGTTCGCCACGCGCGTCTTGGCGGCCGTGTTGGGCGCGCCGGTACGGGCGCTGGGGCCCGGGGTGGGATGGTTGGCCGACGCCAACCTGCGCGGGTACGCGCGGCGGCTGTCGTCCGCCGTGGTGCCGGTCGCGCTGCTCGTCGGGTTGTCGGGCACCATGTCGATCATGACAGCCACCGCCGAACATGCCCCGGGCGCGCCGACTACGAGCGTCACCCTGGACACGGACGTCTGGCTTCGCCAGGTCGAGTTGGCGCTGCTGATCTGCTTCGCCGCCGTGTCCACGATCAACACCCTGGTCGCCGTGACCGCCGACCGGGGCCGCGAGTTCGCGCTGCTCCGGCTGGTCGGCGCGACCCGATCGCAGCTGATGCGCATGCTGAGCGCGGAAGCGGTGCTGACCACGGCAGTGGGTGTGCTGCTCGGCGCGGCGGTCGCGGGCGCCGCGACGGCGGCGTTCAGCACGGCGGTGACCGACTCAGCGGTGCCGGACGTCCCGCCGTCCGCCTGCTGGTGGATCGTCGCGGGCGCGGCGGCACTCACCGTCCCGGGCATCCTGGCCACAGGTCTGTGGGCGGTTCGTGGCCCTGCGGCCGAGCTGGCAGGTGGTGACCGCGACTGAGTACGGCGGTGGAGTCGGGCATGGCTGAGCGGCGGCGCTACTTCTCCGTTCGGGGAGGCGAATGGGGTTTCGCCGTCGTCGGGCTGCCGCTGGCGCTGCTCGGCGGCGGCTACGCGCTCGCCGTCCTGTACGCGGGGGCGCTGCTTTCGCTCACCGTGCTGGGTCTGCCGTTCGTGGTCGCCGCGCTGCTGGGCGCGCGTGCTCTGGGCGCACCGCACCGGCGGCTGGTCGGCCGGTTGCTCGGCGAGCGCGTCGAGGCGCCAGACAGGCTGCCCCTCCCGCGGGGCCTGGTCGCCCGTGGCCGTGTCGTGCTGACCGACCCGGTCGCCTGGCGGACGCTGCTCTTCCTGGTGCTGCGGCTACCGCTCGGCCTGCTCGGGTTCTTCGCCGCTGTGGCCCTTCCCCTGGGCTGCGGCTGGCTGATCGGCCTCCCGCTCTGGAGCCGCCTGCTGGAACCGGGCGGGCGGCTGTTCACCTGGCTGGACGCCGTCTCCGTTCCGCTGGGTCTGACTCTCCTGACCGCGGTGCCCGGCGCGGTCAGGGCCGTGAGCGCGGCGAACCGGTGGCTGGCCCGGCTGCTGCTCGGGCCGGCCCGTGCCCAGCGGCGGGTGCGGGAGCTGGAGACCGCCCGCGCCACCCTGCTCGCGGAGAGCGGCGCCCAGCTCCGCCGTCTGGAGCGTGACCTGCACGACGGCACCCAGGCCCGGTTGGTCGCCCTGGCGATCACCCTCTCGCTGGCCGACGACGCGCTCGCTCCAGCCGCCGGTCCGGACCTCGGACGGTTGCGCACCCTGGTGGAGCGCGCCCGCGGCCAGACCAACGACAGCATCGCCGAACTACGGCGGCTCACCCGGGGCCTTCACCCGGTGGCGCTGGACGGCGGCCTCGGCGAGGCGTTGCCGGACCTCACCGCTACCTCGCCGGTGCCGGTCACCGTCCGCCTGGACCTGCGGGAACGCCCGGACTCCGTGGTCGAACGAACGGTGTACTTCTGCGCTGCGGAGCTGCTTACCAATATCGCCAAACACAGCGGCGCCCGCTCGGCCGAGCTCGCCGCGATCGCCGCCGACGGCCGAGTGCGGCTGACCGTGCGCGACGACGGCCGCGGTGGCGCGGCGCTCGGCACCGGCACCGGCCTCACCGGCCTGGGCGAGCGGCTCGCGGCGGTCGACGGCATCCTGCGGGTCGACAGCCCGCCAGGTGGCCCCACCCTGGTCACCGTCGAGCTGCCGACGCGCCTGTGACGGATCAACCGCCACTCTCCGCCAGGTAGGTCAGAACGGCCTTCACCCGCCGGTTGTCGGAGTCCGTTGCTCGCAGGCCGAACTTGGCGAAGACGGCGGCGACGTGTTTCTCCACCGCCCGCTCCGACACCACCAGCAGCGCGGCGATGGAACGGTTGGAGTGCCCCTGCGCCATCAGCTCCAGCACCTCGCGCTCGCGTGGTGTCAGAGCATCCACCCGATTGCGCCGTTCGCCCCGCAACAGCCGGGTAACCACCTCGGGGTCGAGCGCCGTACCCCCGGCGGCGACCCGGTGCAGCGCGCCGACGAACTCGGAGGTCCTGGCGACACGTTCCTTCAGCAGGTACCCGATGCCTGCCGCACCGTCCGCCAACAGCCGGGAAGCCCAGGCGGTCTCGACATGCTGCGAGAAGACGAGGACTGCGACCTCGGGCGTGCTCGCACGGATTTCAACGGCGGCGCGGATGCCCTCGTCAGTGTGCGTGGGCGGCATCCGGATGTCCACCACGGCCACGTCGGGGCGGTGCTCGACCACCGCGGCGAGCAACTCGGGCGCCGTTCCGGTGGAGGCCACCACCTCGCACCCGCGGGCGCGGAGCAGCTCGACCATGCCGTCACGGAGCACGACGGAGTCCTCGGCCAATACCACACGCAGATGCCCGTCGATCACAAGGCCATTATCAGGCTGGGGGGGTGTCACTCGATCGTGAGACCTTCACCACCCATCCCGACGACTTCAAGGGCCTCAATGACCGGCTCACCGTCGTCCCCGTGACACGCCCCCTGGCGCCACACGAGTCTTGACCGGAAACCACGGCCACACCCGAGGACTTCGTGGTTCTCGGCGTCGACACCGAGAACCACCAGGAGCTTCGCGATCAACCTCGGCCTCGGGTCGAACGGGCATGGGCCTCCCGGAGCTCAGCTCGCGGTCGTGTCCTCCTCGTCGAGACCCGGCGCGGACGTGCGGAGCGATGTGACCGCCAGGAGTGCGATGCCGACCGTGAGGACCGCGCCCGCGCCGTAGGCCAGTTGGAATCCCTGGGTGAACGCCGACCTCGCGGCCTCGATGAGGGCGTCCCCGATGGTGCCCGGATGCCCGGTGGCGGCCACTACCGCGGCGCCGATGCTGTCCTGGGCGGCTCCGGCGGCCTCCCTTGGAGTGTCGGCTGGGATGGCGTCCCGTACCTGGACGCGGTACGTCGCCGTGCCGGCCGCGCCGAGGAGTGCGATGCCCATGGCCGTGCCCAGGGTGGGGGTCGGCCCGAGACCCAGACTGACGAGGGAGCCGCAGGCGATGAGCGTTCCGATACTGGAATCCTCCTGACCTGGGCGAGGATCCCCATGCCCACAGCGGCGACGGCCCGCCCGCCCGCCATCAGGTGGCGGGCGGAACGCACCGCGTGAGCCCGGGAGCGGTCATGACGCCGATGACCATCGTCACGGAGATCGGAAGGAGCAGCAGCCCCGCGTCGAGGGGCGGGTATCCGGCCACGGTCTGAAGGAACTGTGCCATGAAGAACTGCCCACCGGACATGACAAGCATCGCCAGTGACAGGACCAGCGGAGCGGCGGTGAACGTGTGGTTCCCGAACAGCCGGAGGTCGAGCAGTGGGAAGGGAAGGTTCCGCTGACGCGACACAAAGGCCGCACCGACCGCCAGACCCACGGTGGGGACGAGCGAGGAGGTCGGCTCGACACCGGGTGAGGCGTACTCCTTGGTCCCGTAGACCATCGACAGCATCCAGACCAGCAGCATCAGGGCGCTGGGAAGGTCGAGACTACCCGGCTCGTCGAACCGGAACTCCGGAAGCAGGGTGGGAGCAGGAAGACGGAACCCCACCGGAAGTGGTCAAGCAGCAGGCCGCCGACGGCGGGTCCCAGAGCGCCTCCCAGCACGAAACCGGCCATCCACACACTGATCGCGACGGTGCGTTGCCTCTCGTCGTGAAACATGGCGCGGATCAACGACATGGTGGACGGCATCAGCGTCGCACCGGCGATCCCGAGCAACGCGCGGGCGACGATGAGCATCGTCGCGCTCGTGACGTAGGCCGCGAGCACTGGGGCCGCACATCCTGAAACGGCAGCTCACAGTGGCTGGCGTGGACGACCGTCGGCGTACTCGCCCTGGTCGGCGACGGTAGTCCAGGCCGTAGTCCCGGCTTCGCCTGCGGCCCGGCCCACCACGTCCCACGATCTGAAGCAGGAACATCACGCCACGGCGATCGGGGAGGAGCCCGGAGTGTTGGAGAGGATCACCGCCCGCCGCGCCGCACTGGACGCGCTGGCCGACGAGTCCGCCGAGCTTGCGGGAAGTGATCGCAACCTGTAGGTTGCCATCGATGGCGCCTGCAGGCTGCTATAGGAAGGTGGCAATGGTTTCGGACACGATCGAGCGGGTGGTGGTGCTGCGGCACCCCATCGAGCGGGTGTGGGCCACGCTGACCACCGCCGAAGGGCTGTCAGGATGGTTCGGCTCGGTGGCTGAGATTGATCTGCGCCCCGGTGGGCGGGCGTTC
>NZ_SMKC01000021.1 GCF_004348315.1 Streptomyces sp. 8K308 | reverse complement strand
GGGCCGGGGCGCCGGCGGACGATCCCGAGGCGTTCCAGAGCACCCTGATGCCGGCCCTGTTCCACGGCATGACGCGGGTGGGCGCGGTGGACTCCTACACGGCCGTGCTACCGGTGGCCGAGGGCTTCCGGCCCGACCTGATCCTGCGGGACGGGATGGACCTGGGCGCCTGCCTGGTCGCGGAGCGGCTCGGCGTGCCGCAGCTGCCCACCCCGTCGGGGACCACCAACATCCTCAACCCCGCCAAGATCCTCGGCCCGCTCAACGCCACCCGGGAGGCGGTCGGCCTGCCCGTGAGAAACGATCCGCTGTCGCTCCTGCCGCACGGGCGGATCGACTACGTGCCGCCGGCCCTGTCCTTCGCCCGGTACCTCGGCCCCTCGTCCCTGGCGTACCGGCAGACCGTCGACGTGGCGCGCGCCGCCGCGCTCCCGGCGTGGGTCGCCGAGCTGGCCACCGACCGGCCGCTGGTGTTCGCCGCGCTCGGCACCGCGCTGCCGATGGCGCGCGACCAGGTGTACTCCCCCACGCCGCCCGCCCTGTTCCCGAACGCGCGCAAGACGCTGCGCACCATGGCCGAGGCGGTCGCGCGGCTCGACGACTGCGTCGTGGTGCTGGCCACCGCGGGCGTCGGGCCGGTACCCGACGACCTGCCGCCGCATGTGCACGTCGTCGAACAGGTGCCGCAGCCGCTGCTGTTGGAGGCGGTGGACGTGTTCCTCACCCACGGCGGCTTCAACAGCGTCCGGGAGTCGCTGCGCACCGCGACGCCGATGGTGGTGCTGCCGCAGTTCGCCGACCAGTACCCGAACGCCAGGCGGGTCGAGGAGTTGGGCCTCGGCCGGCGGGTCACGACGCGCACGCCGGATGGCGTCGCCGCCGACTGCCGTGCCGTGCTCGCGGATTCGGGGATCGCGGCCCGGGTCCGCCGGGCACGTCTCGCGATGCTGACGCTGCCGCCGGTCGAGAGCGCGGTCGGGGACCTGGTGAAGCTCGTGACGGGCTGAGCGGTTTCGCCGCGCGAACGCACAACTTCCTCCCCCGTCCGACCGTCACACAGATGTCACCTACAACAGGGGGGTTGTTCATGCGACGGGGTTCCGGGCGACGGGGTTCCGGGCGACGAGGTATCGGGCGACGAGGTATCGGGCGACGAGGTATCGGGCGATGGGGCGCGGCCGCGGGGCGGCCGGTCTGGTGACGCTGTTCCCGCTGGCCGGTGCGGCGCAGGCGGCCGAGGTGCCGGTGCGCTGGCCGAGCGAGGTGGCCGGCGGCTTCGACGGCGAGTGCGTCGGCCCGAACGGCGAGCGCCCCGCGATCGGCTGGGAGGTGCTGGACGCGCCGGAGGTGCTGGTGCCCGGCGAGTGGGCCGAGTTCTCCTTCCACGCCACCAACGAGGGCGCGGAGCCGCTGACCGACCTCCTGATCTACGCCGACCTGTGGCGGGCGGAGTACCCGGACCACACGCCGCCCGAGGACCGTTGGGGCTACTCGTTCCAGTGGCGGGCGCCCGGCGGCTGGAGCGAGGTCCCGTTCGAGTCCGACGGCTGGGCGGGCCACTTCGCCGGCGTCGACACCCTGGCGCCCGGCGACTGGGTCGAGCCCCGGGTGCGCGTCCGGCTCGACGAGGAGGCCCACGGCTCGATGGTCGGCTCGCTGAGCGCGATGACCGTCACCTCCGAGGGTCTGTGCTCCCGGTCCCAGGAGTCCGCCACCATCACCCACGCCGTCGCCGAGCCGGGGCCTGAGCCTGAGCCCGAGCCGGAGCCGGAGCCGACGGATCCGGAGCCCACAGAGCCCGAGCCGACGCCCACGGATCCCGGGCCCGGACCCACCGAGCCCACGTCGCCGCCGCCCTCGCCGTCCACCCCGGACGACAGGCGCCCGCAGTTGGCCGAGACCGGCGGTGGCGGCGTGCTTCCGACCGTCGGCGCCCTGGGCGCCCTCGCCCTCGCCTCGGGCGCTGGCGTCCTCATCGCCCGACAGCGCGGTCGCGCCGCGACCGACTGACGGGCGCCGCCCCTGGCCCGAACAGCACACCCAGGGCCGGGGGCAGGCCCTGGTCCGCACCGGCGAGCAGGTCCGCGGGAGTGGTCGCCGTCTCCCGTCAGACACGGGACGCGTCGGGCGGGCCGTGACGCCGGTAGTAGCGGGCGACGCGGGTCCGGTTGCCGCAGCGGGTGGGCGAGCACCAGCGACGGCGTGGGTGTGACGGCAGGAACACCAGGACGCAGTCGTCAGCCTCGCACTCCTTGAGCCTGCTGATCGTGGGGGCGCTGAGCAGCTCGGCGGCGTCCTCGGCCAGCAGTGCGGCGAGGCGGGTGCCGAGTGGGCCGGTGCGGCGGGGAACGGCGGTGACCGCAGTGCCGTCCCAGCCGAGTTCGCGGACAGGCGGTGCCGAACGCTGGGCCTCGGTGAGCCCACGCAGTGCGGTCCCGGGGGGTTGCGTTCCGTTCAGCAGTGCCCGGACGGCGGCTTCGGTGTGCGCTCGGACGGCGTGGAGGGGGGCGAGGTCGGCCCGGGTCGGCGCGGTGCCCCGGGCCTCCCCATGGAGGCGGTCCTCCTCCAGGGTCAGCCAGTCGGACAACTGCCGTGGGGTGGCGAGCAGATCCACGCGCCCGTGGGCGCCCACCGGGCGGGTGTTGACCAGGTCCAGGGCCAGGGCCTCACCGGTCAGCGGTGCGCTGTCAGCCATGCCCTAATGCTATATCGCACGCTTGACGCATTAGCCGCAGCGGAGCTAGAACTAATGTGTCTTTGCATCAAGGAGGCATGTGAATATGATGTCCACGACCCCACCTCGCATCGCCCTTCCGGCCCGGACCGCCCACCGGTTCGTCGAGGTCGACCAGGTGGAGGTCTTCTACCGGGAGTCCCTGCCCGAGCGCCCCGACGCCCCGGTGGTACTGCTCCTGCACGGCTTCCCCTCCGCCTCGCACCAGTTCCGCCGCCTCATCGACACCCTCGGCCGCCACTACCGGCTCATCGCCCCCGACTACCCGGGCTTCGGACACACCCGCGCCCCGGACGGATTCCCCTACTCCTTCGAGCGGCTCGCGGATGTCGTCGAGCGCTTCACCGAACGCCTGGGCCTGGCCCGTTTCGCGATGTACCTCTTCGACTTCGGCGCCCCCGTCGGCTTCCGCCTGGCGCTCCGCCGCCCTGATCGCGTCGCCGGCCTGATCGTGCAGAACGGCAACGCGTACGCCGAGGGGCTGTCGGCGGCGGCCCGCGAGTTCACCGCCCTCACTCCCGACACCCCCGGCGCCGAGCAGGCCATCCTCGACCTGTTCACCCTGGACGCCACCCGCGCCCAGTACGAGGGCGGCACCGCCGACCCCGAACTGATCGCCCCCGAGGGCTGGCTGCTCGACCAGCACTTTCTCGACCAGCCCGGCCGCAAGCACGCGCAGCGCGCGCTCGCCTACGACTACAAGAGCAACATCGCCGCCTACCCCGACTGGCAGGCATGGCTGCGCGAGCACCGGCCGCCGACGCTGATCACCTGGGGCAGCCGCGACCCGTTCTTCCCCGAACCCGGCGCGCTCGCCTACCTCTCCGATCTGCCGGACGCCGAACTCCACCTGTTCGACACCGGCCACTTCGCCCTGGAGGACCACCTGCCCGAGATCGCCCCGCTGATCGCCGACTTCGTCTCACGGCTGAGGTAGCTGAGGCACTAGCAGTCGAAGTGCTCGGTGAAGAGCTGGTCGCGCCTGACGCCTTCGGCTCGGAGGCCGCCGGCCGTGGACTCGACGAAGGCGGGGCTGCCGCAGATGAAGTAGCGGGCGCGCGGGTCGGGGCGGCACTCCTCCGTGTAGCGGGGGCCGAGGTGGGCGCGCAGCTCGTCCCGGAAGGCGGCCTCCGCCGGGGATGAGACGACGTGCAGCAGCGACATGTGCGGGCCGGCGTGCCGGCGGACCAGGTCGACGAACGGGGTGACCCCGATGCCGCCGGCGATGAGGACGGCGGGCCGGTCGTCGAGGCGGGCCTGCCGGGTGAAGGTGCCGTAGGGGCCGTCGAGGCGGAGCACCGTGCCCGGCTCGAGGTCGCGCAGTCGGCTGGTGAACGGTCCCGCGCGTTTGACGGCGAAGGTCAGCGTGGAGTCCTCGCCCTGTCCCACGACGCTGAACGGGTGCGCCCGGGACAGCGCCCGCAGGCGCAGGTAGCAGAACTGACCCGGTGCCGGGCGGCGGATCCGCCGCCGGCCCTGGGGGGCGACGGTGTACTGCGTGACGGTGGGCGTCAGGCGGGACGTGGCGACGACGCGGTAGCGGTGCGACCACAGCGGGATCGCGAGGCGCCAGGCGACCAGCAGCGCGAGGCAGCCGGCGAGACCGAGCCAGTAGGCGCGCAGCCAGGGCAGTTCGGCCAGGAAGGTGCCGATGCCGTGGGCGTGCAGGAACACCAGGCCGGTCAGCGGGTACGAGACGTAGTGGACGTGGCGCCAGACTCGGTGGCGGATCGCGCCCCGTAGCAGGGTGCTGGTCAGCCACAGCGCGAGGAACAGCAGCAGGGCGACGCGGCCATAGGAGGTGTACGTCGACTCCACCCAGGAGAAGTCGAGCAGCACCAGGTAGGGCAGGTCCTGGTGGTTGGCGATCATCTCGAGCAGCGGGTGCAGCAGCACCAGGAAGGCGCCGCAGCCGCCGAGCCAGCGGTGCAGGGCGACGACGCGCAGCCGGTCGCCGCAGAGCCGTTCCGAGATCTGGCGGGCGCCGAGCACCACCTGCCACCACAGCACGAGCGCGCCGCCGAGACCGACGAGGTTGGCGGCGTCCCCCACGTCGTCGGTCCTGCCGAGCACGGGGAGGAACGGCACGGCGGTCAGCAGCATGACGGCGATCAGCCGGGTCATGTCGTTCGCCCCAGCGGCAGTTCGGGTGAGTGGCGGACGGTCCCGCCGCGGTCGACGGTGAGCCAGCCGGCGGTCGGGTCCTGCTCGGCCAGCCAGGCGGGTCCCTCGCCGGTGCCGAGGATCGTGAGGCACGTGGCGTGCACCTCGGCCGTGGCCAGGTCGCCCGCCAGGACGGTGGCCTGGAGGCAGTCCGAGTCGGCGGGGTCGCCGGTGCGCGGGTCGATGATGTGGTGCAGCCGGCCCCCGGTGGCGCTCGGCCAGCTGCGGCGCACCACGCTGCTGGTCGCCACGGCGGCGGCCTCCGGCAACTCAAGGACGCCGACGGGCTCCTGACGCAGGGGGTGGGTGACGCCGACCCGCCAGGGCGGGTCGGTCGGGCGACGCCAGGCCACGAGGTCGCCGCCTGCGTCGATGAGGCCGCGCTCGGAGAGCAGGGCGTCGGCGGCGGCCTGCACGCTCCAGCCCTTGACGAATCCGCCCAGGTCGACGGCGACCCCGGCGGGCAGTCGGATGGTGGAGTCGTCGTGGTCGAGGTGGACCTGGGGCCGGGGGATCCGGCCGGGCGCGGCCGGTCCCGAGGGGGTGGGTTCGGCCACGCCGACGGAGTCGAAGTCGACCGCGTAGCCAAGACGGGCCAACTCGGCGCCAAGGAACGGGCTGAAGAGACCGCCGGTGCGCTCCTGGTGGGCGCATGCCTCGTCCAGGACGCGCAGGAAGAGCTCCGAGACGGCGACCAGGCCGCCGGCGTTGGCGCGGGAGACGTCGCTCTCGGGACGGAACCTGCTGAAGACCGCCTCGACGTCGCGGAGCCAGCCGAGTACGGCCGCGGCCTCCCCGGGGGACAGCACGGTGAGCAGTTCGGTGCCCATCACGCGCTCGCGCACGGCCCGCACGTCAGGAGCCGCGGGTGTAGGTCGTGACGGTGTCCGGGTCGAGCGGCTCGCCGGGGGTGAAGCTCGCGCGCACGTCCTCGACCAGGACGGGCTCGTCGCGGGCGGCGTCCGGCAGGTAGGCGACCTCGGCGCGGGAGGTGCTGGGGGCGGTGCCGAGCTCGATCGTGCCGGTGTGCAGCACGCGCTTCTCCCACAGCACGTTGCCCTCGATGCGGTAGGTGTAGCGGCCGGGCCGCACCGGGACGCCGTTGGCGTCCGTGCCGTCCCAGTAGAGGGTGTGCTCGCCGCTGTCCTGGGCGGGGCGGCTTGCCGACCGGATCTCCTCCTCTGACGCCTGTTCCCAGCCGGAGGTCTCGCGCCACTGGGAGAGCGACTCGGGGCGGCGGTCGTAGCCGCCGTTCGCGGTGAAGCTGGTCGCGAAGAGGGTGCGGACGTAGGCGCCGTCGGCGTCCTCGATCCAGACCGCGATCTGGTTGCTCGCGTGGGTCGGTATGCGGTGGAGCCGGTAGGAGATCCGGACCAGGCCGAGGCTCTCCGCGGTCGGCGGCAGCAGGGCCGTGGTCGCCGGGGCCGGCCGCTCGGCGGCCGCCGCGGTGGCGGCCGGCGGGTCGGGCAGCTGATGGAGGTACGCCCCGGTGGCGGTGGCCGCGACGCCGCTGATGACCACGAGCGGCACGATCACCCGACTCGTGCGGTCCGGCATGGAACCCCTCCCTCCACATGCTGCCAGGTGTCAGCTACCTTATGGGCGTAGGGATACGTATATCAATACGTCTTTTCAGAGCATTTACCATGTGCAGCACCTTCCATGACGCCGCTCGGCCACATACTGACGGCCATGCAACAGCCCCTGAAGCAGGAATCACCGTGACCGATCTCCCGGTCGATGAACGCATCGGCCACCACGTCAAGCGCGCGGAACAGCACCTCATCGCCGCCAAACACTCCGCCGTACAGGAGTTCGGCCTGACCGTCTCCCAGTACACCGTGCTGCTTGTGCTGTCCACGGAGTCCGGGCTCACGGGGGCCGGGCTGGCCCGCCGCTGCCTGGTGACGCCGCAGACGATGTCCGCCGTGCTGACCACCATGGAGCGGGTGGGCCTGGTCGAGCGGCTGCCCCACCCGACCCACCAGCACGTGTTGGAAACCCGACTCACCCCGCTCGGCAAGGGCAGGCTCCGCAAGGCCGACCGGGCGGCGGTCGCCGTGGAGCAGCGGCTGAGCGAGCTGTTCAGCCCGGAGGAGCGCAAGACGTTCCTCGAGTATCTCGGCCGCTGCGCCACGGCGTTGGAGAGCTGACCCCCAGCGGAGGCCCGGCGGTCAGACGAGCGCGAGCGCCCGGATCTGGCCGCCGAAACCGCCGCGGTGCTTGGGCGCGCCGACGACCAGCAGCGCGCCGTGGTCCGGGGCCGAGTCCAGGGCCGCCAGGTTCTCGATGCCGTACTTGCCGGCGGGCAGCAGCGTCTGGTGCGTCAGCGGCACGGCCGCCGCGCCGCCGTCGAGGCTGCTGGTGTCGGTGCCGGCGCCGACCACGTTCCGCTCCTCGACGAGGAACGCCGCCGCCTCGGGGCTGATGCCAGGGAAGTGGAAGGTCCCGCCCGAGTCCTCGTTGAGGAAGGCGCCCGGCGTGTTCACCCGGCGCCACCAGCCGGAGTCCACCGCGACGAACGACCGGGCCGGCAGCCGGCCGTACCGGCTCTCCCAGCGCCGGATGTCGGTCACGGTGAGGCGGGCGTCGTGGTCGCGGGCCGCGCGGTCGGCGATGCGGATCACGACGAGCGGGACCACCAGCAGTTCGGCGGAGAGCTGTTCGAGCGTGGGCGCGCCGGGGCTGAAGTGTCCCGGAACGTCGATGTGCGTGCCCGAGTGCTCGTTGATGGTGAGCTGGTTGGCGTTGAAGCCGTCGACGTCGAGGAACTTGATCTGCTCGATCTCGGGCTGCTCGACGAGCTTGTAGACGACGGGGAAGTCCTCCCCCAGTTCGTGGGTGAGGTCCACGACCCGCTGCGTCCTGCCGCTCGGGCCCGCGCCCCGGCCCGCCGCGGTCGCGGCGTTGGCGACGCCGCCGAGCGCCGCGGTGGCGGCGACGCTCGCGCCGCCGATCGCGGACATCCGGAACAGCGAGCGCCGCCCGACCCGCCGCCCGGGGGCGGCGGCAACGGGCTCGGCGCCGCCGTGCTCGTGCTCGTGCTCCTCGTGCTCCTCGTGCTGCGGGGCGTGGGCGCGCTCCGCCACCACGGCGCCGTGGACGTGCGGCGGCGATATGTGCGCGGGCATGTGGACCTGACGCATCAGGGCTGGACTGCACATGGACTTTCCTTACCTACGAGAGCTACGAGAGCGAGAAGAGTGCGGAGCGGGCGGGCTACGACAGGACGGCCGGCTCGGCGACCGGCTTGGGAGCGGGTTGGGACAGCAGGCGCCACACGATGGCGGCTCCGGCGGCGGAGAGCCCAGCCACCGCCCACAGGACGACGGCGAGGGCCCCGGTGTAGTCGATGGCGAGCCCCTCGGCCGCCTCGCCGCGCAGCAGGGCGGCGGACTCCTCGCCGACCCTGCCGTGCAGCAGCGTCGACAGCGCGGCGCCGACGGCGGCGATGCCGACCGCCTCGCTGGTCAGCCGGACCGTGTTGAACAGGCCGGCCGCCATGCCGCTGCGGCCCGGGTCCACGACGGAGACGGCGGTGCCGTCGAGCACGGCGAGCGAGAAGCCGAAGCCGGCGCCCACCAGGGCGACGGCCACGGGGTGGAAGCCGGCCGTGAGCCAGGCGGCGCCCAGGCCCTGCGCCGCGAGGGAGAGCACGAGGATGGTGCGGGGCGCCAGCCGGTTCGCGATGAGCCCGGCGAACATGGGGACCACGAGCGCCGGGATGGTCATGATCGCCAGCGACAGGCCGATCTCGCCCGAGTCGGCGCCCTCCACCGACTCCAGGTACGGCGGCAGCACCACGAGCAGGGCGACGAAGCCGAAGGCCAGCACGGTCGGCACCACGCAGACGGCCGCGAACTTCGGGACGGCGAGCAGCGAGACGTCGAACAGCGGCTCGGGGCGGCGCCGTTCGATGACGCCGAACGCGACGAGCAGGCCGGCCGCGGCGGCGGCGGTGGCCAGCACGAGCGGGTCGGTCCAGCCGCGTTGCTGCACCTCGACCAGGGCGAAGATCAGCGTGGAGAGGCCGGCGGTGAAGGTGATGCCGCCGCCCCAGTCGATGTCGCCCTCCGGGCCGCGGGACTCCCGGATCACCAGCGGGCTGACCAGCAGCGCCACCGTCGCCACCGCCGCGATCACGGCGAACAGCGTCCGCCAGCCGCCGAGGGCGATCAGCCCGCCGCCGATCAGCGGGCCGAGCGCGAGCCCCAGGCCGATCCCGGTGCCCAGCATGGCGAAGACCCTGGCCCGCCGTGCTCCGGTGTAGGCGTCGGCCAGGATGGCGCTGCCCGAGGTCATCACGCTGGCGGCGCCGGCCCCGGCGAGCGCCCTGGCGAGGTCGACGACGGCCACCGAGGGGCCGGCGGCGGCGAGGAAGAGCGCGGCCGCGAAGGTGGTGAGGCCGCCGAGGAACACCCGGCGCCGGCCGATCCGGTCGGCCAGCGAACCGGTGACGGCCATGAAGGCGGCGAAGGTCAGCATGTAGGCGTTGGCCACCCACTGGGTGGCCGCGACGCCGCTGTCGAACTCCGAGCCGACCTCGGGGGCGGCCAGCGCGCCGCCGGTCAGCGAGATGGGCAACAGCGCGGCGGCCAGGCACACCACGGCCGCCACCGGCCACGGCTCAGTCGCGGATTCGGGCTCGGATTCGGGTTCGGACGTCAGGACGTCACCCCCCTCGCGGACGGTAAGATTACTGTCTGACATAAGATACCTTATGCTCGTGGAGTGCTGCGTCAAGTGCTCTGGAGGGCGCGGGCGGGTCGTGCGTGCCGGGTCCTGCCCCAGCTGACCAGGGCGGAGCCGATCGCCATGCCGCCGCCGAACGCGGACAGCAACACGTTGTCGCCTTCGGCGAGTTCGCCTCGCCGGTGCACGACGTCCAGGGCGATGGGCACGGAGGCGGCCCCGGTGTTGCCGTGGAGCTCGACGGTGAGCTGCAGGTCCGCGTTGACGAGCTTCAGCTCGGGCCAGACCTCCCGCAGCATGACGCCGTTCGCCTGGTGCGGGACGAAGTGCCGCACCTCCTCCACGCCGACTCCCGCGTCCGCCAGCAGCCTGTGCACCGCCTTGGGCAGGTTCTCCTGCACGAAGCCGCGCACCCCGCGGCCGTCCATCTGGAAGAAGTGCGAGCCCTGTTCGACGGTGTCGGCGGTGGCCGGCATCCGGCTGCCGCCGGCCGGGACCCCGATGAGCCGGTGCTGGTCGCCGCGGCTGACCAGGCTCGTCGCGAGGATGCCGCCCACCTCGCCCTCGGCGGTCCTGCCGAGCACGACGGCGCCGGCGCCGTCCCCGAAGAGGATGGCCGTCCTGCGGTCCGAGTAGTCGAGGATCCGCGAGTAGATGTCGGCCCCGATGACCAGCCCGTACCGGCGCTCGGTCGCGGGCTCGGTCCTGAGCACCCGCTCCACGAGCGACAGCGCGTAGACGAAGCCGCTGCACACGGCGTTGACGTCGAAAGCGACCGCGTTGCCGGCGCCGATCAGGTGCTGCACGAAGCTGGCCGTCGGCGGCTGCGGCTGGTCGGGCGTCGAGGTGGCGAGGACGATGTACGCCACCTCCTCGGGGCTCACCCCCGCCTGCCGCAGCGCCCGTTCGGCCGCCACCGCGGCCAGGTCGGAGGTGGCCTGGTTGTCCTGGGCCCTGCGGCGCTCGCGGATTCCGGTCTTGCGGATGATCCACTCGTCGGTGACTCCGGCGCCCCGGCCGATCTCCTCGTTGGTCACGACCACGCTGGGCAGCATCGATCCGGTGCCCAGGATCCCTATGTGGCTCATGCGACACTCCGCTCCGCGAGCGGGAGGCGACGCCAACCCGCCTGCTCCGCGTGGGCGTTCAGGGCGGGGTCGGCCCCCACGACCACCGGGTGCCCCACCGCCTCGAGCAGGTCCAGATCGCTGATGTGGTCCCCGTACCCGGTGCACTCGGCGAGATCGACGCCGCGCACGGCGGCCGAGACGCGCACCGCCCGCCCCTTGACCGCGCCGATCATCGGCACCAGCACCTCTCCGGTGAGGCGCCCGCGGCGGATCACCGGCCGGGTGCCGATGGCCCAGTCGGCCCCGACCTCCTCCGCGATCGGGTCGAGGCAGGCGAAGAACGATCCCGAGACGAGCACGACCGGCTCGCCGGCCGCGACGTGCTCGTCAAGGGCGCGCCGGGTCTCGGGGACGAACAGGCCCTGCTCCGACTCGTGCGCGAACCAGTCCTTGCCGACGGCGGCCAGCCGGTCCGCCTCCTCCCCCGCGTAGAAGCGGTAGTACCTGCGGTTGATCTCGTGGCGCGGCACCCCGCTGTCGGCCCCGCGCCGTATCTCCCCGAGCAGTCGGTCGTACGTGCCGGCCGGCTCCCCGCGGCGGGCCAGGTAGAACTCCAGGAACCGGAACATGCTCTTGATCCGGATCACGGTCTCGTCGACGTCTGAGAACACCACTGAATTCGGCATCTGCTTCTCCCCTTGTCTCGCTTCCGCCTCGTTGGTTCGCCGTCAGCCGAGCGAGACGCGGGTCAGCGTGAGGCCGACCACGCACAGCAGTTCGCCCCGCTGCCGCGCCTCCACCCGCACCGGGAGCTGTTCCAGCGCGGCGCCCCCGCCGAGCCGGACCGACTCCTCGCCGGATTCGGGGAGTTCGAGCACGCCACCCTGCGTGTAGTAGACCCCCGGGTCGGCGGGCTCGGACGGGATCCGCAGCCGCTCGCTCGCCTCGGCCGTCAGGACGGTCTCGTCCTCCAGCTCGCCGAAGCGGGTGAAGTGGACGTCGATGTCGGTCGGGAAGACCTTGGCGGCGGACATGCCGCACACGTCGAGGGCGGTGAGGAGGGCGAGCTGGCGCGCGCCTTCGGTGATCACCATGCCGGGCAGGTGGTCCTGCGGGTGGTCGAACATGCTCGGGTGGTCGGCGGGGATGCGCAGCCCGGCGCTGCCGGTGGTGCCCGAGGTGGACGCGTCGACCAGGACGACGTTCTCCGGCGCCGACCGGCCCACCAGGTGCGGCGCCACGGGGGTGCCCGGGGTGACGTCCGGGTGGTTGGCGGACGACGGCAGGGCGCGGCCGGCGCGGTTGCTCAGCCGGAGCGTCAGGTAGTCGGTGGGCGTCTTGAACCGGAGGCCCATCTCCGAGGTGCCGATGACCGTGCCGTCGACCGACAGCTCGATCGCGTAGTCGAGGCCGGTGACCCGGCCGTCCCGCTCCTTGCGGTTGACCACCCGGACCCGCATCACCAGCGGGAGCGGCGCGGGGCCGACCACCAGCGACCGAAGGTGCGTCAACGTCAGCCGCAGGTGGGTCAGGATGAACTTGTTGTCCTCGTCCACGTCGTAGAAGCGGTGCGCGCCGGCGAGGTTGGCCTGCCGGCAGGCCTCGAGGAGCAGCAGCGGGTCGTGGAAGCTGGGACGGAGCTGGTGGTCCCCGTAGTAGGCGTGTGAGCGCGGCAGTTGGGCCGCCGCGGCGTAGCTCTCGTCGTCGATCCGCTTGAGGTCGGTGAGGAACACCTCACCCAGCGCGTCCCGATGGACCAGAAGCCGGTCCACGGTGCGGCTGAAGTCGAGCTCAGGCTCGTTCGGCGGGATCGCCGCCGGCGCGTGCCGGCGGGTGAACGAAGTGGTGCTCATGACGTGCGACCTTTCTGTCCGGGGTAGTCCTTCACCACTGGTACTGGCCGTACTTGGTTTGAGCAGGTGGGGTCGGGGGGCCGGCGGCGCTGCGCCGAGGCAGCACGCGGCCCTCTTCCGTGGATCGTTCGAATCGCCACCGTCCCCGTTGACTCCCGGTCCGCGTCGACCGGGTTGACGACCAAGCCCCCACGCCTCGTGGTCAGCGAAGCGCTCCCTAGCCTAAGGGGCCGATCCATCATATGATCACGAACGACCATAAGAGATCTGATGCTTGTCGTCAATCGGATAGGAGTCAGGGCATGACAACTGCTGATGGGACACCGCTCGGCGACACACGGGAGAAGGAATACGACGTGCTGATCGTCGGCGGCGGCCCGGTCGGGATGATGGCCGCCTGCGAGCTGCTGCGCCGCGACATCCGGGTGCGGATCATCGACCGCGCGCCCGAGCCGTCACCCTTCCCCAAGGCGCTGCTTGTCTGGCCGCGCAGCCTCGACCTCTTCGAGGACCTGGGGGCGCTGGGCGAACTGCGCGAGGCCGGGCTCGCGATCAACGCCTTCAGCTACTTCTCGGACCGCGAGCGCCTGGCCACCTTCGACTTCCCCGAGCCGCTCGTCCCGATGTGCCTGCCGCAGAACGAGACCGAGCGGATCCTGCGCGGCTGCCTGGAGCGGCTCGGCGGCACCGTCGAACGGGGCGTCCGCCTGCTCAACTTCGACGGCCTCGACTTCTCGGGACGCGTCGACGGCGTGCCGGGGCCCACCGCGATCCTCGAACACGCGGACGGCCGGATCGAGCGGACCAGAGCCCCGTTCGTGATCGGCGCGGACGGCGCCGGCAGCACGGTCCGCAGCCTGATCGGCACCGGCTTCACCGGCTCCACCTACGAGTCGGCCTTCGCGCTCGTCGACGCGCGCATCGAGGGCTCGCTGCCGCGCGACCAGGCCCTCTACTACCAGTCCCCGGCCGGCGCCCTGGTCATCGTGGCGCTTCCGGACGGCGTCTTCCGCTTCTTCAGCAGCCTGGCCCCGGGCGAGCGGGTGAGCGTGGCGAGCATGCAGCGGATCGTGGACGAGCGCGGCCCGAAGGGCGTGCGCATCACGGACCCGGTGTGGGAGAGCGTCTTCCGCGTGCACGCCCGGCACGCCACCGACTTCCAGCTGGGCCGCGTCTTCATCGCCGGCGACGCCGCGCACATCCACAGCCCCGCCGGCGGCCAGGGTCTCAACACCGGCATGCAGGACGCCCACAACCTGGCCTGGAAGCTGGCCGCGGTCATCCGCGAGGAGGCCCCGTCGGAGCTGCTGCTCAGCTACGGCCCCGAACGCGCGGCCGTGGCACGACAGGTGGTGCGGGACACCGACATCCAGACGCGGGCCTGGATGGTGAAGCGGCGCTCCGAGGTGATCGTCCGCGATGCCGCGTTCCGGTGGGCCGACAGGACCGGGGCGATGTCCCGCCTCTACGCGCCGGTGATGGCGGGCCGCCGCATCGCCTACCCCCCGGTGCGCGACACCCAGCGTCCCGGCGGCCGGCAGTCGGCCTGCCGCCTCCTCGGCCGGCTCCCGGGTCGGCTCCGCATCGGCTCCGTCTTCCCCCGGGAGCTGGCGCTGTCGCTCGGCATCGCCGGGCCCGGCGCTGATCCGATGGGCTGGAGCCTCGTCGCAGTCGACGGAACCGGGGCGGGCGCCTGGCAGGCGCGCCTCGACGCGGTGGTGGCGGAGCGGAAGCGGCTCAGCCTGGTCGGCGTGGAGACCGACACGGCACGCCGGTTGACCGGGTGCGGGCAGCGCGGCTACTACCTCGTCCGCCCCGACGGCCATATCGCCGCGCACGGGCACGCCGGCGACCTGGGCCGGCTACGGGCCGAACTGACCACCTTGCTCGGTGAGCCCGAGGTCTCGCGGCGGCCCCTGCCCGGCACCGCGGCCCGCGTCAACGCCGCCGCCCGGCCGCTGACGGCGTGACGGCCGGCGCCCCATCGGCCCCGACGACCGCGACGAGCGGCTCACCACGCTCCCGAAGCGAGGTGAGCCGCACGCTCGTCAGGCCGTCCGCCGACGCGGCGGCGTCACCCGGACTCCTCCACCACGAGCACCGGCGGCTCGCCCGACCCGTCGTCCTCCAACCCGTCCACGACGACCACCTGGAAGCCCTCGGTGTGCTCGGCGGCCCTGGGGTCAAGGGCCAGATGGCCACTCAACGCCTGGAACCTGATCCACTCGCGGGTGTAGAGGTCGTCCGGCACTCCCTCGGCGAGGACGACCCTTAACTCGACGGTCCCCGCGGTCCCGTCCCCGCCGTCGGCGGTGAGGACCGCCACCTGCGCGGCGGTCACGTCCCCGGTTTCCAGGGCGAGATCCACCAACTCCCGGGCCCGGACCGGCCGCCCCTGGTAGACGACGGAGGGGGCGATCCGGCCGAGCACCTGGATGGCGCGCCCCGGTCGCCCGCAGTCGCAGTCGGTCAGCGCTCCCCGGTCGCCGATCAGATACCGGATCAGCGGCGGCGCCCGGTGCACCCCGGTCGTGGTGACCAGGATCCGGCCGCCGTCGATCTCGGCGTGCTGGTGCGGCAGCAGGTGGAAGACCCCGTCGGCGCAGCCGGGGCCGCGGTGGCCGACCATCCACGCCTCGGCCGAGCCGTAGAGCTGCCAGACCTCGACGCCCGGCAGCCGCCTGGCGATCTCCCGCACCGGCGTCGGGTCGTGGAACGCGCCGCCGATCAGCAACTTCCGCAGCCACGGCAGCGAATGGCCGGCGGCGCTGTAGCGCAGCAGCCGGCCGACGATATCGGGCGGGGCCGCGATCACGTTGACCCCGTACTCGGCGCAGAAGCCGAGCCAGCGGTCGAACTGGTCCTCCGGCACCTCGTTGACGGACAGTGCGGAGGCCCCGGCATGGGTGGCGAGCTTGTTGTAGAAGCAGTGGGTCGGCCAGGTGCGCCCGGCGGGGAAGAAGTTGGCCACCACGTCACCGGGGCTCACGGCACCCCAGGCGCCGTGGATCTCCTCCACGAACATGCCCTGGGGCAGCAGACTCATGCTGGGTCTCGCCAGCGTGCCACCACCCACGTAGATGACCGAGCCGTCGTCCGGCCCCTTGTCGCGCAGCAGTTCGGTGGTCGCGGCCGACAACTCGTGTGGCGTCAGCACCGGCAGGTCCCTCAGGGACAGCGGCTCCCGCGACTCGAGGCTGTCCAGGTACTTGCGGTGCAGGGAGGGGATGCGCCGGGCGCCGCGGAGGATCAACCGCAGGTGCGTGTCCGATATCTCCGCCTGGACTTCTCTCGGTGGTTGCTTCGTGGACGACATTCTCCTAAGACCTCCACCACAGACGAACGTGCGGCCGGCAGGAACGGCCCCTCACAGCTATGGAGAAGATACCCCTCGGATGGCCGAATTTGGTTTCCGATAGGTGCATCTTGTGCGCGGTTGGCGAATCGCGTACGGAAACAGATGGCGCCACCCAGCAAAACGGAAATTTACCGTCCGGTTTTCTCCGGACGGTGCCGCCCGACCCCCTCGGTGACGCGGCGACCTGGCAGCCCAGGTCCGGTCCATTCACATGCCTCATACAGACCCCCCGTCAGGGAGCCTACCGGATGAGGTTTCGGGTATGTTCGGCGAACACGGGAGGAGCGGCCGGAGCCCCCGAGAAGGACGCGGCGCGGGTCGAAAACCCGCCACCGATCCGCCTCCCGGCCGAAAACCGCCTCACCTCACGCGAGGACACCTATCGGAATCGGTCACTGCGCCCGATGTGGCTACTCGACCGCTCCGCCACCGAGCGCCTTGAGACATCGGTCCAATTGCGCGAGAAAAAACTCCGCCTCCGTCGGTGTGAAGGCATCGGTCAGCTTCTGTTCCACTTCGGTGACGGCCGCGTCGGCGCGGTTGAGTAGCGTGCGCCCGGAGCGGGTCAGCCGGCTTTCCAGGACGTGCTGGTGCACGGGGTGGGGCTTGCGCTCCACCAACCCCCGGCTCTCCAGCGTGGCGAGGACCGAGGACATGGTCTGCGGCGTGACCATGCACCTGCGAGCGAGCGCCGCGCCGGACAGCCCTGACTCATGGGCCAACGCGAGCAGCACGTTGTACTGCGGAACACTGACCTTGAACGGGCGCAGCGCCGAGTGCTTCGCCGACACCAGTTCTTGCTCGACCCTCTTGATGCGGTGGCCGATGCGCTCGTTAACAGTAAGGGGCATATCAACCACGCTATGTAGATGGTTTCCCCTTGGACAAGACCGCGTACGCAGGTACCGGATGCCAGGGAAAGACGTGCGGGGGGGCGGGTTCCAAGGTAAGGATAAGGCAAAGAGTATCAACGTCACCGGCCGCCCCAGGCCGCCTTCCTGACCGTTCGACGGAATGATCAGGGGATCGTTGCGTCAGGCGTCAGGCGTCAGGCACCACCTCCGCGAGCGCTCGGGCGAGTTCGCGTGGCCTGGTGACCATGGGCCAGTGGCCGGCGTCGAGATCGACCAGCTCAAGCTGCCGGATCCTGGTCAGCTCCGGGGACTCGCCGGCGTCGATCCACTCCCCGACCTGTTCCGGCGTGTACTCGGGGCAGACGAGGGCGACCGGCACGTCGAACCGGCGCTCGTCCTTCAGCCGCACCACCGCCATGGCCACCCCCTCGGGAACCGGGATCGCGGCCGCCGCGAAGCGCCGCCTGGCCTCCTCGTCCAGGTCGGCGGCGTCGGGGCCCTCGAAGGGCTCCCAGCCGGGGAAGGGCACGGCGCCGTCCCGGACGGCGAAGAAGTCGGCGTAGCGCCGCCCGTCGGCGGCAGGGAAGCCGCCCACGAGAACGACCTTGGCGATCCGCTCCGGGCGCGCGTCGGCGGCCAGCCAGGCCAGGGTTGAGGCGGCGGAGTGCCCCACCACGACGGGCCGCCCGCCCACGGCGTCCACGGCGGCCAGCACCGCCGCCACCTGGTCGTCCAGCGTGGCGGAAACGGCCCCGTCCCCCTGCCCGGGAAGGGTGACCGGCACCGGGCGGTGGCCGAGCGCCGCCAACTCGGCGGCGACGCCGTCCCAGGCGGTCCCGTCGAGCCACATCCCCGCGACGAGCACGATGTCCATGATCGATCTCCATTCCTCGTGCGATCGGCCGGCCGCCGAACGCGATCACACACGTCACCCTAGGATCGATTCCGGACGATCTACTTCCGGTATGTGACCTGACTGCCTAACCTGCCCGGGTGCCCACCGAGACCAGCCCCACCGCCCGTGCCCTGCGTGCCCTGGAGATCCTCCAAACCCGCCCCGGCACGACCGCGGACCAACTCGCCCAGCGCCTCGGCGTCACGGAGCGCGCCGCGCGCCGGTACGTCGGGATCCTCCGGGAGGCCGGCATACCGGTCCGGTCGGTCCGTGGCCCGCACGGCGGTTACCGGCTCGGCCGCGGCACGAGGCTGCCCCCGATCGTCTTCACGCAGGCCGAGGCGCTGGGTCTGGTCATGGCGGTGCTCGACGGGCACCCGGCCGCCGTCGAGGGCGACGACCTCGTCGGCGCCGCCCTGGACAAGGTCGTCCGGGCCCTGCCCGAGACCGTCGGACGGCAGGCGGCCGCGCTTCGGGCGCACGCCAGGGCCACGCCCGACCGGTACGCGGCCCGGCCGGATCCCAACACCACCGGCGCGCTCGTCGCCGCCGTCGCGGCCCGCCGCCGGGTGGTGGTCACGTACCGCACCGGTTCGGGCGACGAGTGGGCGGCCGAGGTGGACCCCTGGGCGGTCGTCGCCCGCCACGGGCGCTGGTACCTGCTGTGCCACTCGCACCGCGCGGTCGCGATCCGCACCTACCGGATCGACCGGGTGCGCGCGGTCACCGAGACCACGCGCGAGTTCGAGCCGCCAGCCGACCTGGACCCGGTCGCGACCCTTGAGGAACACCTCGGCAAGGGCTGGGAGTTCGCCACGCGCGTGGTGTTTGACGCCCCGCCGGAGCGGGTCGCGCCCTGGATACGGCCGCCCATGGGCCGCCTCGAACCGTCGGGCGACGGGTGCGTGCTCGTGGGCAGCACCCGCAACCCGACGATGTACGCCCAGGAGTGGCTGGCGAACGTGCCGCTCGACTTCCGCGTCGAAGGCGGCCCCGAACTGCGCGCCGCGGTCGCCGCCCTCGCCGCGCGCCTGACCTCCGCCCTGAGTGACGGGGCGGACGCGTGAGCGCTCCGCTGGAGTGCCGCAGCGGATCGTTCATCGTCTGCGGCACCGTCGTGGCTGGTCGCGCCCACACGGCGGAGCCGCTCAGCGTTACGGCCCCGCGTCCCTTCGGGGCGCCGCCGAACCGAAGCGGCCACACCGAAGCGGACCGCGCCCGACCTGCTCAGCTGTCCGGCCGGCTACGGTTCCAGGTCGGCGCGTTCGGCCGCCGCCAGGACGGCGGACCGTTCGGCGGCGTCGAGTCGGCCCGCCGCCCGCCACTCGTCCGCGACCGTGCGGGCGGTGCGCAGGAACGCCGACCGGTCGCGGAACGGCGCCTGGGACCAGAGTCGGTCCAGGTAGGTCGTGCCGTCCGCGTCCGCGCGGTTCTGAACCCCGGAGTGGGCGCCGCGGAAGGCGATGACCGGCTCGGAGCGGCGGAAGTAAGCGTGGTAGGGCGCCTCGTCGCCGAGGTGGAAGGGGGCGAGGGTGCGGCCGTCCAGGGTGAAGTGCCCCGGCTCGCCGGCCGGTCGGACGGCCGCCGACAGGTCGCCGTCCAGGGCGAGCCGCGGGTAGAGCGAGTACTCGATCAGTTCGGTCGCCGGGTCCCGCGCCACCAGCAGCACGGGGCCGTGGAAGAGCGACTGCACCGTCGGGTCGTCGAGCGCGGCCTCGGTGCGCAGCGCGTACGGCGTCCGGACGCGGATCACGTCGCCGCGCCGCCAGGTGCGGCGCAGGCTCACGTACGTGCCGGGCCGGGCGGCGAGGCGCTGCCGCACGCCGTTGACGGTGACGGTGAAGCCGTGGGTGGCCCAGTGCGGCACGCGCAGCCTCAGGTCGAGGCGACCGCCGCCCTCGCGCACGGTCAGCACACGGTCGCTCTCGTAGGGGAAGTCGCTCTGCTGCGTGAGGACGAGGCCCCTCTCGGCCCAGTCCAGGGTGGCGGCGACATACAGGTTGACGTACAGCGCCTCGCCGTCGGCCGAGCGGAGGAAGACCGTCTCCTGGTACTTGGTGTGGTTCTCCATCCCGGTGCCGCCGCAGCAGGTGCCGGTGTTGCCGAAGCCGCGGGTGACGCCGGGGCCCATGCCGATGAAGTAGGTCACCTGCGGGTCGCGGGTGGACGGCCGGTCCAGGCGGGAGGCGAGGATCTGGTTGGTCAGCGCCCGCTCGTAGTAGTCCAGGTACGCCGGTTCCGGGTCGTGGAAGAACAGGTACCGGCTGAGCTTCAGCATGTTGTACGCGGCGCACGTCTCGGCGTTGTTGGCGTCGAGGGTGGCGGCGATGGCGTCGCGGGCGCGGAACATCTCGCCCTGCCCGGTGCCGCCCAGCGCGTAGGTCCGGTGGCCGACGACCATGCCCCAGAAGTTCCTGGCCGCCGTCAGGTAGTCGGCGTCGCCGGTCTCGTCGTACAGCCGGACGTAGCCGGAGAACTGGGGGATGTGCTGGTTGGCGTGCCGTCCTTCGAGGACGTCGCGGTCCTCGACACAGGCCCTGAGCAGCGCGGTGTTGTCGAAGAGCCGGGCGGCGGCGAGGTGTTCCGGCTTGCCGGTGAGGGTGGCCAGGTCGGCGAGCACCTCGTTCATCCCGCCGTACTCGCCCGCGATGTAGATGCCCCACATCCGCTCCAACTGCTCGCGCGGCAGCCGGCTCAGCCGGCTGTGCGCCCAGTCGGCCATGCCGGAGACGATCCGCAGCGCCTCCTCGTCGCCGCCGAGCACGTGGGCGTCGAGCAGCCCCCGCATGATCTTGTGGCAGGTGTAGTAGGGCGCCCAGATGGTGGGGTAGGTGGTGTAGCTCTCCAGCAGGATGAACTGGGTCTCCGGGTAGGCCGCCAGGTAGCCGGGGTGGCTCGGGGGGTTGTCGGACGCGGCGAGGGCGGCCTGGCACTCGCCGAGCGCGGAGACGAGGTAGGAGAGCTTCTCGCGGAGCGCCGGCTCGCGGGTGTCGGCGTACGCCTGGGCGACGAGGGTGAGGAAGTGTCCCGCGTAGTGGCCCCTGAGGTTGCCGTCGGCGGTCTCCCAGCCGCCCGGCGGGTTGGCGCCCCTGGTGTCGAGGCCGGCGTTGGCGCGGAACACGGCGAGGATCCGGTCGGCGGGGTAGGCGCGGGCGTACTCGAGCATCAGGTCGCGCTTGGCCCGCAAGACGCCGTCGCCGAGGGCGACCTGGTCAAGCCGGAACGGATGGACCCGCCAGGTGGGCGGGACGGGAAGCGAGTTGGCGGCGGGAGTGTTCGCGGGGGCGGCGGTAGCCGGGGCCGCGGCGGCGGTCCTGCCGAGCTGTGG
The DNA here is from genome assembly GCF_004348315.1 of Streptomyces sp. 8K308. Classification (GTDB taxonomy): domain Bacteria; phylum Actinomycetota; class Actinomycetes; order Streptomycetales; family Streptomycetaceae; genus Streptomyces. The sequence continues at coordinate 21,147 of NZ_SMKC01000021.1, read as the reverse complement.
CAGCGCGGCGGCGCCGGCCGCGGCGATGCCGAGCACCGTGCGGCGTGACGGCGGTCTGGTCATGGGGGTCCCACCTTTCGGCTTGCGTGCTTCAGGCTTTCAGGACGGGTCTTGCGTACCGGCGGGGTCGACCGTGACCCGGAGGTCGTCGCCGCGCGCCGCGTCGAACGAGATGACCGTGCCGGTGGCGGGCTCGGCCCACGACGTGCCCGGCTGGAACAGGGCGTCGTCGAGGCCCTCGGCCGATCCTGGGGTCGCGTCCACGACCCGGAGCGGTCCCCGGCCGGTGCGCACGGCGGTGTCCACGGTGTACACGAGGGCGCCCGTGGTCAGGATCTCCCGGTCGTACCCGATGGCCTGGCGGTTCTCGACCACGACGGCCCTGGTCTCTGAGACGGGCAGGACCAGCATCGCGTCGTCGGAGGGGCGGCCGGTGGTGGACTCCTCGACCGGGACCAGGGTGGCGCTCGCCGAGCCCGCGCCGCGCAGACCACCTGCCGGTCGCCCAGCCAGCCGAGTTGCCAGCGGTGCCAGGCGAAGTACTCGGGCGCCTGGCCGGAGATCAGCCCCATCAGGTCCCAACCGCCCACCGTCGCGTCCCAGTTGCCCGGGTCGTCGGGCGGGGCCTCGAACAGGTACAGGTCGGGCAGGCCCAGGGTGTGCCCGGTCTCGTGGGCGAGCACCAGGCCGCCCCACCGCCACTGGTCGTGGCCGAAGGTGACGGCGTGCGTGAGGTGGTTGCCGTCGGCCGTGACGTCGAGGTGGTTGGTGGTGGGCGAGAAGCTGATGTTCTCCGCCTCCTCGGTGGCGACCACCCAGACGACGTCGGTGTCCGAGAAGTCGAAGTCGGCGTCGGCGGCCTCGACCGCGTCCCCGATGTACCGGACGTGGTCCTCGTAGCTCAGGCCCCGGTCGAAGGGGTAGGCGGTCGACAGCTCGGGTATCCGCACCCAGGCGTCGGAGCTCGTGACCTCGATGTCGAGGTCATCGCCCGAGACGTCCTCCAGGTACTCGATCCCGGAGCGCAGGTTGGCCTCGGCTTTGAGGAGCGAGCCGCGCGGGGCGGGGTGGTCCTCGAAGTCGACGAAGATCATCGCCGCCCTGAGCGTTCCGACGGCGGGCAGGGCCTGTTCGTCGACAGGAAAGCCGGAGCCGAGGTCGTCGGTGGCGGCGGGCAGCCTGCACCGCGCGGCGCTCGACTCGGCGGCGGAGGTGGCGGGCGCCGCCGCGAGGCCGGCGACGAGCAGGGCGGTGACGGCGGTCGCGACGGTTCGTCGTCTGTGCAACGTTCTCTCCTCCGTATCTGCGTTATCCGCGTGACGCGACGTGAGGACGGAGACCGTGCGGGCTGAGCGGGTGTCACGTGTGATATTGCACAGGGAGTCGGAGGCTGTAAAGGCTGTAAACCGTTCGCGCGGGACCGGGGTCAGCCGGCCGCGAACTCCTGGAGCACCGGCAGGTAGTCCGTCGGCCGACCACCGCCGGTCTCGCGGGTCGAGGTCCAGACGCAGGGGAAGCCGGAGCCGTCGCACTCCGGCCCCCACCACAGGGCGACGGACGCCCCGCCGTCCCGCATCCCCTCGAGCACCGAGCGGATCGCGGCCGGCGAGCTCTCGTAGCCGTCGGGCGCCAGGGGCGCGTAGAACTCGGACCACCAGACGGGCAGTTCCGAGCGGTCAACGAGCCACTCGCTGACGGCGCGGAACATGTCGCCGGCGCGCTCGGCCGGGGGGTGGTGACCGTCCCTGGTGCGGGACCAGCCGTCCACGGCGAGGAAGTCGGCGCCGGCGTTGTGCTCGAGCCAGTACTGGATGGCGTCCAGGTCACGCTGGTCGACGGTCCCCCAGTCGCCGCTCAGGTCCGAGGGGTGGCTCATTCCCTCCGGGTCCGCGTAGACGTTGAGCGAGACGTAGGGGCCGCCGACGATCAGGTCCGGGTCGTGCTCCTTGAGCCGGGTGTAGACCAGGTTGTAGAGCTCCGTGTAGCCCTCGTGGTCCCAGCGGTTGCGCTCCTCGTCCCAGAAGCCCTTGAGCTCGTTCCACACCTGGAAGTAGCGCACCTGCGGGTAGCGCCGCGCGGTCTCCACGGCCAGGTCGGCGAAGTCGTCGTAGTGCTCGGGGGCGGGGGCGGCGTCCATGTCCCAGTCGTCGGCGCCCTTCATCCAGCCGGGCGCCGAGCACAGCGTGATCACCGGCACGCCGCCGGTCCGCTCGATGAGCGCGATGCGCTCGTCGAGGCTGGACCAGTCGTAGACGCCGGGCTCCGGCTCGGGGTTCTCGGCGCCCCAGCCCATCAGGTGCTGGTTCTGCAGCGGCCCGACCGTCTCCAGCAGGGCCTCGGCGCTGGCCCGCGACTCCGGGTCGCCGTCCACGCTCTGCTGGGTGTGGGTGAGCCCGGCCTGGAAGGTCACCGCGGCCTCCGGCGCGTCCGACGCCCCGGCCGGGGCCGCGACCCCGAGCGCGGCGAGCAGCACCACGGCACCCACCACCCGACGAACCGAACTCTCCCTCGGTGAAAGCACGGTTGATCGTATGGCACGACAACCACCACCGCCCAGGGGTCAGTCGAGGCCCGCCAGGTGCTCGGGGCCGCCGCCGTGCCACTGGACCATGAAGAGGGTGGCGTCGTCGCTGGTGCGCCCGCCCCGCTCCCGCCGCAGCTGGTGGGAGAGCCGGCGCAGATGCGCCCGCACCCCGGCCGGCTCCTCCTCTCTGAGGCTTTCGACGCAATGGAGACGTCCCGGCCGCCGATGATGGCCACCTCCTCGGCGATGAGCGGGGCGATCAGCTGCGACGGCATCAGCCTGGCCCGGTCGAGCAGCCGCTCGCCGAAGCTCTCCGACCGGTCCACTCTCTCTCCTCAGCCATGGCCGGTTCCGCCACCTCCTCCTCGCCGCCACCTGAAGCCGGCGTCTTCCCGAAGGTGGCGCGGGAGGCGTCCCCGAGCGGCGCATTACACCGAAGCCCGGCGCGTCGGCCGGGCGCGGGGAGCTTCAGCCGAGTTCGGCGAGGTCCGCCGCGGTGAGGGCGATCGAGCCGGCGGCCAGGTTCTCCTCCAGGTGGGCGAGGGAGCCGGTGCCCGGGATGGCCAGGGTGACGGGCGAGGCGGCGAGCAACCAGGCCAGCGCGAGCTGCGGGACCGTGGCCCCGTGCCGGGCCGCGACCTCGGCCAGGCGGCCGTCGGCGAGGTCGCCGGTGCCGCCGCCCAGCGGGAAGAACGGCACGAACGCGACACCGGCCTCCTCGCAGGCGGCCAGGAGCCGGGCGTCGTCCCGCCGGCCGGCGTGGAAGTGGTTCTGGACGGCCGCGACCGGCGCGATCGCGCGGGCCTCGGCGAGGTGGTCGACGTCCACGTTGCTCAGCCCGAGGTGCCGGATCAGGCCCTCCTCGCGCAGCGCCGCCAGCGTCTCGAAGCGGGCGGCGATCGACTCGCCGTGCGGTGGCTCCAGCTGGCCGACGCGCAGGTAGACCAGGTCGAGGCGGTCCACGCCGAGGGTTTCGAGGTTCTCCTCGACCAGCGGGCGCAGGACCGCGGGGTCGGTGGTGTGGGCCAGGCCGCCGTCCGGGGTGTCGACCGGGCCGACCTTGGTGGCGATGACCAGGTCGGCGGGGTAGGGGTGGAGCGCCTCGCGGATCAGGGCGTTGGCGCGGACGGTGCCGTCGCCGCTGCGGTAGAAGGCGGCGGTGTCGATGTGGTCGACGCCGAGTTCGACCGCGCGGCGCAGCACGGCCCGGCCGGTCTCCGGGTCCCGGGCCGGACCGCGGAAGCTGTTGGTGGGCAGGCGCATGGCTCCGAAGCCGACGCGGTGGACCGGCAGGTCGCCGCCGAGGCGGAAGGTGTCGCTCATGGCCCCAAGGCTCGGCGGCGGCACGCTCGGGCCGCCACCCGTGGCAGCTTGCTGCCACGGGCACAATGAACGGGTGGCGGAGACCATGACGATCCGCGGCGACCTCGACCTCGTCGCCCGCACCGAGCACCTGTTCTCCTCGATCCGCGAGGAGTTCCTCTGTGCCGTCGATGATCTCTCCACCTGGTCACACCTTGCCGGCGGCCGGGCGCCGGATGGCGGCTCGCACCGGGTCCGCAAGCTGTGCGGTGCCGCCGCGCTGGCCGACGAGCGGGACCGGGCGCACCTGCGCGCGCTCGTCGCCGGGGGCGCCCACGTGCGGATCGCGGCCACCGCCCTGCCCCACGAGACGATCATCATCGACCGCCGGTTCGCGATCCTCGCCGGAGTGGTCACCCCGGGCGGCCGGGAGTACACCGTCACCACCGGGCCGGCCCTGGTCGGCGCCGTGTACGCGCTGCTCGAAGCCGCCTGGGCCACGGCCACCGACCTCGAGGTGTTCCTCCGCGGCGAGCAGCCCCACCTCGACGCCCGGAGCCGGTCGGTCCTGCGCGCGCTCGGCTCCGGCGTCACCGACGAGGCGGCGGCGCGGGAGCTCGGCATGTCGCTGCGCACCTACCGCCGCCGGGTCGCCGAACTGCTCGCCGCGCTCGGCGCGGACTCCCGCTTCCAGGCCGGGGTGCGCGCGGGAGAACTGGGCCTCAACGCGGAGGGGGCGCGGCCCTAGGATGTGCGGGTGAGCACGAGCAGCGAGACCGCGGACGCGCCGCACTCGCGGCGGCCGGACGACGTCGCCCGCCTCGAGGCCGCCGCCGCCGTCCTGGCGCTGCTCGCCGACCGCACCCGGCTGGCGCTGCTCGAGCGGCTCGGTCGGGGCGAGGCAGACGTGACCACGCTCACCGAGCACATCGGGGCCGCCAGGCCGGCCGTCAGCCAGCACCTGGCGAAGCTCCGCCTCGCCGGCCTGGTCGCCACCCACAAGGACGGCCGCCGCGTCGTCTACTCGCTGCGCGACGGGCACCTGCGGCGCCTGGTCGACGAGGCGCTGAACGTCGCGGACCACCAGATCCGTTCCCTGCCGCCGCACGACTGATCCCGGCCGGGCGCACCGTCCGGCGACCGCTCAGCGTTCCTCGTCGGCGGGCTCGGGCGTGGTCTCGAGCAGCCGGTTGAGCTCCAGGCACTGCTCCGCGGTGAGCCGCCCGGTGACGTCGAGGCCGAGACGCTGGGCCAGGTCGAGGGTGTGCAGGCGGACCGCGGCCTCCAGCAGCGCGGCGTAGCCGGCCACCGCGGCGCGGGTGCGCCACCAGCCGGTGCCGGCGAGCCCGAGGCCGACGAGCGCGGCCGGCCACCACCAGGCGGCGACGGGCAGGTAGAGCAGGGCCCAGGCGGCGAGTGCGGTGGCGCGGCCGAGGTCCTGGCGGGCGGTGGTGAGCTGGACGCGGCTCTCCTCGGGTAGCACGAGCCAGAGGTGTGGCCAGACGGTGGCCAGGTCGAGCCGCTGATCGCGCGCGACGCGCACGGCCGCCGCGTGCACCCGGTCCCCGCTCCACGTGGGTCGGTCGGGGTACTCGGGCGCCACGCGCTCCATGGCCCGCCGCGCGGCCCGCCGCTCGGCCGCCGGGAGGCGCCGCCCGAGCGCCCTGGCGCGTGCGGCCTCCGCGCGGAGCCGCCGCCAGGCGTCGTGGGCGGCGGACCACCGGCGCTGCCGCGCCCTGACCCGCCGCGCTGCCAGGGCCCGGAGCGGGCGCGGCCAGGAGCGCCATTCGGCGGCCAGCCAGAGCCGTTCGACGAGGGAGCCGAGCGCCCGTGCCGCGATGCCGACGGCCGCCGCGGCGGCCAGGACGGCGGTGAGGATGACGACCTGACCGCCCACGGTCTCCGTGGCCGGGTGCTCCGCCACCTCGCCGATCCGGTCGGCGAGGCGTGCCACGTCGAACGGCCGCGCGTGGCCCAACTCCCGGGCGGCGGCGACGACGGCCAGATAGAGCACCCCGGGCAGGACGAGGAGCGACAGCCACCTCTCGGCGAGCTTGCTCCCGAGCTCGGACAGCAGGACTTCCATGGCTACAGGCGCTCCCCGCGCAGCGGCACGTCGTCGAATCGGCAGTGGGGGACCGGCGCCGAGCCGACGGGGAACCAGTAGCGCGTGCAGCGGCCGGCCGGACACAGGTACACGGTCTCGACGAGCCCGTCCTCGACGCCGACGATGCCGGCCGGCTCGAGGCCGCGGGTCGTGGCGACGTGGTCGGAGTAGCCGAGCAGGCCGAGCGCGTCGCCCGACGCCCGGAGCACGGCGTGCAGCGCCTCCAGCGGGGCGGCGAGGTCGTCGCCGGCCGCCATGGCGGCCAGCACGTCGTCCAGGGGCGCCGCGCCGCCGCCCGAACCGTGGAGGAGATCAGCGCGGATCTCCTTGGCGTGCCCGCACACCGCGGCCAACAGGTCCGCCGACCGCCCCGGATCCTCGAAGCTCACGCCCCCACCCCGTTCCTTTCCACCGGTCCGTGACGAGTCGCCAGCATGACCGGTGTGGCCGCCCGACGGAAGCCCGGACCCCGGCCGGACACGGTCGGCCACACGGTCGACCGCCCGCCACACGTTCGGCCTGCCCCGATGGCGACCCGACGAAAAGAACCAAAGACTCATCCCACGACGTTCCCTCACATACCGCCACTAGGCGCAAGGAGTTAGAGATGAACAGAAGCTCGCTCAGGGCCCTCGGCGCCCTCGGCCTGGCCACCACGCTCGCCCTCACCCCGGCGAGCCTCGCGCTGGCCTGGGAGGCCCCCAGGGACCGGGCCGCCGGCTCCCACCACGACGAGGTCGGTGACGGCGACACCTCCAAGGAGGAGACCGCCGATCTCGATGCCCAGCTGGAGCAGGTCAGGAGGGCCACCGCCCGCTACCACGACGTGCGGCTGGCGGAGGCCGACGGCTACACGCTTGGCGAGTCCTGCATCCCGGGCCTCGGCTACCACTTCGTCCGTGAGGTGGCCGAGAGCCAGGAGGAGCTGGCGATCACCGAGCCCAACTCGGTGGTGTACGCGCCCGAGCCGGACGGCAGCCTGCGGCTGGTCGCCGTGGGCTACGTCTCCAAGCGCGAGGCCAGCCTCTTCGGCGAGGAGTTCACCCCGCCGGCCACCCTCCCCTACCACACGCTGCACGCCTGGGTCTGGGAGGAGAACCCCAACGGCGTGTTCGAGCACATCAACCCGAACATCACCTGCCCGCGGCCGGGCGGGGAGAGGGAGGAAGAAGAGGAGTAGGCCCCACCCGGGCCCACCGACCCGGTGCCGGTCACCGGTCACCCGTTGGTGGGCCCGGCAGGGCCTGCAGAGCGCGTCCATCCCCACGGATCCCGCCACCGCCGAGGCGGTCGCCGCCAGGCAGCGCGCCCTGGCCGAGGCCCTCCCGGTGACCGGCCGCAAGCCCGTCACCTTCCACGGCGACTTCCCCGTTCCCGACTGACCGGGCCTCAGGCGGGACCCGCCCGCCGGTCACGGTGCCGTGCGGCGCCATGGCCGGCCGCCGCGTGGCCCGCGCCGCGCCCCTCGGCGCGGGCCACGACGAGACCGTCGCCCACCCGGACCGCGAACTCGACGCCGTCGTCGACCGAACCGCGGCCCAGGGCCGCGGGAACCGCGCCGCCGTCGTCGAGGACGACGCGCGGCCACGGCAGCTCCCCGGCCGCGAACACCCGCCGCAGGCAGCCGACGAGATCGAGAATCCTGAGCCGGGCCAGCCGACCGAGCTCGGCCGCGTCGCCGGTCACGACGACGATCGTCACCGCGTCGCCAGGGCGAGCCGCGCGCACCGCCTCCTCGGCGGCGGACAGCCGGGCCACGCCCAGCACGACGACCACGCCGTCGTCGCCGAGGTCGACCTGGCGGCCGGTGATCTCGTCGCGCAGGCCCCGGGGCGCCGTCCACCGGTCCGCCGCCGGCCGCGCCGGGGCGACGAACGGCAGGTGCGGCGGCTCCGCGTCCTCGGTGAGGGCGACGCCGGCCAGGTGTTCGGCGGCGCCGGCCAGGTCGAAGGGGTCGCCCACCCCCGGCACGAGCTCCGCGAGGCCGGCCGCGCCGTGCAGCAGGGTCAGCGCCAGCTCGGCGGGGCGCACCATCCGCTCGGGCGCCGCTGGGCGCGACTCGAGCGCCAGGGCGAGCAGCAGGGCCTCGAACCGGACGAGTTCGGCCAGCGCGGCCCTGGCCGGCGGGGTGTCGAGCACGCCGGACAGCGAACGCAGCTGAAGATGGCCGCTCTCCGGGGTGTCGCCGGCGAGCGGCAGCCGTTCGAGCCAGACCCGGGCGAAGGCGCCGAGCGCCCGCGCCGCCGAGTCCGGCGACTCCGCCGGCGGTTCGGCGGCGGCGCGGGCCCGCTCGGCGGCGTCGGCGAGCACCGCGAGGTAGAGCGCGCGCTTGCCGGTGAAGTTGGAGTAGACGGCGCCCCTGGTCAGCTCGGCCCGTTCGGCGATGCGGTCGACCTTGGCGTCGACGTAGCCCCGCTCGGCGAACTCCTCGCGCGCCGCGACCAGCACCGCCGCGCGCGTCCTTTCCTGCTGCTGGGCCCGGGTCAGCCTCACCATCGTGTCCCCTTCCGCCTCCGACGTGGCATGATACAACCGACATCCAGATGGCGTCGTCATCGGAAAACTATGAGCATCGGAGTGTTGGCGTGGCTGACAAGGGGTTCGAGGTCGAGGGGCTGGTCAGAAGATTCGGCCGGACCACCGCGGTCGACGGGGTGAGCCTCTCGGCCCCGCGCGGCCAGGTGCTCGGCCTGCTGGGGCCCAACGGAGCCGGCAAGACGACCGTCGTCCGGGTGCTTGCGACCCTGCTGCGCCCCGACGCCGGCCGGGTGCGGGTGGCCGGCGTCGACGTGCGGCGAGATCCGGCCGGGGTCCGCCGGCGCATCGCGCTCTCGGGCCAGCACACCAGCGTCGACGAGGAGCTGTCCGGGCGGTCCAACCTGGTCGTGATCGGCCGGCTCCTCGACCTCGGCCGGCGGGACGCCCACCGGCGGGCCGGCGAACTGCTGTCCCGCTTCGGCCTCGACGAGGCGGCCGACCGGCCCGTCGCCACCTACTCGGGCGGGACGCGCCGCCGGCTCGACCTCGCCGCCAGCCTGGTGGGGCGGCCCGAGGTGGTGTTCCTCGACGAGCCCTCGGTCGGCCTCGACCCGGGGAAGCGCGACGAGTTGTGGCGGATGATCCGCCGGCTCGCCGAGGACGGCGTCACGGTCCTGCTCACGACGCAGTACCTGGAGGAGGCCGACGCCCTCGCCGACTCGATCACCGTCATCGACCACGGCCGGGTGATCGCCTCCGGCATACCCGCCGACCTCAAGCGCGCGGTCGGCGGGCACACGATCGTCCTCCGGCCGGCCGACGTCGCCGACCTCGACGCCGCGGCGGCCGTCCTCGCCCACGTCACGGGCCGGGAGCCCGGCCGGTCACGCCGGCACGAGCTCGTCGTCCCGGTCGCCGGCGACGCGGAGTTCTTCGAGATCGCCGAGCGGCTCAGGGCGCGGGACGTCGCCGTCGGCGAGCTCGCCTTCCGGCTGCCAAGCCTCGACGAGGTCTTCCTGTCCCTGACCGGCGCCACCGCCACCGCCACCGCCACCGTCGAGGACGCCGCATGACCACGCCCCGCCGCCTCGCCACCCTCCGGCACAGCGCCGTCCTCGCCCGACGCAGCCTCGCCAAGACCAGCCGCAACCCGGGCCCGGTCGTCAACGGCGTCGTCACCCCCGCGCTGTTCCTGGTCCTCTTCCTGTACCTGTTCGGCCGCCCGGTCGCCGGCTCCACCGCCGAGTACGCGCAGTACCTGTTCCCCGGGATCCTCGTCATGGGCGCCGGTCTCGCCGGCATGATCTCCACCGGCTCGGCCATCAACCTCGACCTGAGGAACGGCGTCACCGACCGGTTCCGCAGCCTCCCGATCAGCCGCACGGCACCGCTGCTCGGCTCCGTGCTGGCCGATGTCCTCCGCTACCTGGTCGCCGTCGCCGTCCTGTTCGCCATCGGCGCGCTGCTCGGGTTCCGCCCCCAGGGCGGCGCCCCCGCCGCGCTGGGGGCCGCCGGGCTCGCGATCCTCTTCGGCTTCTGCCTCAGCTGGCTCACGGTCCTCATCGGCGTCCTCGTCAGGAGCGCCGAGGCCGTGCTGGCGTTCAGCTTCGTCGCCTTCCTCCCGCTCCAGCTCGGCAGCAGCCTGGCCGCCCCGACCGACACCCTGCCCGGCTGGCTCCGGGCCTGGGCCGACGTCAACCCCGTCACCCATGTCATGGACGCCTGCCGTGCCCTGCTGAACGGAACCCCGGACGCGGGCAGCGTCGGCCGCACCCTGCTGTGGTCGGCCGTCCTGTTCGCCGTCTTCTGCCCGCTCGCCGTCCGCGCCTACGGCCGCCAGGAGTAACCCATGCCCATCGACGACACCGCACCGGAAACCCGGGCCACGGACCCCGCCCTGCTGGTCCTGCACGCCCTGCGCTGCGCGGGCGCCGCCGGCCTCGCCAGGCTCCACGCGGTCACCGGCCTCGCCGAGCCCGACCTCGAGTCCCAGCTCATCGACCTCGGGGTCGAGGGCCTCGTCACCCGCTTCTCCGCCGACCTGCCCGACTGGCTGCTCACCGAGGCCGGCCGCGCCGCGGACGCCGAGCGGATCGCCCACGAGCTCGACTCGGCCGGCGCCCGCGGCGCCGTCACGGCGGCGTTCGACCGCTTCCTCGTCCTCAACCCGGAGCTGCTCGACCTCTGCGCGGCCTGGCAACTCCACACCGTCGACGGCGCCGTGACCGCCAACGACCACTCGGACCCGGCCTACGACGCCCGGGTACTCGACCGGTTCGCCGACCTCGACCGGCGCCTCGCCCCGGTCCGCGCCGAACTGGCCGCCGCCCTGCCCCGGTTCGACCGCTACCGCCTCCGCCTCACCCACGCCCTCGAACGCGCCCGGGCCGGCGCGCTCGAGTACGTGACCGACGGCACCGCCTCGTACCACACCGTGTGGGCGGAGTTGCACGAGGACCTGCTCACCACCCTGGGGAAGCGGCGATGAGGTGGATCCGGGCGATCTCCGCCGAACTGCTCGGGGAGGAGGCGGAGACGCTGGGCGGCAAGGCCATCGGGCTCGCCCTGCTGCACCGCCTCGGCCTGCGGGTGCCGGCCGGATTCGTCGTCACCACCCGGGCCTGCCGCGCCTTCCTGCGGGACGGGCGCCTGCCCGCCGGTCTCGACGACGAGCTCATGACCGCCGTCGCCGACCTCGAACGCGCCACCGGGCGCGCCTTCGGCGGGCCGGGGAGGCCGCTCGCGGTGTCGGTGCGCTCCGGCGCGAGCGTGTCGATGCCCGGCATGCTGGCCACGATCCTCGACCTCGGCCTCACCACCGGGACCACCGAGGCCCTGGCCGTCGAGACGGGCGACCGGCCGTTCGCGCTCGACTCGCGGCGACGGCTCCTGGCCGGCCTCGCCGCCGCCGTCCCCGCCTGCGGCCCGGTTCCCGACGACGCCGCCGGCCAGTTGCGGCTGGCGCTCCAGGCCGTGTTCTCCTCCTGGGACGCGCCACGCGCCCGCACCTACCGCGCGGTGCACGACATCCCGCACGACCTCGGCACGGCCGCGATCGTCCAGGCGATGGTGTTCGGGAACCGCGACGACCACAGCGGCACCGGGGTCGCGTTCAGCCGCGATCCCACCACCGGCGAGAACCTGCCGTTCGGCGAGGTCCTCTTCGGGCGCCAGGGAGAGGACGTCGTCTCCGGCGGGACGACCACCCGGCCGCTGCGCGCGCTCGCCGAACGGGAGCCGGCGGTGTGGGCCGAGCTGCACGCCGCCCTGCGGCGGATCGAGGCGCACTACCGGGACGCCTGCTACGTCGAGTTCACCTACCAGTCGGGCGAGCTGTGGCTGCTCCAGGTCAGGCCGGGGCGGTTCGCCGGGGGCGCGGCGGTCCGCGTCGCCACCGATCTCGTCGACGAGGGGGTCATCGGGCGGCACGAGGCGCTGCGCCGGGTCTCGCCCCGGCACCTCGTCCACGTCCGCACGCCGCGCGTCGCCCCGTCGGCGGAGGTCGACGTCTTCGCCCGGGGGACCGGCGCCTGCCCCGGCGTCGCGGTCGGCCGGGTGGCGACCACCACGGACCTGGCGGTGCGCATGGCCCGGGAGGCGCCGGTCGTCCTGGTGCGCCCTGAGACCTCCCCGGACGACATGCGCGGCCTCGCCGCCGCCACCGGGATCGTCACGGCGCGCGGCGGGCCGGCCAGCCACGCCGCGGTCGTCGCGCGGGCCATGGGCAAGCCGGCGGTCGTGGGCGTCGCCGGCCTCGTCGTCGATGTCGCCGGGGGCACCGTGACGGCTGGCGGTCGCACCCTCCGCGACGGCACTCTCGTCACCATCGACGGCACCGGCGGCGAGGTCGCCCTCGGCCGTCCCCTGGTCGTCGCCGACCCGGCCGGCGACCACCTCCGCCGGCTGCTCGGCTGGGCCGACGACGTCTCGGGCGACCGCTCGGAACGCGACGAGTCCCAGCGCCTCGCGGCGGCCCAGGCCGCGCTGGCGTCCCGTGAGTGACCGACATCGGAAGGAGCTCGGCGATGCCGACTCGACACGTCTACCTGCTGCGGCACGGCGCGGCCGACCCGTGGGGCGAACTGACCGACGTCGGGGCACGCCAGTCGGAGCTGGTCGGGCGGCGCCTGGCCGCGCTGCCGATCGACGCGGTGTGGCACTCCCCCCTCCCCAGGGCGGTGCGGTGCGCGCGGATCATCGGCACCCACCTGCCGGGCGCCACCGTGCGGGAGGCGGCGGAACTGGTGGACCACGTGCCGCACGTGCCGGCCGAACCCCCTCCCGCCTGGGCGGCGTTCTTCGACGGCTACGACGCCGAGGAGGCCGCGGCCGGCGAGCGGCAGGCCGCCGCCCTCACGACCAGGTTCGCGCGCCCCGCCGAGTCCGAGACCCACGAGGTCCTGGTCACCCACGCCTACCAGGTGGCCTGGCTGGTCCGGCACGCCCTCGACGCCCCGCCGGCCCGCTGGCTCGGCCTGAACTGCGGGAACACGGCGCTGACCGCCATCGAGTACCGCGACGGCGGGCCGCCGACGGTGCTGCTCTACAACGACATGGGCCACCTGCCGCCCGACCTGCGCTGGACGGGCTTCGGCGCCGGCACCCGCCCATGAGCGCCGGCCGCTGGTCTAGGTGAGTCGTTCGACGGCGGCGACGACCACGGCCGGGTCCTGGGGCTCGGTGTCGAGGGCGCGGTGGATCGTGAGGCCCTCGATGAGGGCGTCGAGCAGGCGGGCCGTGGTCGGGTCGAAGTGGCGTTCCAGGGCGGCGCGGCTGCGGGCCATCCACGCGTTGGTCAGCTTGCGGAACGCCGGTTCGCGGGCGGCGAGCGTGTAGAGCTCGTGGGTCAGGACGAGGTCGCGCCGGGTGCCGAACGCCTCCTCGGTGACGATCGCGACGACCGCGCGCCTGGCCGCCTCGACGTCCTCGGCCGCGGCCATCCGGCGTTCGAACCGGTCGCTGACCGACCGGGCGAAGCGCGCGAACGCCTCGTGCAGCAGCTCGTCCATCCCGGAGAAGTGGTACGTCATCGACCCCAGCGGCACGTCCGCCGCGGCGGCCACCCTGCGGTGCGAGGTGCCGGCGACGCCGGCCTCGGCGATCACGTCCAGGCAGGCGGCGATGATCCGCTCCCGCCGGTCGGGGTCACGACGGCGTGGGCCGCCCGGGCTGTCAGTCATGCTCGTCCTGGATCGACGCCGATGGTGATCCGCTCTCCTCCGCTCACCGTGATCACACCCTAGCCCGGGAGCGACGGCCGTCCGCCGTCCGTCACATCTCGCCCTCGCGATCCGTCAGTGGGGTGACAGCGAAGAGAGAGCCCCCGAGGAGGCGGCGATGGAAACGCGTTCGAGCACGGCATCGGTCACGGCATCGATCACGGCGGAGATCCCGATGGTTCCGCGGATGCCCGAGGACCCGGCCCAGCTCGTGCCCGAGCTGGCCGAGGTGTCGGCGGCGCTGTTCCGGGTCGTCGGCAACGGCTCGCTGCCGCGCCCCACGATCAGCCTGGTCCAGCTGCGCGCCGGTCAGATCGTCGGCAGTACCTATCTGACCGTGCTGCACACGGGGTTCCTCCGCAAGCTCGGGGAGTCGGAGGACCGGATCACCTCGGTGGCGTCCTGGTGGGACTCGCCGTACTTCACGAGCGCCGAGCGGGCCGCGCTGGCCCTGGTGGAGGCCGTGCTCTGGCCGCCGGCGGGCGGCGAGCGGGTCTCCGACGAGTTGTACGCGCTGGCGGCCGAGCACTACGAGCCCAAGGCGCTCGCCACGCTGATGTTCGCGATCGGGCAGGTCAACTTCTTCGTCGCGGTGGCGCTCATCGCCAAGCCGGTGCCCGGCCGGTCGTTCACCGACCCGTGGAGCTGAGCCCGCCCGGCGGCCGGTCCGTTCAGACCGTGCGGGCCAGCAGCAGGACGCCCATCGTGAGCATGGTGGCCGCGACCAGGACGTCGAGCACCCGCCACGCGCCGGGGCGGGACAGGACGCCGCCGAGGAGCCGGGCGCCGTAACCGAGGCCGGCGAACCAGGCCAGGCTGGCCAGCATCGCGCCGAGGCCGAAGACCCACCGCAACGAGCCGCGGTCGGCGGCGACCGAGCCGAGCAGCAGCACCGTGTCCAGGTAGACGTGCGGGTTGAGCCAGGTCAGCGCCAGGCAGGTGAGCACCGCGGTGCGGACGGAGCCCACCGGGTCGCCCTTCGCCGTCAGCGCCTGTCCGGCGGCGGGGCGCAGGGCCCGGCGGGCGGCCAGCACGCCGTAGCCGATCAGGAAGCCGCCGCCGGCGAGGCCGACCACGGTCAGCGCGGCGGGCCACGCGGTGACCACGGCGCCGAGGCCGGCCACCCCGAGCGCGATCAGGATCGCGTCGGACGCGGCGCAGATGCCGACCACCGCCAGGACGGCCTGGCCCCGCGCGCCCTGGCGCAGGACGAACGCGTTCTGGGCGCCGATGGCGACGATGAGGGAGAGGCCGGTGGCGAATCCGGCGGTGGCCGCCGGGAGGAACCCGCTGGTCATGTGGTCCGACGCTAGGGACCGCCGGAGCATCAGTACAGCTAATGTTTCTTACCTATCATTAGCTCTCGTGATGGCCGAACTGCCCTACGACCAGGTCCGTACGCTGCTCGCCGTCGTCGACGAGGGCACCTTCGACGCCGCGGCGGCGGCCCTGCACGTGACGCCGTCCGCGGTCAGCCAGCGGGTCAAGACGCTGGAACAGCGCGTCGGGCGGGTGCTTGTCACCCGCACGAAGCCGGTCAGGCCGACGGAGTCCGGGCAGGTGGTGGTCCGGTACGCGCGTCAGTTGGCCGTTCTCGAGCGGGACGCGCGGACGGAGCTGGGCATCGCGGCCGAGTCCGATCCGGCCCGGCTACCCATCGCCGTGAACGCGGACTCCCTGGCCACCTGGTTCCTGCCGGCCCTGACCCGGGTGCCGCGCGACCCGCCGGTCTGCTTCGAGCTGCACCGCGAGGACGAGGCGCACACCGCGAGGCTGCTGCGCGAGGGGCAGGTGATGGCCGCGGTCACCTCGTCGGTCGAGCCGGTGGCCGGCTGCACGGTGCGGCCGCTCGGCCTGGCGCGCTATCTGCCGGTGGCGAGCCCGCCGTTCGTGGCGCGCCACCTGTCGGCCGGGCCGCTGGAGCGCCGCCTGCCGGAGGCGCCACTGATCGTCTTCGACCGGCGGGACGAACTGCAGGACCGGTTCGTCCGGTCCCTCACGCCCGGCGGCCGGGGCGCGAGCCGGCTCCGCCACCACGTGCCCACCTCCGAGGGGTTCCGCGACGCGGTGGCCGCCGGACTCGGCTGGGGCCTGGTCCCCGAGCCGCAGGCCGAGCCGCTGCTGCGCTCAGGCGCCCTCACGGAGCTGGCGCCCGGGCGGCGGCTCGACGTGCCGCTGTACTGGCAGCAGTGGAAGCTGGACGTGCCGGCCCTGGCGCTGGTCGCCGAGACCGTCGCCACGGTGGCGGCGGAGTCCCTCCACCCCCAGGCGCTCAGTCGCTGATGGTCCAGGGCATGGCGAGGCCGAACTGCCACACGTACACCGAGAGCAGCACGGCGCAGATGATGACGGCGATCGAGGTCAGGATGAGGTTGCGGCGGCGCACCCGGGGATCGAGGGCGCGCTGCGCGGCCTCCGTGACCTTGCGCTTGGTCCACCGCAACACCAGCTGGGCCCAGACGAACTCGGTGGCCCAGATCGCCATGCCGGCGAAGATGACCAGCCAGCCGGGGCCGGGCAGCGGCAGCAGTATCACGCCGACCACGACGACCACGAGGCCGGCCAGGAACACGCCGACCTGCCAGCCCAGGTGGAGGGGGCGGGAGCGCTTCACGAACTTCGGCGCACGGGAACCCAGCGGCTTCATGTCGGCGGGACCCTGCACATCCATCTGACTCATCTCGTCGACCCCCCTGGCTGGCACTGGCACTGTCAGCCCGACGATGTCACCGGGTGACAGCGGAGACAAGTGACGGCGGGCCGACTCCCAGGCTAAACGGACGCCCGGCTCCGCGGCGGTCGGTCCCCGCCCGACGCGCCGCCTGAGGCGTGACGCGGTTCACCCGCCTCCGCCAGTGGAGCGGCACCGACCGCACCGCCCTGCCCTCCGCGTCGCGCGGCTTCACTATGGCGACGAGCCTGGCGGCGGCCGACGCCCAGGGCGTCGTCACCGGCCGTCCGGTGAGCGGCGGCGCCCGTCAGTCGGTCAGGCGGGTGCCATCGGGCGGGTCGATGCCGAAGTCGGAGCGCAGCAGCGCGACGAGTTCGGCATCGCCGGCCAGCTCCCGCCGCTCGATCACGGAGCCGTCGGGCGCGGTGACGGTCAGGGCGCGGCCGGCGATCTCCCGGTGCTCGCCGAGCGGGGTCGTGCGCTGGAGGTGGAGGGAGCGACGGAACGGCGACCGCGGGTGGGTGGCGACGTGCCAGTTCATCACGGCGTAGTCCGCCGGTTCGAACGGCTCCCGGTTGAACGCGTACTGGTCCCGCCAGGCGCCGTCGGTGAACCCCTGGAGCACCCACCGGTCCTCGAGGCCGGCCGGGTCCGGCTCGCGCACCAGCCGGTTGCGGCGCCGCGCGACGACCGACTCCCGCCCGGCCACCAGCGGGATCGCCTCCAACAGACCGCCGGCGGCCCCGAACCCGACGTCCGCCAGGTAAGGCTCAGGCTCGCCCGCCACCCCGACCAGCAGCGTCATGTGGGTGCGCGGCCTGACCGCGCCAGCGGCGCCGACCCGCACACGACCGGCGAGGCCCGTCACCCGGAAACCGAACGCCCTCAGGACCGCGGTGAACAGGGTGTTGTGCTCGTAGCAGTAGCCGCCCCGCCGCCGAAGGACCAGCTTGTCCTGAAGGTCGGCCAGCGCCAGGGACGGCGCGGTCCCGAGGACCACGGCGTCCAGGTTCTCGAACGGCAGCGCCGACACGTGCGCGCGGTGCAGGGACCGCAACGTCCGGGCGTCGGCCACCCGCGGCCCCGACCAGCCGATCCGGTTGAGATAGGCCCCCAGGTCGAGGCCGGCGGCCGGGCCGGCGCCCTCCGAGGCGACATCAGATGCAAGCGACGAACTCATGTCCGCAACGCTATGTCCAGGACCCGCCGCCCCGGTTCCGGCGCCGGATCGACTCCCCACCGGTCTTGCGACCTAAGCCCTCGGCCCGCCCCGCCGCCGCGCGCTTCCACCCCAGGGAGTGGGAGGACTTCGGGCCCCTCGACGGGCGGTCGGTGCTGCACCTCCAGTGCCACAACGGCGTGGAGACCATCGCCTTCGCCCAGCGTGGCACCGCGCGGGTCACCGGTCTCGACTTTTCCGAGGCCGGCCTCGCGGCGGCGCGGCGGAACGCCGAGGCCGCTGGGGTGGCCGTCGAGTTCGTCGCGGCGGACGTGTACGACGGGGTGGCGGCGCTCGGCGGGCGGACGTTCGACCTGGTGTACACCGGCCGCGGCTCCCTGATGTTCCTGCCCGACCTCGGGCCTGGGCCGAGGTCGTGGCCGCGCTGGTGGCCCCCGGCGGCCTGGCCTACGTGATGGAGTTCCACCCGCTGCTGAACTCCCTCGGCCGGCCCGGCGTCCGCCGCCTCGCCGAGCCGCTGACGCTCCGCCACGACTACCTGTCGGGCGGGCCGCCGACGACGTTCGACAGCCGGCGGACGTACGCGCCCTCCCGGCGCGGCGCGCTGGTGGAGGGCGCCACCGTCAGCCACGAGTGGACGCACACCGTCGTCGACGTGCTCGGCGCGGCGGGCCTGACCGTCGACGTCGACCGGCCGTGGGAGACGGACTGGGACGTGCTGCCGCGCTGAGAGGGTATGACCGAGGTGGCGCCCGGCTGGTGGCGCAGGCCCGAGGGGCAGCTGCGCGTCCCCTGCTGTATGCCGCGGGCGCGCGGCGTCAGGCCGTCCGGTAGGCGTCGATCAGCGTCTGCACCGTCGTGTTGCCGTCCGCGTCCGTCACCTCGGCCCGGAAGGAGACCGTGCCACCCGCGGGCGGGTTGGTCACCCGGATCCGGCCGTCGCGGACCCGGGCCCCGGTCCAGGTCGCGCCACCGTCGTGGGACACCTCGACGGTGAGCGAGGCCGGCGCGGCGGCGCCCAGCACGGCCACCGGGACCTGGACGGTCCGGCCGGCGGGTGAGGTGTTCTCCGGCGTGAGGGCGGGGGCGAAGCGGACGGCGGCGGCCGGCAGTCGGACCGTCTCGTCCGCACCGACCGGGCCGGATTCGAAGGCGTGGGAGGCGGTGACCTCCGTGCCGGCCGTCGCACCCGGACGGACGGCGGTGACGACCAGTTCGTAGGCGGCCTCGTCGCCCGGCACCGCGAACTCGAACCAGTCGGCCGACTCGTCCCAGACGGCGTACTCCTCGCCGTTCCGGTACAGCGTGACGCGCGCGCCCTCGGCCAGGCTGCCCCCCGCGTGGCCCGCGCCGTCGCCGAACGGGCTCGTGCCGCCGTGGATCACGTCGCCGGTGCGGAGGATCCCGCCGTCCCGGGTGTGCGGCGCGGGGCCGAACACGGCCGTGTTGAAGGACTCCTGGTAGCGGTGTCCGGCGCGGTACTCGCGGGGCTCGGAGCGGTGGAAGGACTCCTGGTCGCCGCCGGCGTCGAGCTGCCACAGCTCCTGGCTCCACCGGCCCGCGCCGGCCTGCACGAACACCTCGGTGACGCGCGGCAGTTCGCGCGCCTGCGCGGTGGCGAAGTCGACCAACGACGACCTGGTGAACAGCTCGCCGCGGCGGCCCTCGGCCCAGGCGCCCTGCCGGGTGATGATCCTGGCCAGGCCACGCAGCGGCACGTGCCGGTCGAGGCCGGTGTAGAAGCCGTCCTCGTCGCGGTCGACCAGGTGGTAGCGGCGGTCGCCGTTCTCCCACCAGGTGCTCACGGTGGCGAACATCCGCCAGCCGTCGGCGAGCTCGCCGAGCTGCGCGGTGCGGTGGCCCTCGGGCGCGCCGGGGTAGAGCCAGGTGGCGGCCATGCCGAAGGCGCCGTCCTCGGCCACGTACTCGTTGGTCAGGATGACGGACTCCTGCGTCGCGTCCTCGTCGGGGCCCGTCAGGTTCACCGGCCGGGCGTCGGCGGCGTCGAGGCGGACCGTCGTGTCGTCGGCGACCGTCACGTCGGGCCGGACCAGCCAGTCGGAGCCCAGCAGCGTCGTGCCGTCGTCGGCCCACTCCAGGAGCGTCGCCTCCACCGAGTACCGGCCGGCCGGCACGCGACCGGTGAGGGTGGTGCCGTCGTCGCTCGGCTCCAGCTCGTGGAACTCGCCCCGGTCGAGGTCGGCGACCAGGGTGGACGAGGGCACGGCCGGGTTCCCCTCCCGGTCAGTGGCGCGGACGGTCAGTTCGACGAGCGGCTCCTCACCGTCGGTCCGGCCGGCGGCGGTGTCCTCGGCGGGGGCGTCCAGGGCGATCGACGCGATACCGGGCGCGGCGGCCAGCGTCCCGTCGCGGCCGGTCGGGTCGGTCAACGACCGCCACACCGCGGCGGCCCGTTCCGGCGCGACGGTCAGCGCCTCGGCGCCGGCGGCGTCCCGCGCCTCCCCTTCGCGGTCGACGAGCAGTCGGAGCCCGTCCGCCGCGCCGCTGAGCGCGGTGACGTCGAACAGCCGCCGGTCCAGGACGTCGTCGGCGAGCAGCGGGCGCACGTCCGCCGGCAGCACCAGGGTCGAGTCGGCCGTCCTGACGATCTGCACGGGTATCCGCTCCCGCCCCGGCGCCCGGACCAGGCCGGCGGCCTCCCCGGCGTCGTTCAGCACGACGCGGTCGCCGGTGACGAGCGTGACCAGGCGCTCGTCCGCACCCCGCGCCCCCTGCCCGGCCGACGCGCCGGGCGCGGGTTCGGCGGCGGCTCCGGAGGCGGCGGGACCGGCGGCGAGGGTCGCGGTCACGGCCGCGCAGGCGATCGCGGCGCTCGCCCACGGCCGGTGTGATCGTTGGGAGAAGAGCAGATGCATACTGCGTATATACCACGTATGCACGAGCCCTGACGGCTCGCCGGCACCGGCCCCTCGCCGGTCGGCGCCGTCACGGCCCGACCGCTCGCGAAAGCACACGCCCGACGCAGCCACACCTCAGGAAATGCTCAAGAAACGTCAGACGGCATTCACCTCCGGGAACACCTCTCGCTAATCTCCCGCCACAAGTCCGTTGCACCACGGCCCCGTTGACACGCCGGCAGGTTCGCCGGCGCGCGTCCGGGCCGTGGCCGAACAGGGAGCACCCATGCCCAAGCTCCGCAGGCCCACCAAGAGAACCGTGCTGCGCGCCGGCGCCGTCCTGGCCGCCGCCGTCGCCCTGCCCGTCCTGGCGACCCCCAGTGCCCAGGCCATCGACTGGGACCACACCCTGCACACCGACGACGCCGACCCCGGCGGCCGCCTGCGGTTCGAGGCCCTCGGTGACATCGTGCAGATCTGCGACATCGAGGCCGACGGCTGGGCCGTCGAGGTCGAGGTCTACGACACCGTCCACAACTACACCGTGGACAGCTTCAGCATCGGCGGCAACGGCAGGTGCATGGACCACGACGTGGACGACGGCCACAACCTGGTCGAGGGCCGCTACTACGACTTCACGGTCTCCCTGGTGCACAGCGGCGGCCTCAACCAGTACCACGACTGCACGGGTATCCGCTCCCGCCCCGGCGCCCGGACCAGGCCGGCGGCCTCCCCGGCGTCGTTCAGCACGACGCGGTCGCCGGTGACGAGCGTGACCAGGCGCTCGTCCGCACCCCGCGCCCCCTGC
>NZ_SMKC01000219.1 GCF_004348315.1 Streptomyces sp. 8K308 | reverse complement strand
GGCCCTGTGGGGGGAGGGTGAAGGCCGGGTCCGGCTGGGGCGGCGCCGGCCGACGCGCGGCCGCGACGCCGAAGTCCGCCGCCAGCTCGACAAGACCGCCCGCGTAGCCCCTGCCCACCGCGTGGAACTCCCACCCCGACGCCGTCCGCCCGAAGAAACCGCAGACCAGCGCCGTCTCCCCCGGCGGCGGAGCCAACGGCAGGAGTGCCAGCGCCGCCGTCGACCCCGGCGCCGCCGCCGCGTCCTGGAGGAGCAGCCGGGGGCCGCTCTCCGCCGCGCGGAAGCCGCCGGCATCGGAGGAGGCGGCCAGCACCACCCGTGCCACCCCGGCGTCGAGCCGGCCGAGGTCGGCCTCGACGGAATCCCGCAGGCCGGCCGAGTCCCGCCGCTTCGGCAGCCGCCGCACCAGGCCCGTCGGATGCCGTGGCTGGTTGTAGAAGACGAAGTCACCCTCGGTGCGCACCCGCCCGCCTGGGCCGAGCAGCAGCACCGAGAGATCGATATCAGGGGTCCCCGACGTACCGGTGGGTTTCCATCGCAACACGGCTCGCAATGAGGCGACGGGCAGATGAATAGTCGCCCCTCTCTCCAGTGCCTGCGTCATAGCAGGAATCCTGCCTTCCGCCACACCAACGAAACAATGACGCCCTTACGATTGCGAGGGGATCCGGTAAGCCAGCGGGGCGGCCGGAACCGCTGCCAGAATTCGGGGAGATCCATGCGGCATTACAGGCACCTCACGCCTGCGCAACGTCGCGCGCTGTTTCACCGGGAGCCCGCCGATTTCGGGCCGGCCTCCCCCGTCAGGACGTTGGGCGTCGCCCTCGGCGCCACGCTCTACTGCCCGGCCACCCGCCCCAGGCTGGCCGCCGACGTCCGCAAGCAGGCCGCCGCGGGCGTCGTGTCCATGGTGCTGTGCCTGGAGGACTCGATCAGCGACGCCGAGGTGGAAGGTGCCGAGGAGAACCTCGTGCGGCAGTTCCAGAAGCTGCTGTCCGAGCCGGAGGACGCCCTGCCGCTGCTGTTCGTCCGGGTCCGCGTCCCCGAGCAGATCACCGATCTCACCCACCGCCTCGGCCCCGCGATCCGGCTGCTCACCGGCTATGTGCTGCCCAAGTTCACGGCTGCCTCGGGGCCCGCCTTCCTTGAGGCGCTGACCGGCGCCGAGGTCATGTGCGGCCGCCGGTTGCTGGCCATGCCGGTGCTCGAGTCGCCCGAGCTGCTGCACCTGGAGACCCGCGCCGAGGGCCTGCACGCCGCGGCCCGCGTCGTCGACAAGTACCGTGAGCGAATACCCGCCGTGCGGCTCGGCGTCACCGACTTCTGCTCCGCCTACGGGCTGCGCCGCAGCCCCGACATGACGGCCTACGACGTCCACCTGGTCGCCTCCGTGATCGCCGACGTCGTCAACGTCTTCGGCCGTGCCGACGGCACCGGCTACACCGTCACGGGTCCTGTCTGGGAGTACTTCCGCGCACAGGAGCGGATGTTCAAACCCCAGCTGCGCAACAGCCCGTTCAGCGGCCGCGCCGAGGAACTGCGCGCCCGGCTGATCGAGCACGACATGGACAGCCTGCTCCAGGAGATCGAACTCGACCGCGCCAACGGCCTGTTGGGCAAGACCTGCATCCACCCCTCGCACGTCGCGCCGGTGCACGCGCTGTCCGTGGTCACCCACGAGGAGTTCAGCGACGCCGTCGACATCATGGGTGCGGGACCCGAGGGCGGCGGGGTGCTGCGCTCCGCCTACACCAACAAGATGAACGAGGTGAAGCCGCACCGCGCCTGGGCGGCCCGCACCCTGGGGCGCGCCGAGGTCTTCGGCGTCGCCAGGGAGGGTGTGGACTTCGTCGACCTGCTGGCGGCCGGCATCGGGGTGGCGGCATGAGCGACACCGGAACCTGGGCGGGGGAGTGGGTCACCCGGCGGCTCGGCGTGCGCCTCGAGGGCACGGGCACCCGGGAGCTGCTCGGCCTCGCGCTGCGCCGCAACCCGAAGCGTTCCCACCTGCTGGTCTCCTCCGTGCTCGGCAAGCACGTGCCGCAGCGCCCGGCCACCGTCCACGGCACCGGGCTCGAACTCGGCCGCCGGGTGCGCGAGGCGCTCGGCGCCGACGGGGCGGACCGGGCCGTGGTCCTCGGCTACGCGGAGACCGCCACCGGCCTCGGCCACAGCGTCGCCGACGGGCTCGGCGCCGCCGCCTGCCTGCACTCCACCCGCCGGCCCGTGCCGGGCGTCCCCCAGGTCGGCGGCTTCGAGGAGGAGCACAGCCACCACACCTCGCACCTGCTGCTGCCCGCCGACCCGGGGTTGCTCGCCGGCACCGGGCCGCTGGTGCTCGTGGACGACGAGCTGTCCACCGGCCGCACCGTCCGCAACACCATCGCCGCGCTGCACCGTGACGCGCCCCGCGAGCGCTACGTGGTGGCCACCCTCGTCGACATGCGCACCGAGGCGGACCGGGCGGCGCTCGCCAAGTTCGCGGCCGAGCTCGGCGCCGTCGTCGACGTGGTGTCGCTGGCCGGCGGCCGGGTGTGGCTGCCCGCCGACGTGCTGGCGCGCGGCGCCGCGCTGGTCGCCGAGTTCGAGGCCTCGGCCGCCCCGGTGGCCGAGGCGCCGCCGGCCGGGTCCGTGACCCGGGTCGAGCTCGACTGGCCGGCCGGGCTGCCGGACGGCGGCCGGCACGGCTTCACCCCCGAGCACCGCCGGCGCCTGGAGGCCGCGCTCCCGGCGCTGGCCGCCCGGGTAGCCGCCGCGCTGCCGGCCGGCGCCCGCCGGGTGCTTGTCCTCGGCACCGAGGAGCTGATGTACGTGCCGCTGCGGCTCGCCGAGGCCACGGCCGAGCTGCTCGGCGACGGCGGCCCCGAGGTGCTGTTCTCCACCACCACCCGCTCCCCGGTGCTGCCCGTCGACGACCCCGGCTACGCCATCCGCAGCCGGCTCACCTTCCCCTCCCACGACGACCCGGCCGACGGTCCAGGACCGCGCTACGCCTACAACGTCGCCGGCCGCGCCTGGGACGCGATCCTGCTGGTCACCGACGTCGCGGGCGACACCGATGCGCTGCACGCGCCCGGCGGCCTGCTGGCCGCGCTCGCCGCACACACCCCGTGCCCGCTGCTCGCCGTCGTGCCCGACCGCCGCCTCGCGGAACCGCTGCGCGGCCCCGCGTTCGGCTCCTACGCGGCCGACGAGGTCGGCTGGCTGCTCCAGGACCTCTCCGACGTCACCCTTGAGGCCCCGGCCGAGGAGCGTGAGGAGGCCATCCAGTCGGGCGGCGCCCACTACGCCGAGTCGCTGCCCGTCGAGTACCAGCCGAGCCCCGAGTACCAGCGGCTCTTCCACGCCGCGCTCGCCACCTCCGCCCACCGGGTGGCGCGCGCCGTGGGCACCGTCACCGAGGCGGTGCTCGCGGAGCGCGGCCGGCCAGGGCGGCCGCCGGTGCTGGTCTCGCTGGCCCGCGCCGGCACCCCCGTCGGCATCCTGATGCGCCGCTGGGCCCGGCTGGCGCACGGTGTCGACCTGCCGCACTACGCGATCTCCATCGTGCGCGGCCAGGGCATCGACGCCACCGCGCTGCGCTGGCTCGCCGCCCACCACGACCCGGCCGACGTCGTCTTCGTCGACGGCTGGACGGGCAAGGGCGCCATCACCCGCGAACTCGCCGCCGCCGTCGCCCCGTTCGGCGGCTTCTCGCCCGAGCTCGCGGTGCTGGCCGATCCCGGCGGCTGCGTCACCACCTACGGCACCAGGGAGGACTTCCTGATCCCCTCGGCCTGCCTCAACTCCACCGTCTCCGGCCTCGTGTCGCGGACCGTGCTCCGCGCCGACCTCGTCGGGCCCGACGACTTCCACGGCGCCAAGCACTACCGCGAGCTGGCCGGGGCCGACCTCTCAGGACACTTCCTCGACGCCGTCGCCGCCCACTTCGCCGACCCCGCGCTCGCCGCCGGTGTGGCCGCCGACACCGCCGCCCTGCTGGCCGCCGACCGCACCCCCGACTGGGCCGGCTGGCGGGCCGTGGAGCGGATCAGCGAGGAGTACGACATCGGCGACGTCAACCTCGTCAAGCCCGGCGTCGGCGAGACCACCCGGGTGCTGCTGCGCCGCGTGCCCTGGCGGATCCTGGCCAGGCGCGGCGCGGGCGCCGACCTCGACCACATCAGGCTGCTCGCCGAGCAGCGCGGGGTGCCGGTCGAGGAGACCGACGACCTGCCCTACAGTTGCGTGGGTCTCATCCACCCCCGCTACACCAGGGGCGCCACCGGCGCCGACGGGAAGGCCGCGCGATGACCCGCACGACGACCCCCACGACGACCACGACGGGGGCCACGACCACTGTCGTCGCGAGCGACCTGGACCGCACCCTGATCTACTCGGCCGCCGCCCTCGCCCTCGACATGCCGGACCACGAGGCGCCCCGGCTGCTGTGCGTGGAGACCTACCAGGCGCGGCCGCAGTCGTTCCTCACCGAGACGGCGTCCTGGCTGCTCGCCGAGCTGGCAGCCGAGCCAGGCGTGGTCTTCGTGCCCACCACGACCCGCACCCGCGAGCAGTACCGGCGGGTCAACCTCCCGGGCCCGCCGCCCCGTTACGCGATCTGCGCCAACGGCGGCCACCTGCTGGTCGACGGCGTCACCGACCAGGACTGGCACGCCGCCGTGCGGCGCGCGCTGGCCGCCGACTGCGCCGCGCTCGCCGAGGTCAGGGACCACCTGCGGCGCTCGGCCGACCCGGCGTGGCTGCTGAAGGAGCGGGACGCCGAGTCGCTGTTCACCTACCTGGTGGTGGACCGGGCGCTGCTGCCCGAGACCTGGGCCAAGGACCTCGCCGAGTGGGCCGAGCCGCGCGGCTGGGCCGTCTCGCTCCAGGGCCGCAAGCTGTACGCGGTGCCGCGCCCGCTGACCAAGTCGGCGGCGGTTGCCGAGGTGGCGCGCCGCACCGGGGCCGGCCGGGTGCTGTCCGCCGGCGACTCGCTGCTCGACGCGGACCTGCTGCTGGCCGCCGACCACGGCTGGCGCCCCGGGCACGGCGAGCTGGCCGCCGCCGGCTGGTCGGCGCCGCGCGTGACGGCCCTGGCCGAGACCGGCGTGCGCGGCGGCGAGGAGATCCTGCGGGCCCTCCTCGCCGACGTCAGGGCCTAGGCGGCCCGGCGCCGTCTCTCCTCCTCCGCCCGCTCCCTGAGCTCGCGCTCCCGCACCAGGGCGTCGTTGAGCTCGAGGCGGCGGCGCTCCACCTCGCGCTCCCGCGCGCTCAAGGTCCTGGCGGTCCGGGGGTGCCGCGCCCCCCAGTACGGGTTGTCGTGCGGCAGCCGGCCGGCGAACCGCCCGTAGGTGCCGAACGCCAACAGCACCAGGCCGACCACGAAGCTGAAGATCACGTTCTGGATGCGGAAGTTCAGGAAGTTGAGGTCGGTCCGCAGGATCGCCAGGTTCACGAAGCCGCTGAGCACGAACAGCACGCCGAGCACCAGGTTGAGGGTGGAGGCGAAGTGGCCCCCCTTCAGCATGCCGACGAACAGCAGCAGCCCCACCGCGATCGACAGCCAGCTCAGCGCGCCGTTGCTGTTCAGGCCGAACACGGCGTTGTTGCCGGTGGCGAAGAGGCCAATGGAGGAGAACAGGCCGAAGAAGCCGAAGACCACGAACCCGATGCCCATCAGCCCGGCGCCCACCCGGTAGACCATGTTCAACCGGCGATGGGCGGGCTGCCGCTCGTCGAGGACGGCCTGCTTCAGCAGCGAGCGTGGTCCGCCGTGGGGCAGCCGCGGCTCGCCGCGTGTGTCGAGTGGGCTCCGCATCGTCGACCTCCCGGATGCGCTCGTGAGACCACGGACGCGCCGGGTACCCCCGGGAGACGCGCTCAACCCCGCCGTTAGCGGCCGGCCCGTATCTCCTCGACCACGGCGGCCACCGCCGACCGCACGGCCTCCGTCTCGGTCAGGAACCGCCAGTAGTCGGGGTGACGCCCGCCGCCCTCCAACTCGGCGACGGCCCGGTCGAGACGCTCGACGGCGGCGTCCAGGGGACGGGCGTGTCGGGGCTCGGGGATCGACCGGCCCGCCATCGCGAGCCGCTGCGCGTCCCTGATCACGAACCTGGTCCGCTCGATCTCCCGCTTCGGGTCGAACGACACCTCGTCAAGACGGCGCAGCCGCTCACCGGGCTCCGACACCGCCTCGTCGGTGCGGCCGAGCAGCTCCTGCACGCCGGTCAGCGTGGCCGTGGCGTCCGCGAACCGCTGCTCGTCGCGGGCCCGGCGTGCCTCGGTCAACATCTCCTCGGCCCGGCACACGGCGTCGGCGGCCTGCGCGGGCACCCGCTGCAGGTCCTGCCAGCAGGCGACGGTGAACCGGCGGCGCAGCTCGCTCAGCACCGGCTCCACCTTGCCCGCCCTGGTGGTGATGGCCTCGGCGCGGGTGCGCAGCGAGGCCAGCCGCCGGTCGAGCTCGGCGGCGAGCCGTGGCAGCCTGGCCGCCTCGGCGGCGATGGCGCCGGCCCGCCGGCGCACCTCCTCGGCGCGGCGGATCGTGGGCTTGACGCCGTGCCGGCCGGCGCCCTCGTTGAGCAGCCGCAGCTCGGGCGCGAGCGCGGCCAGCGAAGCGGCGAGGTCCTCGGCGCCGAAGCCGGCGGCGCGCGCCTCGTCCAGTGCGGCGGTCGCGGCGCGCAGCGCCTCCCTGGCGCGTTCCACTGCCGGCGTCACCTGCGCCAGCTGCGAGGCGGCGCGCTCTTGGAGCGGCGCGATCCGGGCCGCGAAGGCGTCGAGGTCCGCCTTCACCTTCTGCAGCTCGCTCTGCGCCATCAGCAGCGCGGCGCGCGCCCGGTCGGCCGCGCCGGCGTCGAGGCCCTCGGCGTCCAGGTCGTGGGCGTCGACGGCGGCGATGTAGTGGTGGCTGACCTGGTCGATGCGCTCGCCGAACGCGGAGAACTCGGCGGCAGCCCTGGCCGCCGCCGGCGAGTCGTCGGCGGCGGAGATGGTCTCCAACGCGATCTCCAGGTCGCGCTGGGCCATGTCGAGTTCGTAGAAGGCGGCGGCCGCCCCGTCCTTGGCCTCCTGGGCCGCCGCGCGCAGGTTCTCCACCCGACCCCGCCACCAGGGCCTGGCGCCGCCGCTCCCGGAGAAGGCGGCCGGCAGCGCCGCCAGAAGCAGCAGGGGCAGGGTCAAGGACAGCCCACGTCGTCTCCTGGAACGCCTCGCCCTCACGTCTCCCTCTCCCCGCCGCCGACCGGCCGATCCGTGTGGGCCCATTCTCCCACCCGGGGGTGGCGTCAGCGGGAGGTGGTGCGCAGGGTGATCCCCCCGTTGTCGCTGCGGGCCTCGATGACGGCGGGCGCGGCGTCGTCCCGCGCCACGTCGACGTCCACGTCCCCGTTGTGGCTCTCGGTCGTCACCCGGTACGCGGTGCCGTCGTCCGGGACCTCGACGGTCGTGCCGCCGTTGTCCGATGAGGTCTCGACCCGCTCGGGAGCGGCGTCCAGGGTCAGCGACATCCCGCCGTTGTGGGTCCGCGCGACGATCTCGGACGATGTGGGGCCGGTGGCGGTGATCCGGCCGTTCCTGGTCTCCAGGGAGAGCGGTGCCGAGGCGTTCTCCACGGTGATGCGACCGTTCCTGGTGTCGAGAGCGAGCGGCGCCGACGCGTCCCGCACGGTGATCCCGCCGTTGCGGGTGGTGAGGTCGAGGGCCGTGTCGAAGCCACTGGCCTCCACGCCGCCGTTCCGCCCGTCGAGGATGACGGCCACCCCCGACGGCACCCGTATCTCGTGGCGGGCGTCGCACTCCACGACGATGCCCTGGCAGACGACGCGCAGCCGGAGCGTGTCGTCCGCCATCGACCACTCGACGCTGGTGGTCCCCGTCACCCGCCGCGCCTCGAACGTCCTGGTCACGACCGTCTCGCCGGCCAACGACCCGTCAGGCACCAGCATGATTTGGCTGTTGTCGGTGTCCACGGTCAACCGGTCACCGGCCAGCGCGAACGACCGCTCCTCGGGCGAGCCGTCGTGCGTCTCCTCCACCAGGCACCCGCTCAGGACGGCTCCGCTCGCCAGGACCACCCCGGCCGCCAACGCGGCACGGACCACGGGACGTCGACTCATGATCGCTTCTCTTCTCTCCCTCGAACCCGCTGACCGTCCCGACGCTAGAAGTCCCGCCCCCCACCCCGGAATCCGGCGACCCACCGGCTCAGGGGTGGGGCTGACCCCCGTAAGCCGCCCTTTGCGGCCGGACGGCGTCGGGCATGTAGGCTGTTGCCTCATTCCCCGGGTGCATAGCTCAGCGGTAGAGCGCCGCCCTTACAAGGCGGATGTCGGCGGTTCGAACCCGTCTGCACCCACCCGTGTGGCCTGTGGCTTCTCGCCAGAAGCCGCAGGCCACAGGTGTTTCCGGCTTGCGGCGCTCGGGGTTGCAGACCTGTGACGCACCTCTGGGGTACTGCTGTGATACCTGCGCCTTACGCGCCGCGTCTCCCGAATCTCTCCCAAATGATCATGGCGTTCGCCCTGGTCGGAGGGCTCCAGGAACGGCACGGCCCCCCTCGGCGAGGGGGGCCGCTAGTACCGGGACCGGATGGGGGTGCCTCCCTGTCGGTGGCCCGGCACGCCTGCGGGGGGCGGTCGCGCTACGCGCGTTACGACGATTGCCGATCGAGAAGTGTACAGAACGGATTGTCAGTAGATAGGACACCTGCCCCATTTCCCTTGATCGAAACTGTACCGTCAACGGTACAGACCGGGTTGATCTTGCTCCGATGACGTAGGGCGGGTGCTCCTCCCGCCCGACCGCGTCCTTCAGCGCCGACTCGCCGTCGGCGAGCGCCTGCGCGCAGCGCGGCTCTGGCGGAACCTGAGCCAGCACGGCCTCGCCGAGCGGGCCGGCATCGACATCAAGACCGTGAACCGCCTGGAGAGCGGCCTCACGAACGCCGGCCTCGACACGCTCCTCGACCTGGCCGACGCGCTCGACGTGCCTCCGGCCTGCCTTATGCCAGGCGGCCCACCGCTCCCTGATCGGCACGGCTAGGCACCGCCTTCCGGGGCGAGCGTGGCGCGCCAGTCGCCGTGGGCGAACCGGGTGGTGCCGTCCGGCTCGATCAGCACGCGGGCGCCGCGGACCGGCAGCTCACCCGTCTCGAGCTGATAGGTGCGGAGGGCCTCCAGCGTGTCGAACAGCGCGCGGGGACCGCCCTGGAGCACGACCGGCTTCCCAAGGCCGAGTGCTTCGGCCCTGGCCCAGGACCCGTCCGGGTGGGCCATGGCGAGGGACCGGTGGCCGTCGTCGTCCTCGGCGAAGTGGTGCGCGACGCCCGGCAGCGTGAGGCCGAGTGCCGAGATGCAGCGCATCCCAGGCGGAGGGGGAGTGCTCACGGTTCGTCCTTCCTTCGGTGTGGACGGGGAGCCCCGTGCCGGCCCGGCTCACCAAGCAGGCCGGCACGGGGGCGGGGAGGTGCTCGCCCCCGGGTGACGACAGGGGTGGCCGGAGGCGGGCAGACCCGGCGGGCAGCGAGGGGGTGGTTGCGTTCCCGCCGGGCGGTCTCTAGGGCGGCTCCACGCCGCTCAGGCCGGCCGACCAAGCGCAGCCCGCAGCAACCAGCGCGGTCGTCGACAGCAGCAGCCACGCCACCGCGAGCGCCAGCACGACGCCAAGCGCGGTCATCGGAGCCACACCAGTGCCGCCATGGCCGACAGCCAGCCGGCTACCCACGCGACCATCACCGGCAGCGCGATGTCGGCCAGCTGGCGGCGCGGCCGGCGGTGACGAGGGCAGTCACGAACCATCGGCCAGCACCACCAGGTCGTCCGCGCTCGCCGTCCACTCCCGGCCGCTGCCGTCCACCGGCCGCATGTGCGCCTCGACGTACTCGACCCGATCCGTCTCACGGTCGATGTGCTGGAGAGCCCCGTCCATGCGACCGACACGGCCGGTCGACGGGTCCGTCACCAACTCGCCCAGAAGCGGGTGATCGACCCACCACGTGCGCGTCACCTGGTGGTCACCGCGCGGGCGCCTTCCCGGGGTGCCAGGGGCAGTTGGCGGCGTGGTCGTCGTCCGCGACGATACGGAGGTGGCAGTAGCCGCACGTCACGGGGCTTATCGCGTTGACGGGACCTTCCAGGCCCGTGACGAGCGTGACGGCCTCGGACGGCGGCTCAGCGGGTGGGAAAATCACGTCCATGGTCGGCTCCTCGGTCGTGCTGCCAACCGGACCGTATGAGGGGTACAACAGATCGTGAGCACGCAGTTCGCGTGCCTCGTGCACAGGGGGACACATAGACACTGAGCACAGAGTCGGCCGTCGCATCGCCTACTGGCGCGAGCACCGAGGCCTCACGCAAGGAGACTTCGGGCGCCTCATGGGTCAATCCCGGCGCTGGGTCCAAGACCTGGAAGGCGGCCAACGGCAATCCGACCCGAGGCTGTCCCTGCTCCAGCGGGCAGCCGACGTCCTACGCATCCCCCTGGAACAGCTCGTGACCGATCCAACCCCCACCCCGGCGCAGACGCCTCTGCCCGCCGAGGTAGTCGCCCTCACCGACGCGCTGCACCGCCTCCCCGCGCCCGCGCCGACCGGTGAGCCGACGCACCTGCCAGCGCTCCGGAAGCGGCTCGACTTCTGCTGCCACGCCTGGGCCTCCTGCCACTACATCGCCACCGCGCGCGACCTGCCCGGACTCCTCGCCGACGCCCACCGTGCAGCCGCCGACAGCAGCGACGGCGCCGTGCTGCTGTCGCGCGCCCACCAACTCGCGGCCAGCCTCCTCTTCAAGTACAGCTCCACCTCGTGCACGCCCGGAGTGCTGGCCGCCGACCGTGCGCTGGCCGCTGCCGAAGCCTCCGGCGACCCGGTGGCCGTCGGCGCCTCGGCCAGGCGCGTAGCGCGCGGCCTGATCCACCAGAAACGGCACAGCGCCGCTACCGAGTACGCCACCGCCCGGGCCAACGCGCTGCGCTCCGACCTCGAACGGGCCGGCACCCCCGGGCTGTCCACCCTCGGCATGCTGTACCTCGTGGCGGCCATCGGCGCCACAGGCAGTGGCCGCAGCCCGGCGGCCGTCTCCACCGCCGACGACCGCCTCGGCGCAGCGGCCGAAGTCGCCGAGCAGCAAGGCGGGGACGGCGCCGACTTCACCAGCTTCGGCACCACCAACGTGCAGCTGCATGAGGTCGATGTCCTGCTGCGCCTCGACGACGCCTGGGCAGCGGTCGATGCCGGGCGCCGCGTCACACCCACCGCCCTCGCGTCCCTCGGCCGGGAACGTCGAGCCCGTCACCTCGTCACCACTGCACGCGCTTTGGCCTTGACACGTCAGCGCGACGAAGCTACTGCCGCCCTCATCGAGGCTGAGCGACTGGCTCCCGAGGAAGTACGGGGCCCGGCCGTGGTGGCGGTCGTCCAAGACCTGCTGCTGCCCGTTCCTTCCCCTCACTGGAGTTGCGCACGCTTGCCGAGCGCTGTGGACTCCGCGCATGACCAAGGTGCTGTACCTCATCGCCTGCGCGGCCGGCCCCGCGCAGCACCTCGACCAAGGAGTTCAGCAGGCGCAGGCTGCCGGCTGGGACGTGTGCCTGATCCTCACACCCTCCGCAGCCCGTTGGTGGGAGCCGCGTCTCGCCGACCTCACCGAGCTGAGTGGCCACCCGGTGCGCTCGCAGTACAAGCTGCCCTGGGAGAAGGATGCGTTGCCGAAGGCGGCGGCGATGCTGGTGGCGCCGCTGACCACCACGAGCGCCTGCAAGTGGGCCGCAGGCATCACCGACACCGTTGCCATCGGCCTTCCCGCCGAGGGCGTACACCTCGGCGTGCCGGTGGCCGCGATGCCGTTCTGGTCCACCGCCCTCGGCGCGCAGCCAGCGGTCGACCGGGCAGTGGAGACGCTGCGCGAACAGGGCGTTCGCGTCGTCTTCGGAGCCGGCGAGCCGCACCCGCCGAAGCAAGGCGACGCCGCAGCGTTCCCGTGGGGCGACGGCCTCGCGGCTCTCACCTAATGGGGGAACAGCGAACGGCCCCTCCCGCCAAGCGGGAGGGGCCGTTGAGCATCCCGGCTGCGGGGCCCCGCCGGGGGG
>NZ_SMKC01000218.1 GCF_004348315.1 Streptomyces sp. 8K308 | reverse complement strand
CGCGACCATCGGCCGCGCGCCCGCCCCGGTTGATCGACCACGGTTCGTCGACTGGGGCCCCCGAGGGCTACGGCGCGGTGACCCGCTCGATGGACACGTGCCCGGTGCCGGTGACGGTGCCGGCCGCGTTGCGCAGCTGGACCTCGCCGAAGACCTGGCGGCCCTCGCCGGCGTCCGCCGCCGCCTCGGCGACGGTGACCTCGGCGGCGACGTCGGTCGACGCGCCGTTGGCCAGCTCGATCACGCGGTCGGTGTCGACGGCCACCGTGCCGAGCCCGGCACTGAGGTAGGCGTCCCGGTAGGCGAAGGTGGTGGAGCCGGACGGGACGGCGTAGCCGTGCACCTCGATGGTGTAGCTGCCGGCGGCCGGGTCGGTCAGCCTGACCAGCTCCTCGGCCGAGGAGCTGGTGGACTGGCCCACGAGCTCGCCGTCCCGGTACACGTACAGGTCGAGGTCGGCGCCCGGGTCGGCGGCCGAGCCGATGGTGACCTCGAACTCCGAGACGCCGTTGCCGAGTTCGACCTCGTTGGTGAGGTACTCGCCCGGGGCGATGGTCGGCGTGTCGCTGAACGCGGAGCCCAGTTCGCCGGCCGCCAACGAGCCCTGGAGCGGGGCGAACTCGTTGGTGGCCTCCCAGGTGACGGGCACCGGGGTGCCGACCGTGGCCTCCTCGACGGTCACCGTCTCCGGCTCGAAGGTGGTGCCGAGCGCGGTGGCGGTGAGCGTGTAGGGGTTGCTCAGCAGCGGCGAGGTGCGCCGCGACTCGACCTCGAACTCCCAGACGCCCGGGCTCGGGTCGTCGTAGGAGCGCAGGTCGGGCCGGCAGGTGTTCGCCGGGTTGTCGTAGTTGGGGTAGCAGTTGACCGTGGACGAGTCGTCCGCGGGGACGCCCTCGGGGGTGATGGCGATCCACCGGGTCTGGCTGCCCTCGGCGAGGCCCGACATGGCGACCTCCAGCGTCCTAGTGCCCTCGGGCACGGTGACGAAGTAGGAGGTCGACGCGTTGCGGGTGGCGGTGCCTGACTCGGTCAACGCGTAGTCGGGCGTGCCGAGTTCCTGGGGCACGATGACGGTGGCGAGGATGTGCTGGTCGACGCCCTGGGTGGCGCGGTCGTTGACGGTGAGGATGGCGCTGTGCGCGCCGGAGGACCGCGGCCTGGCCCGCAGGGTGACGGTCACCGGCTCGTTCAGCGGCAGCGCGACGCTGGACGACCCGAGGAGCCGGAAGGTGTCGTCGTGGTTGTTGGTCAGGGCCAGGTCGTGCCGCACCGACCGGTCGGGGCCCGTGGTGCGGACGATGGTGACCTCGTACTCCTCGGTCTCGCCCACGGCCGGAGCGCTCTCCCGGTCGTAGACGCCGGTGCCCTGGCCGGGGGTGGCCAGGTGCTCGGCCAGGGTGTGGTCGACGGGGGCCCGCACGGTGTACTCGTGGGCGGTGGCGCCGCGGGTGATCAGCCGCCAGGCGGCCGGGACGTCGACAAGGCCCGCGCCCTGCTCGTGCGCCTGCACGCCGCGGATCGAGTCGGCCGAGCTGGTCAGCGCGGTGCGCAGGTCGGCGGGGGAAAGGTCGATGTTCCGTTGGGCGGCGGCGGAGAGCAGCAGCGCGGCGGCGCCGGCGGCCTGCGGCGAGGACATCGAGGTGCCCTGGAGCATGCCGTAGCCGGGCGGCAGCGCGTAGCCGGCCTCGGCGACGGGGCTGCCGGCCTGCCAGGTCGGGATGGTGTTGATCGAGGCGCCGGGGGCGACCAGGGTGGGCTTGAAGCCGCCGTCGTCGCGCGGCCCGGCCGAGGAGAACGGCAGCATGTCGTACGAGGTCCGCACGCCCGAGCCGTAGTTGGCGGCCCAGGTCTCCCGGGAGATGCCGGCGCCGACGCTCACCACCAGGTCGGCGACGGACGGGTCGCCGACGGTGTTGGTGCCCGGGCCGTCGTTGCCGGCGGAGATGAACAGCTGGACGTCGTAGGTGGTGATCAGCTCGTTGTAGAGCCTGGCGCGGGCGTTGTTGCCGTCGTTGAGCGCCGGCAGGCCGCCGATGGAGACGTTGACGACGTCGACGTCGCGGTTGACGACGAGGTCGATCATGCCCTCGAACATGGCGGTGTAGGTGCAGCCGCCGCCGAACACGCAGGCGCGCGAGGAGACGACCTGGGCGCCGGGTGCCGCCCCGTTCATCTCGCCGCCGAACAGGCCGTTCGCGGCGGTGATACCGGCCACGTGGGTGCCGTGGCGGCCGGAGACGATGCCGATGTTGACGAAGTCGGCGGTCTGCCCGACCCAGTCGCCGCCGTAGGGGTCCATCGGCACGTCCTCGCGGATCTCCACGACGAACGGGATGGCCTCGGCGATCTCGGTGTCGGGGTCGTCGGTGCCGAAGTAGCCGACCTGGCCGCTGTCGCCGTACGGCCGCAGCTCGTCCTCGTCGGCGAAGTCGCCGTCGTTGTCGAGGTCGACGCGGACGGTGCCGGCCTCCGGGTCGTAGAGGACGGCCCAGCTGTCGGTGGTGTCGCCGTCGCGGTTGACGTCGCGGCCGATCTCGCCGACGGCGACGGACTCGCGGAAGGCGTTGATCAGGTACTCGCCCTCGGGCGCCGTGTACTGGCGGCCCGAGTAGACGAAGGAGGAGCCGGAGACGGCGGTGACCATCGCGCGCCAGGAGCCGTCGCCGTCGATGATCGGGTCGGTGGCGGTGACCCAGTCGGTGATCTTCGGCTCGCCGGTGGTGGTCTCCTGGAGCGCCGGGTGGGCGAGGTCGACGCCGGTGTCCAGGACGCCGATGGTGATGCCGCGGCCGTCCCAGCGGGGGTGGTCGTCGACGAAGTCGACGGCGCCGGTCTCGTGGGCCGGCTGGTAGGGGTTGACGGCCGGGGTCTCGGCGTCGGGCGCGGGGTAGGAACGCCCGGCGTTGCCCGAACCGTGTCCTGAGCCGGTCTCGGGCAGCGGATCGGGTACGGGGATCTCGTCGTTGAGGTCGATGGCGTGGACGGCGTCGAGGCCGATGGCCTCCTCGATGGCCTGGTCGGCCCGGCCGGTGCGCACGGTGACACGCACGTAGCCGATCTCGTCCTCGGTGAAGCCGACGGAGGCGCCTGGCACGTCGCCGACGGTCTCGGCGACCTCCTCGGTGGCGCCGGGCTCGGCGGCGATCATCATGGTGACGAACGGCTCGTCGCCCGCCTTGGCCTCGGCGAGCAGGGCGGCGTCCTGGGTGGAGAACTTCTCGCCGATGGGCTTGTCGGTGACGGGCGGGGGAACGTCGTCGGCGGCCAGCGCCGGGGTGATGCCGGCAAGACCGAGCGAGGCCACCAGACCGGCGGCCAGGGTGACGCGGGACAACGGTCTGTGACGTGATCTCAGTGACATGGACATCCTTGGTCGGTCGCTACCTGATCAGGATGACGGGTCATCCTACGGAAGTACCGGAATCCTGGCGTCACTTGTGGCCGACGTTGTCCCATTCCTATCGGTAACATTTGGGTTACTCGTATTTACCGCGGTAAAACCGGGGGCTCGGGTTTCCCGCGCCGCTCAACGGGGCAGCACCACCAGATAGTTCGCCGGCGGTCCGGCCGCCGCCTCGCGCAGCGTCGCCCGCACCCTGGCCGCCTCGCCGAGCGGGCACTCGCGCAGCCGCTGCGGCGTGACGCGCACGAGGCGCACGCCGATCGCGGCCAGCGTCCCGCGCCACTCCTCGTCGCCGCTCCCGCTCCGGTCGTCGATCTCCACCGCGACCCCCTGCGCCGGCCAGTAGGCGTCCACCGCGCCGAGGAAGGGGCCGTCCGGCAGCCAGAGCCCCACGTTCCAGCAGGGATCCGGCAGCCGGCCCAACCGCACGGCGTCCAGCAGCCGTTCCTCGGAGACCGACCGCCCCTCGGCCAGCAGCGTCCGCACCGCGCCCGCCACCTGCGGCCGGCCGAGCAGCCGGGCCCTGGCCAACTCCCGCAGCACCGCCGACGCCTCGCAGTGCCCACCCCGCACCGCCTCGGTCAACAGCCGCCGCGCCGTCGTCGCGTCCGAGATCCGTCCCACCGCGTCGGCCAGCGCCCGCTCCACAGGCGCCACCGGAAAACCGG
Organism: Streptomyces sp. 8K308; assembly: GCF_004348315.1. Classification (GTDB taxonomy): domain Bacteria; phylum Actinomycetota; class Actinomycetes; order Streptomycetales; family Streptomycetaceae; genus Streptomyces. Next base: position 8,032 of record NZ_SMKC01000218.1, on the reverse strand, counting down.
CCAACTCCACGGCCATGGGCAGCACCTCGGTCCGCACCAGACGAGCGAGCCCGGCGGACCGCAGCCGCCGCGTCCTGGGCACCAGCACGTCCATCCGGTCCAACTCGCCAAGCGACGGCGCCCCGTTGAACCCGTGCAGCGCCAGCCCCGCGAGCCCCGTCACCACCGCCTCGCCGTCCCGGCCCCCGATGTAGCCCAGCACCGCCCGCAGCATCTCATCGCCGCTCGGCGGCCCCGCGTGCAGCAGGAAGACGCCGGGCAGCGGCATCTGCCACGGCCCCCCGGGACGGCACCGCTCGTGCGCGGCCGCCACCGGCACCCCGTGCCGCCGCAGCTCCCGCGCCGTCATCACCGACCGAGCCCCCTCGGCGAGCTCTCGCAACGGCCGGGGCACCAGAGGCGTGTTCTCACTCATGCGCCACCGATTACCCCTTGTCGACGCCCGGCTCCACCGCTGTTACCCGGCTGTGGGCGAACGGGGACCAAGCTGCCGGAAATGGACATCAGTTCGGGGCGCCCGCGCTCCGCCCGGGCAGCAGGAACGCGGCGGCGAGGCCGCCGACGACCACCACCGCCTCGCCGACCAGCAGGGCGCCGAGCATTCCGGAGGCGAAGGCGTCGCGGGCCGCCCCCGCCAGCCGCTCGCCGGCCGGGCCGCCGAGCTGCTCGGCGGTGGCGAGGGCGGCGGCCAGCGAGTCGCGCGGCGCCTCGTCGCTCGTGGCGTCCTCGATCTCCGCGCGGTAGACCGTGTTGAAGGCGCTGCCCAGGGCCGCGATGCCGAGCACGCCGCCGAGCTCGCGGGTCAGGTCGTTGAGCGCGGAGGCGACGCCCTGCTTGCCGCGCGGCAGGGCCGCCACGATGGTGTCCGTGGCCGGGTGGCGGCGAAGGCGATGCTGGCGCCGAGGAGCGCGGTGCTGCCGAGCACCGGCCAGGAGCTCGCGCCGTCGGCGAGGACGCCCATGAGGCCGAGACCCACCCCGATCACCGCCATGCCGCCGCCGACCACCACGCGCATCCCGTACCGCTGGGCGACGGGCGGGGCGAGCGGCGAGAAGCCGAACGCGACCGCCGCCTCAACGAGTTGACGGCCCGCCGGCGCGACGCCCGGCGTCGTACCTGGTGCGCGCCCTCGTCGAGACCGGCGCCAGCCTGGTCCACCGGCACGGCCCACACGGTCCGCGCGTCGCACGGGCTCGTCGGCCGCGTCGACTGCGAGCCCGACCCCCGGGTCCGCCGGCTCTTCGCCGACGAGGTCAGCCCCGTCGAGGGCCGCTACCTGCGGGCGCTGACCGCAGCCCTCCCCGAACTGCCACCGGACGAGGTGGCGCTGCGCTACCGCGCCATGATCGGCCTGCTCGCCCTCCACCAGTCCGGGCCCCTCGCCAGCCTCTCGCCCGACCCGGCCCCGGTCGCACCCGACACGGACTCCGAGCGCCTGACCACCCTCCTCACCGCCGCCTTCACCGCGCCGTCGACCTGAGGCGGACGCCACGAGACGTCCGACTTCCGCCAGCGCCTCGCGACGCCGGGCACGACGCTGGTGGCATGACCGACGCACCGACGACGACCGACTCGATGGCCGTGCTCACCGGCATGTACGCGGCCGAGGCCGACTACCTGGCGGCCGGCGGGCCGGGCAGGGCGTCCTTCGCCCCGCTCGCCCCGTACTTCGCCCCCGACGTCGTGCTGCACCAGGCCGACGCCCTGCCCTACGGCGGCACCTGGCGCGGCCACGCCGGCCTTGAGCGCTTCTTCCTCGCGATGAGCCTGGCCTGGGAGACCTTCGACATGGTGGAGCAGGAGTTCCTCGCCACCGGCGAGACGGCGGTCGTCCACACCCGGGTCCGTGCCCGTGCCCGCGCCACCGGCCGCGAACTCGCCTTCCCCATCCTGCAGACCATCACCATCGAGTCAGGCCGGATCGCCCGCGTCCGCCCCTTCTACTGGGACACCGCCGCGATCGCCGAAGCCTGCGCGAGCCCCGCCGCGGCGGAAGGGCGGGCCACGGCCAGGCACGGCGCATCAGACAGACAGGCGGGGTGACGGACCGGCTGCTCGCCGGCGGCGAGAGCGTCGACCACGCGCCCACAACCGCGCCCGCCGCCCTGCGCCTCACTGTCGCCGAACGCGGCGCCGCCTTCCGCGGCGAGCGTTCGCGCTCTGTTGAGCGGTCGGCTCAGCCGTCCCGGTCGGCACGGCGGCGCTTCGCCGCAGGCCATCGGGACCGACGCGCCGGTCGCCGGCGCGGGTTCCGTCGGGGCGCGCGCGTCAGCACGCCTGACAGGACGGACACCAGAACAGGTTGCGTGCCGCCAGCGTCGCGGTCGCGACCTCGGTGGCGCAGACCAGGCACGGCATGCCGGCGCGGCGGTAGACGTAGACCTCGCCGCCGTGGTCGTCCACGCGCGGCGGTCGGCCCATGGCCTCCGGGGTGTGCTCGGCGCGCACCGTGTCGATGCGGTTGTTGCGCACGCCCTCCCGCATCAGGGCCACCAGGTCGGACCAGATCGCCGACCACTCGGCGAGGGAGAGGGAGCGCCCGGCCCGGTAGGGGTCGATGCCGTGCCGGAAGAGGACCTCGGCCCGGTAGACGTTGCCCACGCCGGCCACGACCTTCTGGTCCATCAGCAGCGCGGCGATCGACACCCGGCTGGCGGAGACGCGGCGCCAGGCCAGCTCCGGGTCGGCGTCGGCCCGGAGCGGGTCGGGGCCGAGGCGGGCCTCGATGGCCTCCTTCTCGGCGTCCGTGAGCAGCGCGCACGCGGTGGGGCCGCGCAGCTCCGCGTAGCCGGCGGCGCCCGCGAGCCGCAGCCGGATCTGCCCGACCGGGGCCGGCGCAGGACCGGTGCCGAAGGCGACCTTGCCGTAGAGGCCGAGGTGGACGTGGACCCAGCCGATGGGGCCGAAGCCCAGGAAGAGGTGCTTGCCGTGTGCCTGGGCTCCGGTCAGCGGCTGCCCGTCGATCAGCGCCGCGCCGTCCGCGAACTTGCCCTGCGGGCTGTCGGCCCGCACCGGCCGGCCGCCGCCGAATCGCGTCGAGTACTCGGCGGCGAGCCGGTGGATGGTGTGGCCCTCGGGCATCAGTGCCCTTCGGGGAGCGGCGGGAGGGTGCCGTCCTTCTCGTAGGCGGAGAGCATGTCGATCCGCCGGGTGTGCCGGTCGGCGCCCGAGTACGGGGTGGTCAGGAAGACCGCGACGAACGAGGTGGCCTCGTCCGCCGTGTGCATCCGGGCGCCGACGCTGAGCACGTTGGCGTTGTTGTGCTCACGGCCGAGCCGCGCCGTCTCCTCGCTCCAGGCGAGGGCACAGCGCACGCCGGCGACCTTGTTGGCCGCGATGGCCTCGCCGTTGCCCGAGCCGCCGATCACGACGCCCAGGGACTCCGGGTCGGCGGCCGTCCGCTCGGCGGCCCGCAGGCAGAACGGCGGGTAGTCGTCCTCCGCGTCGAAGACGTGCGGGCCGCAGTCGACGGGCTCGTGGCCGTGGTCCTTCAGCCAGTCGATCAGGTGGCTCTTGAGCTCGTAGCCGGCGTGGTCGGAACCGAGATAGACGCGCATGGGGACGAGTCTGTCACGTCCTCAGCCGCGCCGGCCGGCGAGGCGCCAGGCGGCCGGCAGCGCGCCCATCGCCAGCGCCGCCTTCAGCGCGTCGCCGAGCAGGAACGGCACCAGGCCGGCGTCGACCGCCTCCGCCGCCGACATGCCGGTGGCCGCCGCCAGGTAGGGCACGCCGACCGCGTAGGTGATCGCGGTGCCGACGGCCATGGTGCCGACGGTGCGCAGCACGGTGCGGTCGCCGCCCCTGCGGGCCAGCTCGCCCACGGCGGCCGCGGCCAGCGTCATGCCGATGACGTAGCCGAACGAAGGCATCGCCGCGCCCGACTGGCCCTCGGCGAACCACGGCATGCCCGCCATGCCGGCCAGCATGTACAGCAGCATCGAGGTCAGGGCGCGGGCCGGGCCGAGCGAGGCGCCGACCAGCAGCGCGGCGAAGGTCTGGCCGGTGACCGGCACCGGCGAGCCGGGTACGGGCACCGACAGCTGGGCCGCGACGCCGGTGAGCGCGGCACCGCCGACGATCAGCGCGGCGTCCCGGACGCGGGCCCGGGGGGCGGTGGCGGCAGGCAGTAGGTCGGCCAGCACGGCTGTGCTCATCAGATGACTCCGAACGGTGAGGCGGCAGGGGGGAAGGGGACCCCCTGACGCTAACCGAAGGGAAGGGCGATCTTCGCGTGGGTTTGCCGACATATCCACCCCAGGGCGCGTTGGTGGAAAGCGACAGCCCCACAGGTCGCCCGGTGATCAACTGGCAGGATGAGGCGACGCGTTACCTCCGGCCGGCGCCGGGGGCGCGCCGGCCGGCCCGCCGCCCGATCGTCTTCTCACCTTCACGGCGGGCGGCGGGCCGGGGACCCCGGGCGCGGTCGGCCTCAGTCGAACTGCGGCTCGGCGTCGCGGGTGCGCTTGATCTCGTAGAAGCCGGGCGTCGAGGCCACGAGCAGCGTGCCGTCCCACAGCCGGGCCGCCGCCTCGCCCTTGGGGGCCGGGGTGACCACGGGGCCGAAGAACGCTATCTGCCGGCCGTCCGAGCCGGGCACCGCGATCACCGGGGTGCCGACGTCCTGCCCCACCAGGTCGATGCCCTCCTTGTGCGAGGCGCGCAGCCGCTCGTCGTACTCCGTCGACTCGGCCGCGTCCGCCAGCGAGGCCGGCAGCCCCGCCGCCATCAGCGCCTCCTCGATCGTGGCCCGGTCACGCTCCTGCTTACGGTTGTGGAAACGGGTGCCGAGCTCCGTGTAGAGCCGGCCGAGCACCTCGGGGCCGTGCTCCTGCTCGGCCGCGACGCACACCCGCACCGGACCCCAGGCCGTCCTCAGCAGCTCGACGTACTCGGCCGACATCTCGTCGAGCCGCGGCTCGTTCAGGACGGCCAGGCTCATCACGTGCCACCGCACCTCGACCGGGCGGACCTTCTCGACCTCGAGCATCCAGCGCGAGGTCATCCAGGCCCAGGGGCACAGCGGATCGAACCAGAAGTCCGCCGGGGTCTTCTCCGACATCGGGTCTCCTCGGGTCTCCTCATGGGACAGGCGGTAACACCAGCCCGCAACACCGGCCGGGCCCCACACATTCCGCCCGTGCGCCGGTGCCGCGACCCGTGACATGCTGGCCGCGCCCAGAGCGAGCAGAAGGAGCAGAGGGAGCCCACGTGCCCGGAGAGAACCTGACCCGCGACGAGGCCCGGGAGCGGGCCCGACTGCTGACCGTGCACGGCTACGAGGTGGCGCTCGACGTGCGGTCGGCTGTCGAGTCGCCGCCGGTCGGCGGGGTCCGGACCTTCCGCTCCACCACCACCATCCGCTTCGCCTGCGCCGAGGAGGGCGCGAGCAGCTTCGCCGACCTGCTGGCTCCGACCGTCCACTCGGTGACGCTCAACGGCGTCGAGCTCCCCGTCGACGAGGTCTTCGACGGCAGCCGGGTGCTCCTCACGGGTCTGCGCGCGGAGAACGAGCTCACGGTGGACGCGGCCTGCGCCTACAGCCGGACCGGCGAGGGGCTGCACCACTTCACCGACCCCGAGGACGGGGAGATCTACCTCTACACGCAGTACGAGCCGGCCGACGCGCGTCGCGTCTTCACCAACTTCGAACAGCCCGACCTCAAGGCGCCCTTCACCTTTCGCGTCACCGCGCCCGCGCACTGGACGGTGCTCAGCAACGGCGCCGAGACCCGGCGGTCGCCGGCTCAGGACGACCCCGAGGCGGCCGCGGCGACCTGGCACTTCGCGACCACAAGGCCGATCTCCACCTACATCACGGCCGTCGTCGCCGGGCCCTACCACTACGTCACCGACCACTACGCGCGCGAGCTCCCGGGCGGCGAGCGCCTGGAGATCCCGCTGGGCGCGCTCTGCCGCAAGGGGCTCGCCAGGCACTTCGACCCGGAGGAGATCTTCACCACCACCAAACAGGGTTTCGACTTCTTCCACGACCACTTCGGCTTCCCCTACCCCTTCGGCAAGTACGACCAGGCGTTCGTGCCCGAGTACAACCTCGGCGCGATGGAGAACCCGGGCTGCGTCACCTTCCGCGAGGAGTACGTGTTCCGCGGCCGCACCACGCGGGCCGCGTACCAGGGACGGGCCAACACCCTGCTGCACGAGATGTCGCACATGTGGTTTGGCGACCTGGTCACCATGGAGTGGTGGGACGACCTGTGGCTCAAGGAGTCCTTCGCGGACTTCATGGCCGCCTTCTCGCTGGTCGAGGCCACCCGCTTCGAGGAGGGCTGGATCTCCTTCGCCAACCGCCGCAAGGCGTGGGCCTACCGGGCCGACCAGCTGCCCTCCACCCACCCGGTGACGGCCGACATCCGCGACCTCCAGGACGCCAAGCTCAACTTCGACGGCATCACCTACGCCAAGGGCGCCAGCGTGCTCAAGCAGCTGGTGGCGTACGTCGGGCGGGACGCGTTCCTCGAGGGCGCGCGCCGGTACTTCCAGCGCCACGCCTACGGCAACACCACGCTGGCCGACCTGCTGGCCGTGCTCGGCGAGACCTCGGGCCGCGACATGAGCGGCTGGTCCCGCGCCTGGCTCCAGACCGCGGGCGTCAACTCCCTCACCCCGCAGGCGACCTACGACGCCGACGGGCGCCTCACCGAGCTCGTCGTGCGCCAGGAGGCCCCGGAAAGCCACCCCACGCTGCGGCCGCACCGGGTCGCCGTCGGCCTCTACCGCGGGGCGGAGCCGGGCGGCCCGCTGGTGCGCTACGCGCGCGCCGAGGTGGACGTCGAGGGCGCCAGCACCGTGGTGCCCGCGCTGGCCGGCGCGGAGCGGCCCGAGCTGATCCTGGTCAACGACGACGACCTGACGTACTGCAAGGCCCGCTTCGACGAGGGCTCGCTCGACACCCTGCGGGCCAGGCTCGGCGACATCGCCGACCCGCTGGCCAGGGCGCTGTGCTGGTCCGCGCTGTGGAACCTGACCAGGGACGCGCTGCTGCCGGCCCGCGACTTCCTGGCCCTGGTGCGGGACTTCGGCGGCGCCGAGTCCGAGATCGGGGTGTTGCAGATGGTGCACGCCTGGGCGCACACGGCCCTCGTGCACTACACCCCGGCGGAGGCGCGGGACGAGGCCGCGCGCCGCCTGTCCGAGTCCGCGCTCCACCAGCTGCGGCTCGCCGCGCCAGGCAGCGACCACCAGCTCGCCTGGGCCCGCTTCTTCGCCTCCTGCGCCGCGTCCGACGCCGACTTCCGCCTGCTGACCGGCCTGCTGGCCGGCACCGCCCGGATCGACGGACTCGACATCGACCAGGAACTGCGCTGGGCCTTCCTCGAACCCCTGACCGCCAACGGCCACGCGGGCGAGGCCGAGCTCGCCGACGAACTGGCCCGCGACGACACGGCCTCCGGCAAGCGACACCACGTCCGCTGCCTGGCCGCTCGCCCCTCAGCCGAGGTCAAGGCGCGCGCCTGGGCCGAAGTGGTTGAGTCGGACGCGCTCTCCAACGCGCTGGTCGAGGCCACGATCGACGGCTTCGCGCAGCCGGGCCAACGGGAGCTGCTCGCGCCGTACGTGGAACGGTACTTCGAGGTGATCGAGGGCGTCTGGGCCAAGCGGACCATCGAGATCGCGATGGCCGTCGTGCGGGGGCTCTTCCCCGCGTACCAGGACCGGCAGGCCACGCTCGACGCGACCGACGCGTGGCTGACCACCCACGAGTCGGCCCCGCCGGCACTGCGGCGCCTCGTCCTGGAAGCCCGCGACGACCTGTCCCGCGCCCTCGCTGCGCGCTTGGCGTAAGCCACGGTCTCGCTGCGGGTTCGCTGCGCGCTTGGCGTCGGCCGCCGGGGCGCGGGCGCGCTCCGCGCGCTTGCGCTGGCGCGCGGCCGGCTTGCAGGGGCCCTGACGGCGGCTTCGCCGCTCGTCGGGCCCCTGCGGCGGTGTTGGTCTGCGGCGGTGTTGGTCTGCGGCGGTGTTGGTCTGCGGCGGTGTTGGTCTGCGGCGGTGTTGGTCTGCGGCCGTGCGGTTC
>NZ_SMKC01000217.1 GCF_004348315.1 Streptomyces sp. 8K308 | reverse complement strand
CCACCGTACGAAGGCGGGGCCGGTGGGACGCGTGTCCCCCGGCCCCGCGCGGGCGTGTGGTACGCCGCCGGTGGCCCGCGTCGGCGGGCCACCGGTCGGACTAGTGGGTCAGGACCTGGCCCACTCGTCGGCGTTCCAGGTGATGCCGTTCTGCGAGGGGTTGGGGATCACGTTCTGCACCGCGCCGTTCCAGGCGGTGATGCCCGGGTGCTGGTACAGCGGGATGGTCACCATGTCCTCCCAGAGCAGCGCCTCGATCTGCGCGGTGAGCTCGATGGCCTCGGCCTCGTCGGAGGTGCGCAGGACCTGGTCGAGCAGCTCGTCCATCTCGGGGTTGGAGTAGCAGCCGTTGTTGTTGCCCTTGCCCTCGGGGGAGCACTCGGTCACGGTCCGGTAGGTGGAGTTCCAGCCGGAGCGCTCGGGGGAACCGGCCCACGCGAACATGGCCACGTCGAAGCGGTTCTCGGACAGCGCGCCCGTGGTGTCGAAGAAGTCGGTCGCGGGCTCGAACTCGACCTCGAAGCCGGCCTGCTCGCAGGAGGCCTCGATCAGGGCGCCGGCGTCCAGGCGGCGCTGGTTCTCCAGGGTGCCGAGGCGGACGGTGGTGCCGACCGCGTCCTCGGCCTCCAGGATGGCGCGGGAGGCGTCGATGTCGGTGGTGCCGTACTCGTCGATGGAGGCCTGCGAGGCGTCCACGGCCTCCTGGTAACCCGGGTCCCACGGCGCCACGTTGCGGACGCGCTTGACCTCGGCGTCCGGAACGACGGGCTGGATCAGGTTGACGACCAGGTCCTCGTAGGGCACGCAGAGCGCGAACGCCCGGCGTAGCTCGACGGATTCGGCGAACGGGCCGGCGTTGAAGTTGAAGTCCAGGTGCTCGTAGGTGTACTCCTCAGCAACCTGGTTCTCGAAGCCGGAGGCCGCCTGGATCTGCTGCGCGATGTCCACCGTCGGCTGCGGCTCGATGATGTCGACATCGCCGTTCTGGAGCGCCTGGACCTGCTCCTCCTCGGCGATGGTGCGGAAGACGATCGAGTCGGCGGCCGGCTGCTCGCCCCACCAGTTCTCGTTGCGGGTGAGCGTGACCGACTGGTTGGCCTCGTAGCCGGTGATGACGTAGGGGCCGGAGGAGGGGATCAGCGCGGGGTCGGGGAGCGAACCCTCGATCACCCAGCCGTTGTTGTAGAACTCGGCCGCGGCCTCGAGCGCCGCGGGGTCGTCGCCCTGGAGCGCGGCGATGAACTCCTCCTCGGAGCCGAACCCGCCCTGCTCCGAGACGATGTGGGCCGGCTGGATGGCCACGTTGCCGTGACCCGGGCCGTCGGTCAGCCAGTCGGCGAACGGCTGGTCGTAGAGCAGGGTGAAGGACTTGCCGCCCGGCTCGCACTCGGGCATGGCGGTGTCCTCGACGCCCTGGGTGCCGACGGCGGAGAACAGGCCGTCGAAGGCGCCGCTCTGCGCGGTCCACCACAGCAGGATGTCGTCGCAGTCGATGGGGGTGCCGTCGGACCAGACGGCGGCCTCGTTGATCGTGTAGTCCACGGTCAGCGGGTCCTCGGAGACCATCTCGTAGGTGCCGAAATCCTCGTTGGGGATCGGCTGGCCGTCCTCGTTGCCGAAGGTCCAGAAGCCCGAGAGCACCTGTTCCAGGACCTGGCCGTTGGCGACTGTGTTGGCGCCCGCCGTGGTCATGTTGTAGGCCTGCCACGGCTGGGCCATGGCGTACGTCACCGTGCCGCCCGAGCCGCCGTTCGCGTCGTTGTTGGCGTCGTCGTTGCCGTCGTCATCGCCGCCGCCGCACGCGGAGAGGACGAGGGCGCCTCCCAGCAGGGCTGCGGCGATCTTCGACGTCCTGCCGAATCTCGTCATCAATCGGGCCTTCCCCAGTAAGTCACTTTGGTGTGAAGTTCCGCTGAGCTTCCTCACAGAAGAGAGCACGAACAAGTGCGATAGAGCCACCGTTGTGCAGACGAGATGTGAAGCACGCTGACCTGTGATCAGCATTTCGATCCTTTTCGGGGCGAAAGCGGGTATTTCGCCGAATCTCCGCGCGTTGACTGTGCGGTTCTGTTCGAATATCGCGCGCCGGCTGGCGGGTTGACGCGGGCGGTGCCGCGGGGGCGTCGACCCGCCGGTGCGAACACCTGCGCCATCCTCCCCCCCGGGGGGATGGAAACAAGGTGAAGTTGGGTAAAAACGCTGATGCTGTCGGTGGTTCCGTGATTCGGTGGTGGCGCTGCCTTCGAGTGTCCCGAGGGGCGAACCACACCACCCTCAACTGCCCGCATGCGGGGGGCCGACCCATGCTCACCACCATCCACACCGCCTACACCGACACCCGCGCCGCCGACCTCGCCTGGGCTCTGGGCCGGGAACCGCTGCCGTCCCTGGCCACCCTCGATCTCGAACTCTCGGGGGCGCGGGTCCAGTTGCGGGTGCTGGGCGCCTCGCACCAGGTGCTCTTCGAGCACCGGGACGGCACCTGCTCCGAGACCGTCGCGTGCATGCCGGGGAGCAACACCCCGCTGCCGTTAGGGGTTTCCCGGCGGCTCGGGAACTTCGAGTACGAGTTCGCGGCGCGCGTCGAGAGCCTGAGCGCCGGCTCGTTCGCGGGTCGCGCGCAGGAGTTGCTGGCCCTGGTCGCGGAGCACCCGCACGGCCTCGCCGGCCTGTTCCCGGGCGATCCCAACGCGTTCACCGCACTGCTCGCACAGCGGCAGGGCGGGCAGGTGCACTGGCGTACCTGGCACGCCTATCCGCAGGAGGGGCGGTTGGTGGCCACCAGGACCCGGGTCGCCGAGAGCGGCAGCCGCCGCGAAACCACTCCAGTGGGTGACAGTTCGATCCCGAAGTGTGACGTAACGTTCGGTTCATGATCCAGACGTCCGACGCCGAGCGCTCCCAGGCGGAGTGCTCGGCGGTGGCCGTGCTCCCGGTGTCGGCTGGCGTCGGGCGAACGCTGGTCCTGCTGACGGTATTCGTCTGCGCGGCCTGCGGGTTGGTCTACGAGCTCGAACTGATCGCGCTGGCCGACTATCTCGTCGGGGACACGGTCACCCACACCTCCATCGTGCTGTCGCTGATGGTCTTCGCGATGGGGCTGGGTTCGCTCGGCGCCAAGCGGCTCCGCGGCCGGGCCTCGGTCAACTTCGGCCTCATCGAAGTGGTGTTGGCGCTGGTCGGCGGTACCTCGGCGATGACGCTCCACGTCAGCTTCCTGTTCTTCGGCGAGGCCACGCCGATGTTGGTGTGCTTCTCGCTGGCGATGGGGGTGTTGATCGGGGCCGAGATGCCGCTGTTGATGACGCTGATCCAGCGGATCAGGCAGCAGGACGCGGGGCGCGCGGTGGCCGACCTCTCGGCGGCCGACTACGTGGGGGCGTTGCTCGGTGGCCTCGCCTTCCCGTTTATCCTCCTGCCGCTGTTCGGCCGGCTGAACGCGGCGCTGCTGACCGGGGTGGTCAACGCGCTGGCCGGCGGGGTGCTGGTGCTCTGGCTGTTCCGGGACGACCTGTGCCCGCGGGTCCGCCGCCGGTTCCTGCTGTTGAGCCTGGGAGTGGTCGTCACCCTGCTGTCCTGCATGGCCGTCGTCCCACCGCTGGAGCAGGCGGCGGCCGAGCGGATCGAGGCTACCTCCAGCGCGTTGGGGGGGAGTCGTTCCGGCTGACCCGTCGCCCTCTTCCGACCGGCCCGGCGCGCGGTGGGGATGGATAAGTGATCCGATCATGTGGTGTGGGTAGGCTCCGCGCCATGGCCATGGAGCACGAGGTCTATCTGCCACTGTCCGCCACCGCCGTGCGGAGTGCGTTCGCCGAGCCGGAGCGGGTGGCGCGTTGCGTGCCGGGGCTGCGTCTTGAGCCGGGCGGCGCGCTCGCCGGCCGTATGAGAGTGCGGATCGCTTCCTCGACCATTACCTACGGCGGCACCCTGAGCCTGTCCGAGCGCGGCGAGGGCGTCACGATCGAGGCGGCGGGCGCTGAGGTGAGGGGCGAGGGGACGGTGCGTCTCGCGCTCACCATCGTGCCGCGCCCGGTGACCGACCGGCCGGGCTGCACGCTCTCGTTCCGTGGCACGGTCGAGGCCGTCGGCCGGCTCGCCGACCACTCCGCCGAGCAGCGCGCCGCGGCGGCGCGGCGGTTGCTTGACCGGTTCGCCGAGGCGCTGGTCGAGGAGTTGTCGGAGCCCGTGGTCGACGCCGACGAGCCGCCGCCCGCGGCCCTGGCCGCCGGCATCGGCGCGCCCGACGACAACGAGCCCGCGATCCCCGTCATCCCGGCCGCCCCGGAGCCCGAGCCCGAGCCGGAGCGCTGGCCGGCCGAGGTCGCGGACCTCGCCGACGCCGCTCGTCTCGACGAGGTCGACGATGTCCATGGTGTCGACGACGTCGACGCGTTCGACACGGTGGACGAGGTGGACGGAGCCGACGGGGGCGTCGAGGTCGACGAACTGGTCGCGGCCGAGGCCGCCCTGCCCGAGCCGGAGGCCGACTTCGCCAGGCGCACGATGATCGGCCGGAGCGCGGAAGAGGTGGATCACGCCCCACCGCGCGGCCGGTACGCCCCCGATCCCGCGCCGGGGCAGCCGACCGGACCCGGCGCCGTGCTGCGCTGGGCGGCGCCCGCCGCGGCCATCGCGCTGGCCTCGGCGGTCATCGTGGGCCGGGCGCTGCGCCGGCGGCGGGGCGTGCTCCGCTAGGACTGTCCGGGCGGTCTTCTTCTGGCCCGCGACGCCAGCCACGGCACCTCGCCGCGTTACCCCGCGCCGCGCGGCGCCGATATGTCGCTCCGCGACGTGGGGCATGTCGGGCGCTGCGCGCCCATACGGCCACGTATGAGCTGCGCTGCCGCCGATGTGCGGCTCCGCCGCGTGGGGCGCCTTGAGCGAAGCGAATGGGGGCACTCCCCCGAGCACTCCGTGCAGGGGGCACCCCCACCCAGGCCGCCAGGCCTGGGGGAGCCAAGGGCTGATCCTCGAAGACCGCCCGGACAGGACCTGCGCCGCTCCCGCCCGCTCGGCGTCGACATGAGGATCGGCGTACATCAGATAGACGCATCAGATCGTTATCGTCATGGGGTGACCACCGACGACACCGACAGCGGAGTGCGACTCCGCGCCGCCGACACCGAACTGACCGTGCGCCCCGACCAGGGCGGCCGGCTCTCCTCGCTCCGCGTCGGCGGAATCGAACTGCTGCGCCAGGGCGAGCGGTTCGGCTCCTTCGTGATGGCGCCCTGGTGCGGCCGTACCCGCGAGGGCCGCTTCAGCAACGGCACCACCACCCACCAGCTGCCGCTGAACGCAGGCCCGCACGCCATCCACGGCACCGTCAGGCACCGGCCCTGGCAGCTGGTCAGCTCGGACGACAGAACCGCCGCGCTGGTCTGCGACCTCGGCGTCTCCGACCCCTGGCCCTATCGGGGCCGGGTCAGCCAGCTGATCGAGCTCGCCGAGGACGGCTTTGGGCTCACCCTCACCCTCGGCGTCGAGACGCTGGGCGACTCCTTTCCCGCGCAGGCCGGCTGGCACCCCTGGTTCCTGCGCACCCTGAGCCCCGAGGGCAAGGACGTCACCATCGACTTCACCGCCGAGTGGCAGGAGGAGCGTGGCGACGACCACCTGCCGACCGGCAACCGGATCCCGCCCGGGCCCGGGCCCTGGGACGACTGCTTCGGCATGCCGGACGGCGTCCGCACCACCCTGGTCTGGCCGGACGAGTTGGAGTTGACGGTGGCCAGCCGCACCCCCTGGGTCGTCGTCTACGACGAGCAGCCAGAGGCCGTCTGCGTGGAGCCCCAGTCCGGGCCGCCCAACGGGCTCAACACCCACCCCCGGCTGGTCACCGAGATCGAGCCGCTGGAGATCTCCACAAGCTGGACATGGCGAAGGCTCTGAACGGGCCTGGCGTAGTGTCGTGAGCCATGAGCGTGCGTGACGAGCTGCTGCGGCAGATCAAGGACAAGGCCGTCGTCCACGGCAAGGTCATCCTCTCCTCGGGGCGGGAGGCCGACTGGTACGTCGACCTCCGCCGGATCACCCTGGACGGCGAGGCCGCGCCGCTCGTCGGTGAGGTCATGCTCGACCTCACCGCGGACCTCGACTTCGACGCCGTCGGCGGCCTGACGTTGGGCGCCGACCCGGTGGCCGCGGCCATGCTGCACGCGGCGGCGGCCAGGGGCCGGCGGCTCGACGCGTTCGTGGTGCGCAAGGCTGGCAAGGCACACGGTCTGCAGCGCCGGATCGAGGGTCCCGACGTGGCGGGTCGCCGGGTGCTGGCGCTGGAGGACACCTCGACCACCGGCGGCTCGGTGCTCGACGCGGTGGCCGCGCTGCGGGAGGCCGGCGCCGAGGTGGTGGCGGTCGCGGTGATCGTCGAGCGCGGTGCCGCGCCGGCCATCGAGGAGGCCGGGCTGCCCTACTACCAGGCGTACGCGATGAGCGACCTGGGGCTGGGCTGATCACCCCCCTGAACAGGGGGTGTGACACACCGTAGTTGTTTCACGTGAAACTGTCGCGCGCTGTCCCGGTATGGGTCCTTCTCTGGAAGGATGAGTGGGACGACGGCGAGCAGATCAACGCATACAAGGAGCGGACAGATGCCGATCGCGACCCCAGAGGTCTACAACGAGATGCTTGACCGGGCCAAGGCGGGCAAGTTCGCCTACCCGGCCATCAACGTCACCTCGACGCAGACCCTGCACGCCGCGCTGCGCGGCTTTGCCGAGGCCGAGAGCGACGGCATCATCCAGATGTCCACCGGCGGCGCCGAGTTCCTGGGCGGCCAGTACAGCAAGGACATGGTCTCCGGCGCCACCGCGCTCGCCGAGTTCGCGCACGTCGTGGCCCGCAAGTACCCGATCAACGTCGCCCTGCACACCGACCACTGCCCCAAGGACAAGCTGGACGGCTATGTCCGGCCGCTGCTCGCCCTCTCCAAGGAGCGCGTCGACCGGGGCGAGAACCCGCTCTTCCAGTCGCACATGTGGGACGGCTCCGCCGAGACCCTGAAGGACAACCTGGAGATCGCCGAGGAACTGCTGGCCCTCGCCGCCGCCGCCCGGATCGTGCTCGAGGTGGAGATCACCCCCACCGGTGGTGAGGAGGACGGCGTCAGCCACGAGATCAACGACAAGCTGTACACCACGGTGGAGGACGCGCTGCGCACCGCCGAGGCGCTGGGCCTCGGCGAGAAGGGCCGCTACCTGCTGGCGGCCTCCTTCGGTAACGTGCACGGCGTCTACAAGCCGGGCAACGTGGTGCTGCGGCCGGACCTGCTGAAGGACCTCCAGGAGGGCGTCGCGGCCAAGTTCGGCAAGGCTTCCCCGTTCGACTTCGTCTTCCACGGCGGCTCGGGCTCCACCCAGGAGGAGATCGCCACCGCCCTGGACAACGGCGTGGTGAAGATGAACCTGGACACCGACACCCAGTACGCGTTCACCCGCCCGATCGTCGACCACGTCTTCCGCAACTACGACGGCGTGCTGAAGGTGGACGGCGAGGTCGGCGACAAGAAGACCTACGACCCGCGCAGCTGGGGCAAGCTCGCCGAGGCCGGCATGGCGGCCCGCGTCACCCAGGCCTGTGCCGACCTGCGCTCCACCGGCACCCGTCTGAAGTAGGCCGCGGCCGAATCGGTCGCCGGCCGACCCCCTCACCGGAAGCGGCACACTGGACCACATGGCGATTCACGAGAACCTGCTCGGGGGCCCGCCCCCGACCCACCTGCCCGACGACCCGGAGCCCCGTGAGATGCTGGCCGCGGGCACGGCGCCGGCCGAGGTGGCCGCGAAGTACCCGGCCTCCTCGCTCGCCTGGGCACAGCTGGCGGACGACGCGTTCGCCGAGGGCCGCACGGTCGAGTCCTACGCCTATGCCCGCACCGGATACCACCGGGGCCTCGACGCGCTGCGGCGCAACGGCTGGCGTGGCCACGGCCCGATCCCGTTCGAGCACGAGCCCAACCGGGGCTTCCTGCGCGCCCTGCACGCGCTGGGGCGCGCCGCCCAGGCGATCGGCGAGGACGAGGAGTACGAGCGCTGCTCGCAGTTCCTGCGGGACAGCTCCCCGACGGCGGCCGAGACCCTGTCCTGACACCGGGCTCGGCGAGACTCCGCCGAAGCACCATCGCGATACAGATACACACCGAGGCGTCCCGCGAGCGCGGGACGCCTCAGGCGTGTCTTGGCCGCCGTTCCACCGGTCACTGGCCGGCGGTGGGCGGCGTGATGGTGCCGATCAGGCGGGCGTAGGCCACGATGTTGGAGTCGTAGCCGCCGTCCGCGGTCCAGCGGCCGCCGCAGGTGATCAGCCGCAGCTGGGGGGTGTCGACGGCGCCGTAGACCCGCAGGTCGGGGAAGTCCGCCTTGGGGTACTGCTCGACGGAGTCCACCTCGAACAGCGCGGTCTGGCCGTCCTCCCGGTCGATCTCGATGAGTTCGCCCGGCTGGAGCTGGCCGAGGCCGGCGAAGGCGGCGGGCCCGGTGTAGGTGTCCAGGTGGCCGACCAGGATGGCCGGCCCCTGCTCGCCGGGCGCGACGCCGCCCGAGTACCAGGCGGCCCGCATGGCGTCCTCCTCGGCCGGCGACGGCGGACCGCCGTCCGTGCCGAGCAGGGCGCCGAACACCTCGACATCCGTGCCGAGCTGCGGGATGCGGATCCGGGTGGGGGTCGAGCGTGGCAGTGGCGGTGCGACGACCCCGGAGGGCAGTTCGGAGCCGTCCAGGTTGGCCGTGGAGCCGGCGTCGGGTGCCGCGCCCGGGGCGTCCACCGCGCCCGGCCGGGAGACGCCCTCCGCGATGCTGCTCGACGCCCGGGCCTCGCTGACGACCTGGCCCGAGCCGGGCAGCAGCAGCCCGCCGGCGAGACCCACCGTGACGGCGGAGGCCGCGGCCGCCACCTCGAGACGGCGGGCCCGCAGCGCGAGCCGCTGGTGGCGGGTGGCGCGGGCCGCCGCCTCCCGGGTGCCGTCGCCGGGCCGGGCCAGGACCAGCCGCTTGACGGCGCCGGCGGCCGACACCACGGGGCGGGTGACGCGGCGGCACCAGGCGAGGGCCCGCCGCACCGCCTGGGCCAGCACGCCGAGGCAGGCCCGGTACGGCCGGAGGGCCAGGCGGCCGAGGAACCGGACCGGCCGCAGTGGGTTCAACGCGGCTCCGAGGCGACGCACGCCGCGTCGCCCGGGCCGGCCGGCCCCGCCCGCCCCCGCCGGCTCCCCGGCGGGGGCCGCGCCCTCGGTCCGGGCCGAGGGCGCGGCCGGGGTCACGGCCGAGGCTGTGGCACAGGCCGCGGCCGTGGTCGCCTCCGTGCCCGCCGCGGGGGTCTCGCTCGGCCCACCGGCCGCGCGGCCCCCGTGCTCCTTGTCGGGCCTAGACCTGACCTTGCGCGGGTCCCGCGGAGTGCGCGGGGTGCGCCGGGGCTTGACCTTCCGCATCGCCCGCGGGACCCGCAGGCGAGGCGGACGGTCGGCGCCCCGTAGCCGCCGCAGGATCTGGCGCACCGCCGCGCCTCTCAGTAGTGGCTGCCGGTGGCCCGGCGCCGGCGGGCGAGGAACACGTAGCCGGCGGTGCCGGCCACCGCCACCCCGCCGCCGACGGCCAGCGCGGTCGCCGCCGAGTCGCCGCCCCCGACGCCGCTGCTGCCGCCGAAGCCGGCGGCCGCGCCGCCGGTGGGGGTGGCGGAGGTGACGGTGAAGTTGGTGGTCAGGGTGACGCCGTCCCGGCAGCGGACGGTGACGGTGTAGCTCCTTCCGGACTGCAGGCCGCTGGACTTGATGCGGCCGGTGCCGACCCACTGGTTGTTGCTCGACTGCCGCAGGGTGATGTCCTGCTGGAAGGCGGGCGAGGTCGCCGGGCCGTTGGGCTCGCAGGCGGCCCGGACGGTGACCGAGGTGTTGGGTGCGCCCGAGCTCGGCGAGATGGTCAGGGGTGCCGAGGGGGTCGTCGGCCCCGAGTCGGCCTGGGCCTCGGCCCTGGCCAGGGTCGGGGTGGCTGCCAGTCCCAGGGAGAGCAGGAGGGTGGCCGCTGCGGCGGCCAGGCGGCTTCTGGAGAGCGCGATTCTCATGAGCGGTGACCTCCGGGTCGTCTGCCGCACGCAGGGAGGCGTGACGGGTTGTCATCTATGCGAACAGCGCGTCACGGAGGTCGCATCCGGAGATGGTCCCAGCGGGTGGGGGATTGCTCCGTTGGGTGGTCGACGTGGGTGGTCAACGTGGGCGGTCGACGTGGGTGGTCGACCGGCGCCGCCCGGCCCGCCGGGGCGGGCCGGGCGGCGGGGTCACTTGCAGTCCAGGTCGCGGCGGTTGAAGCCGGCCAGGCCGAGCCAGATCAGGCCGCCGGCCAGGGCCGTCAGGATCAGCAGCGGCGTCCACGTGAGGTCGGCCGCCGGCACCTGCGGGACGTGGCCGATCGGGGAGAAGTTGGCGAGCCAGTCGGGCAGGTCGACGAGTTCGCCCAGATAGACCACGAGGAAGGAGTACGCCGGAACGGCCCAGGCGGCCGCCGAGGCGCCGGGGAACCAGCCGAAGAGCACGACCGCGATGCCCGCGGTGACCCAGAGCGCGGGCGCGTAGGCCAGCGAGGCGCCGGTCAGCGAGGTGACCAGGCCCCAGTCGTCCGTGGACGCGGCGCCGGAGAGCCCGAAGCCGAGGCCGGCGAGCAGCAGTACGGCGGTGCCGCCGACCAACGACACGGCCAGGTGGCTGGCCAGCCAGCGGGTGCGGGAGAGCCCGGTGGCGAGCACGGGTTCGGCGCGCCCGCCGGTCTCCTCGGCGCGGGCCCGCAGGGCGGCGACCACCACGTAGCAGGCGGCGAGGACGACGAGGACGGTCATCACCACCGAGGCGAACGACTCCACCACGTCGCCGCCGAGCTGCTCGATGACCTCCCGCAGCTGGTCGTTGTCCCTGATCATGTCCTCGGCGCTGCCGAGGATGGAGCCGTACATCAGGCTGAACAGCAGCCCGCCGGCGGCGAAGCCGAGGAGCACGCCGCGGTGCAGCCGGAAGGCGAAGCCGAGCGGGTGGGTGAGCGCCTGGGAGGCGGCGGGCCGGCCGGGGCGTGGGGGCCGCAGTCCGGCGCCGACGTCGCGGCGGGTGGAGAGCGTGAAGGCCGCGGCGGCGCAGGCGGCGGCCAGCGCCAGGTTGAGCAGCAGCGGCCACCAGCGGTTGTCGACGTAGGCGTAGGTGCGCTGGGCCCAGCCGATCGGGGAGAGCCAGGAGACGGCGTCGGCCCCGATGTCGCCGACGGCGCGCAGGGCGAAGGCGACGCCGACCGCGGCCATGCCAAGACCGGAGGCGCCGCGCGCGAAGGCGGTAATCTGCGCGCCGACGGCCGTGATGGCCGCGAAGCCGATGCCGGCGGCGGCGACGGCCGCGCCGAGGAGCAGGGAGCCGGAACCGGTGACGGTCTCCACGCCGGAGCCGCCGAGGGCGGCCGCGAGCAGCAGTCCGATGACGAGGTTGGCGGCGACGGCCACGGTGAGCGCGGCGGCCAACTGCGCGTGCCGGCCCACGACGTTGGCGCGCAGCAGCTCGGCGCGGCCGGTCTCCTCCTCGGTCCTGGTGTGGCGGACGACGGTGAGGACGCTCATCAACCCGACGGTGATGGCCAGGTAGCCGATCATCTGGTGCGCCGTCATCGCCCCGTAGGTGTAGTCGGGGCCGCTGACGTAGTGTTCGGGGCCGGTCATCGCCAGGCCGGCCGGCCCGCCGAGGGTCTCGGCGGCGCTGGCGCGCTCCTCGGCGGTGGCGTACTGGCTCTCGAAGCTGGAGAGCGAGGACATGGTGACGAGGGTGGTCGCCAGGATCCACACGGGGAGCCTGACCCGGTCGCGGCGCAGCGCGAACCTGATCAGCGTCCCGGTGCCGGTCAGGCCCTGGCCGGGCGGGCTGAGCCGCCGGGTTCCCGTCAGGTTGGGCGGTGTCGGCCGCCGGCCGGGGCCCTGCCCGGCTTCGCCGGCCGTGGCCGTGCGGGCCGCGGCGGCCGATGCCGGCGCGGCTCCGGTCTCGGTGCCCTGGTTCACGGAACCGTCGCTCACCTCGGGCTCCTTCGGGCCGTTCCGTCCGGCAGGACGGAGTCGTAGTGGCGCAGCATCAGCTCCTCGAGGGTGGGCG
>NZ_SMKC01000216.1 GCF_004348315.1 Streptomyces sp. 8K308 | reverse complement strand
GCCCCCTTCCCCGCCCGAGGCGGTTCCACACCCGCGTCCAGCGAACGTTTATCCGATATCAATACCGGCCAACGAGGCTGGCGTTCATGTCCGGAGATCAACACGGCACGGGTGGCGGCTTCCGCCCGGCCGATGTGCTCAACCATGCCCAACTCCTGCGGCAGGGTGAGCAGGCCGCCCGCATGCTGACCAGACTCGGGGTGCGCGGCGGCGATCCCGTGGCAGTGCTCCTTCCCATGGGCCTGGAGTCGGTGGTGGTCACCCTGGCCTGCATCCGCCTCGACGCCCAGCGGATCACCCTCCCCATAGGCGACCACCAGGGCTACGTCCGCCACCGGATAGACAGCTCGGGCACCGGGGTGGTGATAACCGCCGACTCCTGCCAGGGAGAGGGCCGGCCCATCCAGGTCAAGGCCGGCCTGGACCGGGCTCTGGCCAGGTGCCCCGGGGTGCGCTCGGTCGTCGTGGTCCCGCAGCAGTCCAGGCCGGTGCCCTGGACTCCGGGCCGGGACCTGTGGTGGCACGAGGCCCTGGCCGGGGAGCGGCTGCCGCCCGAGCCGTACCCTGGGGCCATGAGCAGCACGCCGTCTCCCGAGGGACACCGGACCGAACCGCCGGTCAGCCGGCTGGTCTTCGACGACCCGCTGGAGCGCCGCTCGGCCGACGACGCCGACGAGGGCTGGGGCGAGCACCCGCCGGAGGACTCGGCGGGCGACCTGGCCCGCTTCATCAACGAGAAGCCGCCGCACCACCTCTGACGTCCGCCGCAGCCCGGCGCAACCGGCGGCGGCTACTCCCTGACGGGCCCGGCTGCCGGGCCGGCCGGCGGCTCCGTCTCGCCGGAGCGCTGCGCGCCCACGGTGGCCACCGGGCGGCCGGTGCGCCTGGCGATCAGCTCGTCCCTGATCTCGGTCAGCAGGTCGAGCTCGGTGGGCAGGGGCGCGACCTCCCCCGTCTCCTCCTTGCGCCTCATCCGCGCCACGAACCGGGTGAGCGGCAGGATCATCAGGAAGTAGACGACGGCCGCGGTGATCAGGAAGGTCAACGTGGCGCTCACCACCGAGCCCCAGCGGATCGCGACCCCGGAGTCGCCCGCGCAGTCGCCCCGCAGGCAGAGCTCGTAGGCGCTCAGGTCCCGGGTGCCGAAGGCGCCGACCACCGGGTTGATCACGCCCTCCACCATCGCGTTCACGATGTTGGTGAAGGCCGCGCCGATGACGACGGCGACCGCCAACTCCACCACGTTCCCGCGCATCAGGAAGTCCCTGAAGCCGCCCAGGACGCCCGTGACCCCGGCCACGACGCCCTGCCTCCCCTCGCTCACCGCTCCACCTCTCCCCGGCCGCGCCGGATTCGTCGGCCTGGCCGATTCCACACTGTTCGCGCGCCACACGCTGCATCAGTGGTGGGGACGCTGTCCAGTCGGGCCCCTCGCAAGCGGTAACGGGACTCACCATCGGGCGACCACCAGTTCGGACTCGGCGGCGGCGCCTGCCAGCTTCGCCGCGGTCTCCGGGGAGACCGTGAGCACCACCAGGGCGCCCCCGCCCGCACCCCCGTCCACCGGGGGCGATCCCGCGCCGTCCGGCACCTCCGCCACCCGGGCCCGCCGGGCGACGACCCGCGCCGCGCCGCCACCCTCGGCCGCCTCGGCGCTCGCCGCCAACACGTCAACCCGGTCGCCCGGGCTGAGCAGCCGGACCGCCGCCGCGTCGGCGATCCGCACCGGGGCCGCCACCAGATCCGCCGGCTCCCGCTCGCCCGCGCCGGGTGCCGGGCCCTCGCGAGCCCCACGTGCGGCCTCGCCCGGCCGCTCGGTCGGCTCCTGCGGCCAGGGCACGGCCAGGGCGAGTGCGGCCGACACGGCGGCGAACGCCAGGGCCACCGGCCGGCGTCGCCGCCGCAGCGCGCGGCGCAGCCGGTGTCTGCCGCCCCGGGGCCGCACGGGCGCGAACTCCGGCACGGCCCGGCCGCCGGGGCGGGGCGCCGGTGCGCTGGTGGTGGGACGGGGCGGGTCCTGAATCGAGTTCATGCCGCCACCGTGACCGGGCACGACGAAGCCCGCCCGCGCCTGTGGACAACCCACCGCCTGTGGATAACCTCGTCACCCCATGGGGGTCGATGTCCGATTGCCGCTAGCGCCCGGGGCCGGAAGGGCCGAGAGTGGATCAGATGTCCGTCGTCAGCTTCCAGCCCCGCACACCCGGGGCCCGCCCGCACCACACCGTCATCCCGTCCCCCCTCGGCGAGCTGCTGCTCAGCGGCGACGCCGAGGGCACCCTCAGCAGGATCGACCTGCTGGCCGACCGGCGCCCGGATCCGGCCTCGACCGCCGCCCCGGCCGCGTTCCGCGAAGCGGCCGACCAGCTGGCGGCCTACTTCGCCGGCCACCGCACCGGATTCGCGCTGCGGATCGCCACCGCCGGCACGCCGTTCCAGCTCAGCGTCTGGCAGCGGCTGGTCACCATCCCCTACGGCACGACCCTGAGCTACGGCGAGCTGGCCAGCAAGCTCGGCCGCCCCACCGCTGCCCGCGCCGTGGGCGCGGCCAACGGCGCCAACCCGGTGCCGATCATCGTGCCCTGTCACCGGGTGCTCGCCGCGTCCGGCGACCTGACGGGCTTCGGCCTCGGCGGCCTGGCCCGCAAGCGGCTCCTGCTCTCCCTGGAGTCCGGCCAGCGGACGGCCTTCTAGGCCCCGTCCTGCCGCCGGCACCCGAAAAAGGACGCACGCCGTCCGGGGCGGGTGACCGT
Source organism: Streptomyces sp. 8K308 (assembly GCF_004348315.1). Classification (GTDB taxonomy): domain Bacteria; phylum Actinomycetota; class Actinomycetes; order Streptomycetales; family Streptomycetaceae; genus Streptomyces. The sequence continues at coordinate 9,361 of NZ_SMKC01000216.1, read as the reverse complement.
CCGGGCGGGCGCCGAGGGCCGCCGCTACGGAAGGTCGATGCCCGTGGCCTGGCCCGCCAGGGCCGTGGCGCAGGGGCAGGCGCGGCTCTCGGTCGCCGGCAGGGCGGCGACGGCGTCGAAGAGGACGTCCCGCAGGCGGTCGACGTTCTGCGCGAAGACCTCGAGGACCTCGGCGTGCGAGACGCCTTCGCCGGCCTCGGCGCCCGCGTCCAGGTCGGTGACCAGGGCGAGCGACGTGTAGCAGAGCTCCAGCTCGCGGGCGAGCGCGGCCTCCGGGTGGCCGGTCATGCCGACCACCGACCACCCCTGGGCCGCGTGCCAGCGCGACTCGGCCCTGGTGGAGAAGCGCGGGCCCTCGATGACGCACATGGTGCCGCCGTCGACGGCCTCCCAGCCGCGCCCCGCGGCGGCGGCCAGCGCCGCCTTCCTGCCCTCGGGGCAGTACGGGTCGGCCAGCGAGACGTGCACCACGCCAGGCCGCGCGCCGTCCGGCCGGGGCTCGCCGTCGAAGTAGCTGTTGGCCCGGCTCCTGGTGCGGTCCACCAGCTGGTCGGGGATCAGCAGCGTGCCGGGGCCGTGCTCGGGCAGCAGCCCGCCCACGGCACACGGGCCGAGCACCTGCCGCGCGCCCAGGGCACGCAGCGCCCACAGGTTGGCGCGGTAGTTGATGCGGTGCGGAGGCAGGTGGTGCTCGCGCCCGTGCCGGGGCAGGAACACCACCTCGCGGTCGGCGATGGTGCCCACGAACAGCGAGTCGCTCGGCGCCCCGTACGGGGTGTTGACCGTGACCTCGGTCACGTCGTCGAGGAACGAGTAGAAGCCGGAGCCGCCGATGACCCCGATCTCCGCCCGCGGGCCCGTCATGCGGCGGAGGCGGTGCTGCCGGCGCTCTTCGTGGCCGACCCCGTCGAGGAAGACGTCGATGACGAGGACGAGGACGAGGACGAGGCGGAGGACGACGAGGTCGACGCCGTGTCGCCGCTCTTGCCGCCCTTGTCACCCGACTTCCCGGACGACGACGCCGGGCTGCTGGACGACGAGGTGCTGCGGCTGTCGTTGCGGTAGAAGCCCGAGCCCTTGAACACGATGCCGACCGCCGAGAACACCTTCTTCAGCCGCCCCTGGCAGCTGGGGCACACCGTCAGTGCGTCGTCGGTGAACTTCTGCACCACCTCGAGACCCTCGTGGCACGCGGTGCACTGATACTGATAAGTCGGCACGAACTCCTCCTGGCACTCATGGTCATGGAGTGCTAACGACGGTCCATCGTGCAACATTCCGGGTGCGGAAGTCCACTGCCGCCCCCGACCCCGACCGCGCTCACGCCGCCCGCCGTCGCCACTCCGGGTGCAGCCAGCCGGCCAGCTTGCCGCCCCGCCCCACCGCGATCAGCCGCTGCTCCACCGCCTCCCGCACCTCGTCCGTCGCCACCACCAGCAGTTCGTCGCCGCGCCGCAGCACCGTGGTGGGCCCCGGCACGAAGCTGGCGCCGTCCCTGACCACCAGCGTGACGGCGGCCTGCGGCGGCAGCCGCAGCTCGGCCACCTCGACCCCGTGCATGCGCGAGGCCTGCGGGATCGACACCGAGAGCAGGTGGCCGCGCAGCCGCTCGAGCGGCGCCGACTCGATGTCCACGTCCACCGTCTTCTCGCCCTCCCCGATCCGCAGCCGCCGCGCCAGCCACGGCAGCGTCGGCCCCTGCGCCAGCGTGTAGAGGACCACGAGCACGAACACGACGCCGAAGATCCGGTCGCTGTCCGGCACGTGCGCCACGACGGGGATGATGGCCAGCACGATGGGCACCGCGCCCCGCAGCCCGGCCCAGGACAGCAGCGCCTGCTCCCGCCACGGCCGGCGGAACGGCGTCAGGCAGAGCGCCACGGAAAGCGGCCGCGCGACGAACGTGAGCACCCCGCCCACGATCAGCGCCGTCCCCACGTCGTCCCAGAGCACCCCGGGGTCGACCAGCAGCCCGAGCAGCACGAACAGGCCGATCTGCGCCATCCACGCCACGGCGTCCGCGAAGCCTCTGGTGGCTGGTCGGTGCGGCAGCGCGGCGTTGCCGAGCACCAAGGCGGCCAGGTAGACGGCGAGGAAGCCGCTGCCGTGCAGCAGCGCGGCGCTGGCGTAGGCGAGCACGGCGAGGGAGAGTACGGCGATCGGGTAGAGGCCGGAGGCGGGCAGCGCGATCGCCCGCAGCGCGAGGGTGCCGAGCCGGCCGACGAGCAGCCCGACCGTGAGGCCGACCGCGAGCTCGAACGCCATCTCGCCGAACAGCACCCACCAGCTCGCCTCTCCGTAGTGCTCGGAGAAGGCCACCACCAGGATGACGACGGGCGCGTCGTTGAAGCCGGACTCGGCCTCCAGCGTGCCGGTGAGCCGGCGCGGCAGCGGCACCCGGCGCAGCACCGAGAAGACGGCGGCGGCGTCGGTCGAGGAGACGACGGCGCCCATGATGAGGGCGGCCTGCCAGTCGAGGCCGACGAGGTAGTGGGCGGCGGCGGCCGTGACGCCGACGCTGACGCCGACGCCGAGCGTGGCGAGGACGGCCGCCGTGGGCAGCGCCGGCCTGATCTCCTGCCACCGGGTGGCGAGGCCGCCCTCCGCGAGGATGACGACCAGCGCCGCGTAGCCGATCACCTGGGTGAGCTCCACGTCGGTGAACTCGACGCCCAGGCCGTCCCGCCCCAGCATGACGCCGATCGCCAGGTAGAGCAGCAGCGAGGGGAGCCCGCTGCGCGAGGTGAGCCGGACCGCGGCAACCGCCACGAGCAGGACCAGGGCGCAGCCGAGCATCAGCTCGTTGAGGCGGTCGACAGTCAGCGGCGGGCCCTCACATTTCCGAATCCGTGGTGTTTTCCGCGGTGCTTTCCGTGGTGTGCGATCCGAACCGGATGCACCTTACAGCGACGTCAAATCGTCGCCTTTGCGGTGAATTTACCATCATATGAACGCGGCGGCCCGGGCTGCTGACTCCCCGTAGGCTCACCTCAGTGGCCGTATGTCTATGGTTGCTTCCAATCGCTCAGCTGCCCTGTGAAGGACAGACATGCCCGCCAAGAAGCCAAGGCGACGCGGTCGTCTGATCGTGATCGCGCTCGTCATGCTGCTCGTGGCCGGAGTCGGCTACGGCGCCTACTGGAGCATCAGCATCGTGCGGGCGTCCTTCCCGCAGGTCTCGGGAGAGCTCGCGATCGACGGGCTGACCTCCGAGGTCACCGTCGTCCGCGACGCCAACGGCATACCGCAGCTGTACGCGGACACGCCGGAGGACCTGTTCCGCGCCCAGGGCTACGTGCAGGCGCAGGACCGTTTCTACGAGATGGACGTGCGCCGACACCTGACGGCGGGCCGGCTCTCGGAGATGTTCGGCTCCGAGCAGGTCGAGACCGACGCCTTCCTGCGCACCCTCGGCTGGCACGACATCGCCCAGCAGGAGTGGGACGAGCAGCTGTCCGACGAGACCAGGAGCTACCTGGAGGCGTACACGGCGGGCGTCAACGCCTACCTCGAGGAGCGGGAAGGCGCCGAGCTCTCGGTCGAGTACGCGGCGCTCGGCCTCGTCAACGACTACGAGCCCGAGCCCTGGGAACCGGTGGACTCGGTGGCCTGGCTGAAGGCGATGGCCTGGGACCTGCGCGGCAACATGCAGGAGGAGATCGACCGGGCCCTGCTCGCGCAGCGGCTCGACCCCCAGGAGATCGAGGAGCTCTACCCGCCCTACCCGTACGAGCGAAACGCCCCGATCGTCGCCGAGGCGGCCGACGACGGCACCTCGGGTCGCGGCGGCACGGACGGCTCCACCGGCGTCGGCGACGGCTCCACCGGGCTGGGGGACGGCACCGGTGACGCCACCGGCATCGGGAGCGCGTACGAGGACGTGTCGACCCAGCTGGGCGCCCTCACCCGCACCCTGGACGAGATCCCGAGCCTCCTCGGCCCCGACGGCAGTGGCATCGGCTCCAACTCCTGGGTGGTCTCCGGCGAGTACACCACCACCGGCATGCCGCTGCTGGCCAACGACCCGCACCTGGCGCCCTCGCTGCCCGGCGTCTGGTACCAGATGGGCCTGCACTGCAACGAGGTCAGCGCCGAGTGCCCGTTCGACGTCTCCGGCTTCACCTTCTCCGGGATGCCGGGCGTCGTCATCGGCCACAACCAGAGCATCGCCTGGGGCCTGACCAACCTGGGCGCGGACGTGACCGACCTGCGCCTGGAGAAGCTGGAAAACGGCAACTACGAGATCGACGGCCGTCAGGAGCCGTACGAGACGCGCACCGAGGAGATCCGCGTCGCCGGCGGCGAGACCCGTGAGATCACCGTCAGAACGGTCGACGGCCGCCCCATCATCTCCGACCGCGACGAGCAGTTGGCCGGCGTCGGCGACAGCGCCCCGGTCGACGCCGCGGCCCCGGACCGGGGCGAGGGCTACGCCGTCTCGCTCAGCTGGACCGCGCTGACGCCCTCCCGCACCATGGACGCCGTCTTCGGCCTCAACGCGGCCACCAACTGGGACGAGTTCCGCGCCGCGGCCGCGGACTTCGCCGTGCCGTCGCAGAACCTGATCTACGCCGACACCGAAGGCAACATCGGCTACCAGGCCCCCGGCGCCATCCCGATCCGCGGCGAGGGCGACGGCCGCTACCCGGCCCCCGGCTGGGACTCCTCCTACGACTGGGTCGACACCATCCCGTTCGAGGAACTGCCCTCCGAGTTCAACCCGGACCGCGGCTACATCGTCACCGCCAACCAGGCCGTGGTCGACGAGGACACCTACCCGTACATGCTCACGGACGACTGGAGCTACGGCACCCGCAGCCAGCGGATCGCCGACCTGATCGAGGAGACCATCGCCGACGGCGGCGTGATCTCCATGACCGACATGCAGTCCATCCAGCTGGACAACAGTAACGAGATGGCCCGCAACCTGGTGCCCTACCTGCTGGACGTCGAGATCTCCGACCCCTACGTGCGCGAGGCCCAGGACCTGCTCGTCGACTGGGACTACAACCAGGACGCCGACTCGCCGGCCGCCGCCTACTACAACGCCGTCTGGAGCAACCTGCTGCAACTGGCGTTCGGCAACAAGCTCCCCAAGGAGCTGCGCGTCGAGGGCCAGTGCCTCCTGGTGCGCCCGGCCGACGAGTCGCAGCCGATCGAGGACCTCGACGGCAGCACCCGGCTGATCAACGAGTGCGGCGAGCGCTCCCCCGAGACCGCCCAGCCGGACGGCGGCGACCGTTGGTTCGAGGTCGTCGGCGGCCTGCTCGAGGACCCGGAGAACGAGTGGTGGTCCACGCCCGCCACCCGCACCCAGGAGGCCGCCGAGAACCGCGACGAGCTGCTGGCCCGCGCCATGCGCGACGCCCGCTGGGAGCTCACCGCCGAGCTCGGCAAGGACATCGACACCTGGAGCTGGGGCCGGCTGCACCGCCTGATGCTCAACAACCAGACGCTCGGCACCGAGGGCCCAGGACCCGTGCAGTGGCTGCTCAACCGCGGCCCGTGGAACCTCGCCGGCGGCTCGGACGCGGTGGACGCCAGCGGCTGGAACGCGGCCGGCGGCTACGACATCACCTGGGTCCCCTCGATGCGGATGATCGTCAGCCTCGACGACTTCGACGAGTCACAGTGGATCAACCTGTCGGGCGCCTCCGGCCACGCCTTCCACGCCAACTACACCGACCAGACGGAGCTGTGGGCCGACGGCGAGTACCTGCCGTGGCCGCACAGCGCCGAGGCGGTGGCCGAGCGGGGCCAGGACACCCTGACCCTGACACCGACCAACGCCGGCGGCTGACGGGCGGGGTGACGGACCGGGTGACGGGCTTGACGGAGTGGGTGGCGCGTTCGTGAACGGTTCACTCGACCGGGGTGAAGCGGTGCACGCCCTCGGGCGTGACCGCCGCCTGCACCGGCCGGTCGTGAGGCTCCCACGGCAGCGCGTCCACCAGCTCGTGGCCGTAGACGAGCGCCACCAGCGCCGGACGCGCGCCGGCCGCCGTGATCCGAGCGAGCACCCGGTCGTAGGAGCCGCCGCCGCGGCCCATCCGCACCCCGCGGGAGTCCACGGCAAGGCCCGGCAGCAACACCACGTCGGCTTGGGTTACCGCGTCCCGGCCGAGGCGCCGGCCGCTCGGCTGCAGCAACCGGATACGGCCGGCGTGCTCCGCCTCCACGAGCCGGCCCGCGCCCTCGTACTCGGCCCAGTCCAGGTCGTCGTCAGGCAGCAGCACCGGCAGCAGCACCCGCACCCCGCGCGCCCGCAGCGTGGCGAGCAGCGAGGCGGTGCCGGGCTCGCGCCCCACCGACACATAGGCGGCGACCGTGCGCGCCTCGGCCACCTCGGGCAGTTCGAGGGCACGCTCCGCAAGCTCACGCGACGCCTGCGCCACCTCGTCGTCCGCCATGGCGGCGCGCACCGCCAGCAGGTCGCGCCTGACCTCGCGCTTCTGCGCCGCGATCTCCGGGCTCGCTTCCACAGTTACCGCCCACGCTCCCTTCACAAGTATTCGCGACCGTACCCAATCAGTCCCATTCACACGCATTCAGAGTCAATGCAAAACTGCTCATAACGTGACGTTCATCTGCATTCACCTGCAAAGTGCTCGGTCCAGGCACACTAGATGGATAAGGTGACCGCATGACGTCACCACGCCCCCGACTCAGCAAGGCCGTCATCCCCGTCGCTGGGCTCGGCACCCGGTTCCTCCCGGCCACCAAGGCCACCCCCAAGGAGATGCTGCCGGTCGTCGACCAGCCCGCGATCCAGTATGTGGTGGAGGAGGCGACGGCCGCCGGTCTCACCGATGTGCTCATGATCACGGGGCGGAACAAGCGCCCGGTCGAGGACCACTTCGACCGAAACTACGAGCTTGAGGACGCGCTGCGCCGAAAGGGTGACGAGGAGCGGCTCTCCCGCGTCCAGGCGTCGACCTCGCTCGCCACCCTGCACTACGTCCGCCAGGGCGACCCCAAGGGCCTCGGCCACGCGGTGGCCTGCGCCGCCCCGCACGTCGGCGACCAGCCGTTCGCCGTCCTCCTCGGCGACGACCTGATCGACCCCCGCGACCCCCTGCTCACCACCATGATCGACGTCCAGACCGAGCGTGGCGGCAGCGTGATCGCGCTGATGGAGGTCGACCCCGAGCAGATCCACCTCTACGGCTGCGCCGCGGTCGAGCCCGTCACCGACGGCGTGATGCGCGTGACGGGCCTGGTGGAGAAGCCGAGCACCGCCGACGCCCCCAGCAACTTCGCGGTCATCGGCCGGTACGTCTTCGACCCCGGCGTCTTCGAGGTGCTCGCCAAGACCCCGCCCGGGCGCGGCGGCGAGATCCAGCTCACCGACGCCCTGCAGACCATGACCGCCAAGGGCGCGCCCGGCGGCCCGGTGCACGGCGTCGTCTTCAAGGGCCGCCGCTACGACACCGGCGACCGCGCCGACTACCTGCGCTCCATCGTCCGGCTGGCCTGCGAACGTCCGGACCTCGGGCCCGAGTTCCGCACCTGGCTGCGCCAGTACGTGGCCGAGGAGATGCCGGCGCTCGACTGACGCCGTGGCTGACACACTGTCCGTCATGTGGTCAGTCGACGAACATCTGGCGGACATCCTGCGGTCGGTCCGGCCGCTCGCGCCCATCGAGCTGCCGCTGCTTGACGCGGCCGGCTGCGTGCTCACGGAGGACGTCACCGTGTCCGCCGCGCTGCCGCCGTTCGACAACAGCTCGATGGACGGCTACGCCGTGCGCGTCGCCGATGTCGAGGGCGTCACCGAGGAGTTCCCCGCGGTCCTGGGCGTCGTCGGCGACATCGCGGCCGGCAACGGCAACCTGCCGACCGTCGGCCCTGGGCAGGCGGCCCGGATCATGACCGGCGCCCCGATCCCGCCAGGCGCCCAGGCCGTGGTGCCTGTGGAGTGGACGGACGGTGGCGCCGGCGGCGGCCCCGCGTCCGCCATGGTCCCGGGCGCCCCCGGGCCCGAGGTCCGCGTCCACCGGCCGGTCACCGCGGGCCAGCACATCCGGCCGCGCGGCAGCGACGCGGCGGCCGGCGCCCTGGCGCTCGCCGCCGGCACCGTCCTCGGCCCGCCCCAGCTCGGGCTGCTCGCCGCGGTCGGCCGGGCGGCCGTCCCCGTCCACCCGCGCCCACGGGTCGTCGTGCTGTCCACGGGCAGCGAGCTGGCCGCGCCCGGCGAGCCGTTGGAGCCCGGCCAGATCCACGACTCCAACAGCTTCGCGCTCACCGCCGCCGCCCAGGCCGCCGGCGCCGTCGCCTACCGGGTGGCGGCCGTCGCCGACGACGCGGCCACGCTGCGCGCCGTCCTCGACGACCAGCTGGTGCGCGCCGACCTCGTCGTCACCAGCGGCGGAGTCAGCGTCGGCGCCTACGATGTCGTCAAGGAGGCGCTGGAGCGGGAGTCCGGGATCGAGTTCCGCAGGCTCGCCATGCAGCCGGGCAAGCCGCAGGGGTTCGGGCTGCTCGGCCCGGCCGGCGTCCCGCTGTTCGCGCTGCCGGGGAACCCGGTCAGCTCCTACGTCTCCTTCGAGCTGTTCGTCCGCCCCGCGCTGCGGGCCATGGCCGGGCTGCCGGCCCAGGACCCGCGCCGCCCGCGCGTCCGGGCCCGGCTCGTCGCCGACGCGCCGCTGTCCTCGCCGCGTGGCCGCCGGCAGTTCCTGCGCGGCGCCCACACCCCGGCGGCCCCGGGCGAGCCGGTCGGCACGGTCGCGCCGGTCGGCGGCGCCGGCTCGCACCTGCTGGCCGCCCTCGCCCGCGCCGACGCGCTGGTCGAGATCCCCGAGGACGTGACCGAGGTCGAACCGGGGACCGAGCTGACGGTGGTGCTGCTGGGCTGAGCCGGGGAGTACCGTAGCTCCTCATGAGCGCCCCTCATCTCACCCATGTCGACGCCCAAGGCGCCGCCCGGATGGTCGACGTGTCGGAGAAGGCCGTCACCACGCGCACCGCACGGGCCACCGGGAGGGTGCTGGTGTCGCCCGAGGTCGTCGGCCTGCTGCGGGACGGCGCTGTGCCCAAGGGCGACGCGCTCGCCACGGCCCGCATCGCCGGCATCATGGGCGCCAAGCGCACCCCGGACCTGATCCCGCTCTGCCACCCGCTGGCGCTCTCCGGCGTCCGGGTCGAGCTGACCGTCGCCGACGACGCGGTCGAGATCGCCGCCACCGTCCGCACCACCGACCGCACCGGCGTGGAGATGGAGGCGCTGACGGCGGTGAGCGTCGCCGCGCTGACGGTCGTCGACATGGTCAAGGCGGTCGACAAGGCCGCCGTCATCACGGACGTCAGGGTCGAGGCGAAGACCGGCGGCGCCTCGGGCGACTGGAGCCGCCCCCGATGACGC
>NZ_SMKC01000215.1 GCF_004348315.1 Streptomyces sp. 8K308 | reverse complement strand
CCCCGGTCCGCCTCCGGGTTACCTCCGGCGCGCCGCCGCGGACCGGCGCCGACGGCCGCTGGACCGCCCCCACCGACGAGGCCGCGCTTCCCCTCCTCGCCTCCCTGGCCACCGGGCCGCACGCGCTGCGCCACTACCTGGCGGACGTCTCGGGAGGAACCGCCCCGTGGTCCCGACCCGCCCTTCCGCCCGTGGAGTTCGCCGACGCCGCCCCGGAACGCGCCGCCGACCTCCTGGTCTGGGTCGAGTGGTGCCGCCAGGCCGACGCCTTCGCGACGACCCCGCTGGCCGCCCGCCTGCCCATCGCCCCCGACATCGAGCTGGATCTCGAGATCCGGGCGGGGCACGTGGTCCGGGCGACCACCGCCGGGTGCCGGCCCGCGTGAGCCACCAGCGAAGGGCTCGGGGCCCGCCCGACGGATCACGCGGATCCACCGGGCGGGCCCCTGAGTCAGCCCGGGTCGACCGATCGTCAGGTCGTCAGGCCGTGCGTCATCGCATCAGTTCGAACGACGCGTCGCGCGCCCGCTGCAGCACCCGCAGCGCCATCGGGACACTGGTGGGCGAGGACGCCTCGGTGGCCTGCTCGCCGTGGCCCGCGTGGCTCGACTGGGCCGAGGAGCTGGCGTTCGCCACCGCGTCGGACGCCTCGGCGACCTCCTCGGCGCTCAGCGTCTGGCCGTTGCCGTAGGTGACCTGGCCGTTGCCGCCGTCGAAGACGATGTCCGAGCAGGAGTAGAAGTTCTCCTGGCTGTCGGACCGGATCCAGTGCACGAACATGAGCGCCGAGCCGCTGCGGGCGGGCAGCTGGACGTTCCAGTAGTAGTGGCCCGCCTCACTGCCCACGTTGCCACGCTGCGGCGGGTTGGTCACGGAGCTGATCCGCTCCAGGTCGCCCCAGCCGAGCGACTGGCTCGGGGACCAGCCCTGCCGGGTGATGTAGACGTCGAACCGGCCCGGGTGGTGCGCCCAGTTGCTGTGCCGCAGCTCGATGTTCGAGCCGGAGGTCAGGTGGGTGACCGGCCAGTCGGTGCGAGTCGCGTTGTAGGACGAGAAGTTGAACGGCCCACGGTTGCCGCCGCTGCACAGCGTGCCGTCCGGGATGTAACCGGTCGTCCGGCCGCCGCCGTTGGAGTCGAGCACGGCGAACCAGTTGTACAGCGGGGTGGTCCCCGTCTGCCGGACGGCGTTCGCACAGGCCGGGTTGGTCGGCATCTGGGTGCTGCTGTTGCGCTGCAGGTCCAGGTAGCACAGGTACGTGCGCGAGCCCGGCATCATGGTGGCCCCGTGCGCCGACGCCGGGGACGGAAGCGACGCCATCACGAGAGCGAGCAGGCCCACTCCCAGGACGCTCGCCAGGCGGAACTTTCGGACCGGAGAACCTCTCCGTCCGGTGGGGGGTTGAATCGACACTGATTCTCCTCTGGAAGAGTCGTCTGCCTAGGCAGGCAGCCGACAGCACCGGCCCACTGACTGCTCGTCGGTGCACCGACGGTCCGTCGCCGGTACTGCAGCCGCACATGGAAGCGCTCCCATAGCCAACGTAGCGCCAGCCGGCCCGTTGCGAAAGCGTCTGTTCACGCCTGATCGCCCCCCGGTTCCCGCTGCCGCACCGGCGCCGACCGACGCACGGGCCCCCCGGCCGGTGGCCATCCGGCAAGTGACGCCGGCACCACGCACTCGCCGCCCGCTGGGAGCGCTCCCGCCACGGCCGGGCCCTGTCCTGCCGATCTTCTTCGGACCCCCGCTGCCAGCTACGGCACCCCGCCGCGTCACCCCGTGCCGCGAACACGGCCACGTGTGAGCCGCACCGCCGCCGATGTGCGGCTCCGCCGCGTGGGGCGCCTTACGCGAAGCGAATGGGGGCGCGCTCTCTCCCCCAAGCACTTCGTGCAGGGGGCACCCCCACCAAGCACTTCGTGTAGAGGGCCGGGTTCAGCCCAGGGTCTCCTTCAACCAGCCAAGGACCTCCCGGTCCACCGGGTCGGTGATGTCGGTGAACTCGTCGTGCTTCCGCAGGTACTTGGCGACGTAGGGGCAGACCGGCACGATCCGCAGGCCCGCCTCGCGGGTGTCGTTCAGGGCGGCGGTGACCAGCGTGGCGGCGAGGCCGCGGCCGCCGAACGCGTCGGCGATCTCGGTGTGGTGGAAGACGCGTTGGCCGTCATGGTCGCGGTACTCGGCGAAGCCGACCAGCTCGTCGCCGAGGCGGATCTCGTAACGGTCGCGGTCGGCGACCCGCGCGACGCGCGGGGTGGGTTCGGCTGCTGGCTCGGTTGTCATCGGTCGCCTCTTCTCATGGGGGGTCGCGGTGCGGGATTGCGGCGCGGGGTGATGGTGGCGTTGGGCAGGGCGGGGGCCGGCAGGCGCTCCCCGGCGTACCCCTCGACGGCGCCGAAACGCTCCGCGGCGCGCTCCCACTCCTCCCTGGCCCGGACGATGTCGGCGTGGTCGCGGCCGATGAAGTTCCACCACATCACTATCTCCTCGCCGAACGGCGGCCCGCCGAGGAGGATCAGCCTGGCCGGCGCCTCGACCTCGTTGACCAGCGTCAGCTCCCGCTCGCCGATGTCGAGGTAGCCCAACTCCGTGGCGGCCAGCGGCTGTTCCGCCACCCGCACGACGCCCTGGTCGACGAGGACGCCGTGCTCGAACTCCGGATCGACGGCAAGGGTGAGGGACGCGCCGGCGTCCAGGGTGAGTTCGGCGCCGAGCAACGGGGTGAAGGTGCGCACGGGCGAGGTGACGCCGGCGAGGGTGCCGAGGAAGACCCGCGCCCGGCCGCCGTCGAGCGCGACCGGCTCCGGCGCGTGGTGCTGGAAGTCGCGGGGCGCGTCGCGGTGGGCGCCGGGCAGGGCGACCCACAGCTGGACGCCGTGCAGCAGCGTGGTCCGGTCGGTGGAGACCTCCGAGTGGGCGATGCCGTGGCCGCCGGTCATGAGGTTGAGCTCGCCGGGGCGGATGAACGCGTGGTTGCCCATGCTGTCGCGGTGCTCGATCTCCCCACTGAACAGCCAGCTGACCGTCTGCAGCCCGGTGTGCGGGTGCGGGGCGACGTCCATGCCGCCGGAGCGGCTGACGTCGTCGGGCCCGTAGTGGTCGGCGAAGCACCAGGCGCCGATCAGCGTCCTGGCCCGCTGTGGCAGGGTGCGTCGTACGGTCATCGCGCGCGGGCCGCCGAGGGGGACGGAGCGCGCGGTGAGCACCTCGACACGGGTCCCCTCGTCGCCGGGCGCGGGCCCACACCGCGTCTCCGTGGGTTTCAGCTCGACGTTGCTCACCTGGCGTCCTCCGCTCGGATGCGGTCGCTATGGTTTCATATTCAACAAAATTTCGCGGCTCGATGACACACCCACTGTGCCACCACGCGAGGAGACGGAATGAGTGACATGGCGGAGCAGGAACACGAGCGGGAGCAGGCGCCGGGGCATGCCTCCGGCCGGCGGGTGTTCGTCGACAAGCGGAGCCCGGCCGCCTACCAGGCGTTCGTCCAGGCCGCCGAGGCCGTGCGCACCACGGCGGCCGACGCGGGGCTCGACCGGCGGCTCGTCGAGCTGATCAACGTCCGGGTGTCCCAGCTCAACGGCTGCGCCTTCTGCCTCAGCCTGCACACCCGCGCCGCCCTGCGTGCCGGCGAGACCCCGCAGCGGCTCGGCGTGCTGCCGGCCTGGCGCGACACCGAGCTGTTCTCGCCCCGGGAGCGCGCGGCGCTCGCCCTGGCCGAGGCCACCACCGACCCCCGCGACACCACCGCCCAGGAGACCGCCTACGCCGTGGCCCGGCGGGCCCTGACCGAGGACGAGATATCCGCGGTGATCTGGGTGGCGATCGCCATCAACGCCTTCAACCGGGTCTCCATCCTCAGCAAGCACCCGGTCCGGGCGACCGGCCAGCACCAGTGAACCCGAGTCCGGGAACGGCGGGCCATGGCCTGACCTGACGCTCTCAACTACTCTGTTTCATCCGCACGTTCGTTAGACCACACGGGGGGGCTGAGCGTGGACCACGCCGTGCGACCGGGGAGGCTGATCGGCGGGCGCTACGAGCTCGACGAGCCGATCGGCCGCGGCGGGTTCGGAAGAGTCTGGAAGGCGCGCGACCAGCGGCTCCAGGCGGACGTGGCGGTCAAGGGGCTTTCGCTGCCGCCGTCCGCGTCGCCCGCCGAGCAGGAGGAACGGCTCAGACGGTCGGAGCGCGAGGTCCTCAACGCCGCCAGGCTGCGCGACCACCCCAACATCGTGAGCGTGCACGACGTCGTCGTCGAGGACGACGTCCCGTGGATCGTCATGCAGCTCGTCGTGGGCCGATCCCTGAGCGAACGCCTTCGGGAGTCCGGCCCGCTGTCCGTGCCCGAGGCCACCGACGTGGCCAGAGCCATGCTGAAGGCGCTCGACGCGGCGCACCGGGCCGGGATCGTGCACCGTGACATCAAGCCGGCCAACGTCCTGCTCGCCGACACCGGGGAGATCCTGCTCACCGACTTCGGGATCGCCACCCACGAGACGGACGTCTCGCTCACCGTCACGGGCAGCGTCGTCGGCTCGGTCCCCTACATGGCACCGGAACGTGTCCTCGGCCGGAAGAGCCAGGCACCGAGCGACCTCTTCTCGCTCGGGGTGACACTGCACGAGGCCGTCGAGGGCGCCTCACCCTTCGAACGCGATTCCACGCCGGCGTCGCTGCACGCGGTGGCCTACGAGGATCCCCCGCTGCCCCAGAACGCGGGGGCGCTGACGCCCCTCATCACGCGGTTGCTGGCCAAGGCACCCGAAGACCGTCCCACGGTCGCCGAGGCACTGGCCCTGCTCGACTCCCCACCGTCGGAAACCACGTCCCGGCCCGTCGCCGCCACGCCGACCGCGATCGTCACGGCGACGTCGCCGGCGCCGCCCGAGGCCATGCCCACGGCGACGGCCCTGACTCCACCGCACGCCTGGGCGGCTCCCCAGGTGGCGGGCCCCCTGGCGCCCTACGCGCCGCCGGGCCCCGGTGGCGCCGCGGCGCCGGCGCCCTCCGGCGGTTCAGCGACGAAGTGGCTGGGCTGGATCGTGGCTCTCGCCCTCGGACTCGCCGCGCTCGTGATCGTGCTGGTCGTCGTCAACCAGGAGGACGACCCGGCGACGGAGACGATCTCGTTGGGGCCCGGATCGTTCGGCAGCACGACATCGTTCGCCATCGAAGACCACGAAACCGTGGAATCGACCATCACGGTCTCGGGCATCACCGGCAACGCCCCCGCGTCACTCGGCGTCGACATCGACCTCGACCACACCTACCTCGGCGACCTCGACATCCAACTCGTCTCGCCCAGCGGTACCACCTTCCCGCTGGAGCCGTACGACGAGCCTCACCAGTACACCGTGGACGCCTCCGGCACCACCGCCAACGGCACCTGGACGCTCCGCGTCGACGACAACGCAGGCGCCGACGAGGGCACCCTCAACTCCTGGGCCCTGCACTTCGGATCCGACCAGGTGGGTGGGACGACCTCGTCCGGCGGCGGGTTGTTCAGCAACACGACGCGGATCACTATCGACGACCTCGGCACGGTGGAATCCACGGTCACGGTCACCGGCGTCGCCGGCAACGCGCCGGGATCGCTCGGCGTCACGGTCGACATCAGCCACACCTACATCAACGACCTCGACATCCAGCTCGTCTCACCCGACGGCACCACCTTCGAACTCGAGGCGTACGACGAACCCCACGAGTACACCGTGGACGCCTCGGCGGCCACGGCCAGCGGCACCTGGACCCTCCGCGTCGAGGACACCCTCTCCTCGGACTCGGGCGCCCTCAACTCCTGGTCCCTGCGGTTCTGACGGGCCTTCTGGCGGGTTTCGTCACCTCTGCCGTGGGACGCGGGCCGGTACGGCACGGACCAGCGCGTTGATAAGGCGATCGGACAGCTCGCGGCCGTCGTCCGTGGTGTTGGCGATCAGTCGGGTCAGGTGGCGCATGGCGGCGGGCGAGGTGACGATCCGGCGGCTGAGCAGCGAGGTGAAGGAGGGTCTGCTCAGCAGCGCCGCCCACAGGTTGCCCAGCTGGTAGTAGCGGCCGAGGCGGCGGTGGATCTCCCGGGGGTAGCGCTGAAGCGCGCGCTCGCGGGACGCGCCGCCCGGGCGGGCCAGCGCCGTCACGGCCACCTCGGCGGCCAGTTCGCCGGCCTCCATGGCGTAGGCGATGCCCTCGCCGCTCCAGGGGTTGACCATGCCGCCAGAGTCGCCGGCGAGCAGCAGGCCGCGGGTGTAGTGCGGCAGCCGGTTGAAGCCCATGGGCAGGGCCGCGCCGCGCACCGGCCCGTCGGCCGAGTCGGGGCCGGCCAGGCCCCACTCGGGCGGGGTGTGCGGCAGCCACTGGTCGAGCACCCGTCGGGTGTCGGCCCGTCCCGCGGGCGCGCCGTGGATGAGGCCGAGCCCCACGTTCACCCGGCCGTCCCCCATCGGGAAGATCCAGCCGTAGCCGGGGAGGGGCGGCCCGCCGGGCCGGGCGTCGATGTCGCCCCAGATGGTGAAGTACGGGTCGTCGTGACCGCCCGCCGACCGGTGGTAGCGCCGGATCGCGGTGGCCACGGGCCGGCGCGGCAGCCGCTCCACGCCGAGGGCCAGCGCCAGCCGGGCCGAACCGCCGTCGGCGGCGATCAGCAGCGGCGCCTCGAACCGCACCATCTCGTCGCCCGCCTTCGCCGCCACGCCCCGGACCCGCCCCGCGCGGTCGAGGACGGGCTCGGTGACGTGCGTGCCGGTGCGCAGCCGCGCCCCGGCCTCGGCGGCGCGGCGGGCCAGGATCTCGTCGAAGTCGTGCCGGGAGCGGCTGAGACCGTAGCCGGGGTAGCGCGCGTTCTCCTGGAAGTCGATCTCCACCCGCACCCCGTGCGAGCAGTACCGCACGCCGCGCGTCCGGTGCCAGCCGGGGCCCTCGGTGTCGACGCCCATCCGGATGAGGTGGTGGACGGCGCGTGGTGTCAGGCCGTCGCCGCAGACCTTCTCGCGCGGGAACTCCGACTTCTCGAGCAGCAGCACGTCCCGGCCGTGCCGGGCGAGGTGATAGGCGGCGGCGGAGCCGGCCGGGCCGGCACCCACCACGATGACGTCGGCGGTCTCGGACACTCTCGGCTCTGACGCGTGCGGGCTGTCAACCACGGCCACCCTCCTCCTCCGAGGCAGTGGCTACCCAGGCCCGCGGGCCGGTCAACCATGTCGGCCGTGGTGCTGGTACGGGTGCGGCGACGACAGCGTGGGCCTGCCCGACGCCGGCCAGTCGAGCCCGGTGGTGACGGTGCCCGCCTCCTCGCCCGGCTCGACGACCACGAACTGCCCCATCACGCCGGAGTCCTCATGCCAGAGCAGGTGGCAGTGGTACATGTACGGCAGGTTCGGGTCGGAGTACTTGGCGAACCGCATGATGAGCTGCATCGGGACGCCCGGCGGGACGAAGACGGTGTCCTTCCAGCCGGTGAGCTCGGGCGGCGGCGCCTGCCCGTTGAAGCTGAGCACCTCGAACTGCATGCCGTGCACGTGAAAGTTGTGGGGCAGACGGCTGACGTTCTTCACGTCCCAGATCTCGATGGTGTCGACGGTGACGACCACGTCGATCCGAGTCATGTCCATGCGCTGGTCGTTGATGCTGTCGCGGTACAGCAGGAACTCGCGGCTGGTGACGGCGTGGCCGGGGTCGATCCGCTGGACCTCGGTCAGCCGCTCGGCCAGCGGGGGCGAGGGCCGCAGCTCGTCCGCCGCGATCAGCGGCAGTACGTCGAACTCGTGTTGGGCGCCGGTGGGGACGTTGGGGGCA
Organism: Streptomyces sp. 8K308; assembly: GCF_004348315.1. GTDB lineage: Bacteria > Actinomycetota > Actinomycetes > Streptomycetales > Streptomycetaceae > Streptomyces. Next base: position 4,356 of record NZ_SMKC01000215.1, on the reverse strand, counting down.
CCGAGCTCCTGCGGGTAGGAGTGGAGCATGACGCGCTCGCCGGGCGACATGCGGACGACGATCTCGACGCGCTCGGCGGGCGTGAGCTGGACGCGGTCGAGTTGCACGGGCGCGTCGAGCAGGCCGCCGTCGCTGGCGATCAGGTGGAAGGGGCGGCCGTCGGAGAAGCCGAAGTTGTAGCTGCGGGCGGTGGAGCCGTTGAGGATCCGGAAGCGGGTCAGTTCGGAGGTCACCCGGAAGGTGGGCTGGTACTGGCCGTTGACCAGCAGGGTCGTGCCGAGCATGCCGACGCCGCGGCGACCGGTCTCGACGAGCTGGCCCTGCTCGTCGAAGGTCTTGTCCTGCACGATGAGGGGGACGTCGTCCTCGCCGTAGCGGTTCGGGAGGAGGTCGCTGGTCGTCTCGTCATCGTCGACGTAGAGCAGCCCGCCGAGGCCACGGTAGACGTGCACCTCGGTGCTGCCGTGCGGGTGCGGGTGGTACCAGAGCGTCGAGCCCGGCTGGTCGACCCACCAGGTCGGGGACCAGGTGGCGCCGGCCTCGATCATCTGGTGCGGGCCGCCGTCGCATTCCGCCGGCAGCCGCATGCCGTGCCAGTGGGCGGTGGTGGGCTCGGGGAGCTGGTTGTGGACGTGGATCTGGATCTTCTCGCCGCTCCTGACGCGCAGGGTGGGGCCGAGGATGGAGCCGTTGTAGCCCCAGGTCTCGGTCTCGGTGCCGGGCATGATCGCGGTCCGGCCGGGCGCGGCGACGAGGTCGAAGATCCGGGTGTCGCCTTCCTGGACGGAGGGGGCGAGCGGCGGAATCCACAGGGCGTTCTCCACGGCCGCCTCGGAGCCAGTGGGCTCCGCGATGTCCCGGGGCGATCCCCAGGCTCCCGGAGCACGTCCGGTGAGGGCGGCGTAGCCCACCCCCAAACCCATCGCGGCACGCGCGAGGAAGGCACGCCGTCTGATCCCGGACCGTGATGCGCTCATAGACAGGGCCTTTCGCTGAAACGCCTGGAGGCCGGCGCCGATTGAGCTCGCTGGGATCCGAACCCGGGAAGCACCGCGCCGGAAGGCGACATAATGCGCCGTCGGTGACATCACAGGACATTGCCACCGCGATCGGCCTATATCAAAGAAGAGAATCCGCTCGTCGCGAAAGCTGACCCTATTTCAGGAATATTCCCAGGCCGCGCGGAACGCGTTCCACCGACCGGCCGACACCCGGTAGGACCAGTACGCGTCACCTTCGCCTCGGCGTGCCGTCAGCGGAGAGCGGCGAGTCCGGGACCGAAGGTGATGAGCAGCGGCACCAGGGGGGCGAGGGAGGCGACCACGGTGGTGGCGGAGCGCGGCACCGCCTCCAGGCGGGGCGGCGGGTCGAGCAGCCGCCGCACCCGGTGGGCGAGCAGCCGCCCCGGGCTGGCGCAGGACAGCACGCCGCGGTGCGCGTTGAGCTCAATCAGGGCCAGCGCCGCGTCCCGGTGGCCGCAGCGGCGGGACGCGGTGTCGTCGGCGGCGAGCTCGACAAGGCGGTGTGTCTGCTCGTGGAAGTGGGCGAACAGCGGGACGGCGGGGAAACCGACGGCCAGCGCCGCCGACAGGTGCAGCAGCCAGTCGTGGCGGGCCCGCGCGTGGCCGAGCTCGTGGGCCAGGACCGAGTCCAGTTGACGGCCGGTGAGGCGCCGCAACGCGCCGGTGGTGACGACGAGTTGGGGCGGGGTGCCGGCCAGCAGCCAGGCGTCGGGGTACTCGTCCTCGAGCACCAGCAACGGTCCGCGCTCGGCACGCTCCGCCCCCAGGCCGGCCGGCAGCTCGGGGGCGCGCTGGCGGAGCTGGGCGCGGCGCGCGAGCCGGCGCCGACGCCCCTCGTAGAGCTCGCGGGCAAGCATGGCCGCGGTCCAGGCGGCGCCGCCGGTCAGCAGCAGGGCGAGGACCGCCGTCCAGGGAGGTGCCGTGGTCAGGTCGTAGGCCGCGGCCACCGGCTCGGGGGCCGGCGCGAAGAGGTGGACGCGGACGGTGTCGAACACCGCGGCGGCGCTGAGCAGCAGGGCTGCCAGGCAGCACAGCAGCACGGTGGCCACCAGGCACTGCCACACCCAGAGCGCCGTGTTGGGCTCACGCTCTGGCCAGGCCGCCCGGGTCAGCATCCGGGCGCCGGGAACGGCGGCGGTGGCGGCCACGGCCGCGAGCAGCGACAGGACGAGGATCACGCGGCAGGCTCCGTCACCTGGGTGGGCTGATGCTTGGCACCTCCATTCTGCCGGGCGAACAGCCGCGCGGTGAAGACGGTGCCGGCGAAAAGCGCGGCCGCTGCCGTCAACAGTGTGGCCAGATAGCCGTTTTCGAACGCGGCGAACGCGGCGTCGAGCAGCCCGGCCGCCCGCTCGGCCGGCAGGTCGGCGGCGGCGAGGAGGCCGGCGTCCAGACTGTCGGTGGCCACCTCGGGTATGCCGGCCGGCAGGTCGATGGTCGCGGTGTAGAGGGAGCCGAGGACGCTGCCGAGGATCGCGACCCCGGAGAGGCTGCCGAACTCGTAGGACACCTCCTCGACGGACGCGGCCATGCCGGCGCGGTGGACCGGCGCGTTGGTCATGATGGCGGTCGAGGCGGCGGTCATCGCGAACCCGAGGCCGACGCCGGTCAGCACGAGCCCCGGCAGCGTCCACGCCATGTGGCCGGGCTCGATGTCGAGGAACGGCACGGCGTCAGGGGTGAGCAGCAGAGCGAGGAGCACCCCGGCCACGCTGACGGCCAGGCCGCCGACGATCAGCGGGCGCGGTCCTGTGCGGTAGACGAGCCCGCCGGCGACCACGCCGGCCGGCAGCGAGCCGACCGCGAACGCCGCGACCAGCAGGCCGGCTTCGAGCGGGCTCCAGCCGGCGACCAGCTGCAGCCGCTGGGTCAGCACCAACTGCACCCCGGCGGCGGCGAACATCGCCAGCGCCGCGGCCACGATCCCGGCGGCTATCCGCGGGTCGCGCAGCAGCGTGAAGTCGAGCAACGGGTGCTCCTGGCGGCGCTGCCGGCGCGCGAACACCGTGAACCCGACCGCCGCGACCACCAGCGCGATCGCGACGTGCGCTAACTCCCGGTCCGGCCTGGTCACCTCCTTGACCGCGTACACCAGGCCGACGAGCCCCGCCATGACCTGCGCAGAGGCGACCGGATCCCAGGGCCGGTCGGAGCGGCCCGAGCCACCGGGCGCCAGCACGGCGGCTGCCACGAGCGCGACGAGCACCACCGGCACGTTGATCAGGAAGACCGAACCCCACCAGAACCGCTCGAGCAGCAGCCCGCCGAGGATCGGGCCGAGCGCCGACCCACAGACCGACACCGAGCCCCACACGCCGATCGCGAAGCCACGCTCACGCTCGTCGGTGAAGGTCACCCGGATCAGCGAGAGGGTGGCCGGCATCATCGCCGCCGCGCCCACCGCGAGGAGCGCCCTGGCGGCCGTCAGCGCGGCCGGATTCGGGGCGAAGGCGGCGGCGGCCGACGCGACGCCGAAGAGCACGAGGCCCGAGAGGAACATCCGCCGGTGCCCGACCCGGTCCCCCAGCGTGCCGGCGCCCAACAACAGCCCGGCCATCACCAGCGGATAGGCGTTGATGATCCACAGCTTCTCGGACGCGTCGGCGTCGAGCTCGAGCGTCAGGGTCGGCAGGGCGGTGTAGAGCACCGTCATGTCGACCGAGATCAGCAGCAGCCCCGCCGACACGGTCGCGAGCAGCCACCAGCGCCTCGCGCCGCTCATGACCCACCCGCCAGGGTCGCGATCCGCTCCAACAGCGCCGCCCTGACCGGCTCGGGCAGCGGCGGGCCACCGGTCGCGTCGTTCAACCACAGACCGTCCGCCGCCAGCCTGGCTAGCAGCAGGTCCACGTCCTCCGGGGTGGGCTCCTGGGGCACGGGCGCCCAGCGCGCCATCAGCTCGTCCCACACCTCGGCGAGACCAGGGTGGGTGACCGACTCGACCATGAACGCCAGCTCCGCCTTGCTCGCCGGGGTCGCGCCGCCGACCCGGACATAGGTGGCGGCGGCCTCCCGCGGCGATGCCTCCTCAAGCGGCTTCCCGAGCGCGGCCGCCAGCCGCCGCTCCAGGGCGGTCGCCAGGTGCCGCTGGATCGCCAGCAGCAGCTCGTCCCGGGTGCGGAAGTGGTACATCAGGCCCCCCTTGGTCACCCCCGCCTCCTCGGCGGCGGCCTCCAGGGTCAGGGCCGTGATGCCGTCCCGCTCGGTCACGCGGATGGCGGCGTCGAGGATGAGGTTTCGCTGGCTGGGTCGCATACTCGAAACTATACCATCCGGAAGGTACAGTTATGCTGCAGCCTGATCACTCCGCAGCTCGCCCCAGACCCGCTTCCCC
>NZ_SMKC01000214.1 GCF_004348315.1 Streptomyces sp. 8K308 | reverse complement strand
CTCTGTGGGCTGCCGCCCGGCGAGCGCGACCTGCCCGCGAGGCCGGTGCGGCCAGTGCCGGGCGCCGCAAGCCGGCCGGCCGCGGCGCGTGGGGCAGGCAGGCGCGAGCCCCCTGGGGCCGGGGGCCGTCAGGCGGCGATCTCGGCGTGGGCCGCGAGAAGCATGGCGGGGTCGGGGCTCTCCAGTACCGCCGGTCGGGCCAGGCCGTCGAGGACGATGAAGCGGAGGCGGTCGCCACGCGACTTCTTGTCGATCCGCATCGTCTCAAGCAGCCTGGGCCACTGGTCGCCGCGGTAGGTGACCGGCAGGCCGACCGAGGAGAGGACCGCGCGGTGGCGGTCCGCCGTGGCGTCGTCGAGCCGGCCCGCGATGCGACCGAGTTCGGCCGCGAAGACCATGCCGACCGCGACCGCGGCGCCGTGCCGCCAGGCGTAGCGCTCGTTCTTCTCGATGGCGTGCGCCAGCGTGTGGCCGTAGTTGAGGATCTCCCGCAGCCCCGACTCCTTCAGGTCGCTGGCCACCACCTCCGCCTTGACCCTGATGGAGCGCTCGATCAGCTCCGCCGTGTGCGGGCCCGCCGGCGTCCGGGCCGCCTCCGGGTCGGCCTCCACGAGATCCAGGATGGCCGGGTCGGCGATGAAGCCGGCCTTGATGACCTCGGCCAGGCCCGAGACGTAGTCGTGCACCGGCAGCGAGTCGAGCGCGGCCAGGTCGCACAGCACGCCGGCCGGCGGGTGGAAGGCGCCCACCAGGTTCTTGCCCTCGGCGGTGTTGATCCCCGTCTTGCCGCCGACCGCCGCGTCCACCATGCCGAGCACGGTGGTGGGGACCGCGATCCACCGCACCCCGCGAAGCCAGGTCGCGGCGACGAAGCCGGCGAGGTCGGTGGTGGCGCCGCCGCCGACCCCGACGATCACGTCGGACCGGGTGAAGCCAGTCTGACCGAGCGCCGTCCAGCAGTAGGCGGCGACCTCGGCGCTCTTGGCCTCCTCGGCGTTGGGGAGTTGGATCGCGATGGCCTCGTACCCCTGGTCCGCCAGGTCCTGGCGGAGCACCTCGCCCGTCTCGGCCAGGGCCTCGGGGTGCAGCACCGCGACCCTACGGGCGTCCTTGCCTATCAACCCCGGCAGCTCGCCGAGCAGTTGGCGGCCGATCAGCACGTCGTAGGGGGCGTAGCCGGAGGTGGCGCCCACCGTGATCCTGGTGGGGGCGTCGGCTGGGAGAGTCATGCTGTCGTGAGCTCCAATACGTCGAGGACCGCCTGGGCGACCTCCTCGGGCGTGCGGTCGGCGGTCTCCACGACCGCCCTGGCCACCTCCGTGTACAGCGGCCGGCGCTCCTCCATCAGGGTGCGCCACCGCTGCCTCGGGTTGACGGCGAGCAGCGGGCGGGCGGTGTCCAGGCCCACCCGCTTCATGGCCTCGCCGAGCGAGACGTCGAGGAAGATCACCGGCCGGCCGGCGAGCAGGGCGCGGGTGGCGGGGTCGAGGATGGCGCCGCCGCCCAGCGACAGCACGCCGTCGTGCTCGGCGAGCGCCTCGCGCACGGCCGCCGCCTCCAGCGCGCGGAACCGCTGCTCGCCGTCCTCGACGAAGATGTCGGCGATGGGCTTGCCCGCCTCCCGTTCGACGTCGGCGTCCGTGTCGCGGGCGGCGACGCCGAGCCGCTGGGCGAGGAGCGCGCCGATGGTGGACTTGCCCGAGCCCGGCGGGCCGACCAGCACCACCCGGGGACCCGCCGCTCCGGCGCTCACCTGATCTCCAGGTTGGTCAGGAAGCCCTCGACGTTGCGCCGGGTCTCCCGGACGCTGTCGCCGCCGAACTTCTCGGCCACCGCGTCCGCCAGGACCAGCGCCACCATGGCCTCGGCGACGATCCCGGCCGCCGGCACCGCGCACACGTCGGAGCGCTGGTGGTGGGCCTTCGCCGGCTCGCCCGTGGTGACGTCGACGGTGGCCAGGGCGCGCGGCACGGTGGCGATGGGCTTCATCGCGGCACGCACCCGCAGCACCTCGCCGGTGCTGAGCCCGCCCTCGGTGCCGCCGGAGCGGCCGGAGGAGCGGCGGATGCCGTCGGGGGTCCGCACGATCTCGTCGTGGGCCTTGGATCCGGGGACGCGGGCGAGGTCGAAGCCGTCACCGAGCTCGACGCCCTTGATGGCCTGGATCCCCATGAGGGCCGCGGCGAGACGCGCGTCGAGCCGGCGGTCCCAGTGGACGTGCGAGCCGAGACCCACCGGCACGCCGTAGGCCAGCACCTCGACCACTCCGCCCAGGGTGTCGCCGTCCTTGTGCGCCTGGTCGATCTCGGCGACCATCGCCTTGCTCGCGTCGGCGTCCAGGCAGCGCACCGGGTCGGCGTCGAGACGGGCGGTGTCGCCGGGCTCGGGCAGCGAGCCCTTGGGGGCGCGGGCGGCGCCGAGCTCGACCACGTGCGAGACGATCTCGATGCCGGCGGTCTCCTTCAGGTAGGAGCGGGCCACCGTGCCGAGGGCCACCCGGGCCGCGGTCTCCCGGGCCGAGGCGCGCTCGAGCACCGGCCGCGCCTCGTCGAAGCCGTACTTCTGCATGCCGGCGAGGTCGGCGTGGCCCGGCCGTGGACGGGTGAGCGGGGCGTTGCGGCCGCTGTCGGCAAGCTCCTCGGGGTCCACCGGGTCGGCCGCCATGACCTTCTCCCACTTGGGCCACTCGGTGTTGCCGACCATGATCGCCACCGGGGATCCCAGGGTGCGGCCGTGGCGCACGCCGCCGAGGAAGGTGACCTCGTCGCGCTCGAACTTCATCCGGGCCCCGCGGCCGTAGCCGAGCCTGCGGCGCGCCAGCGCGTCCGCCACCATGTCGGTGGTGACCGGCACGCCGGAGGGCAGCCCCTCCAACGTCGCCACCAGTGCCGGACCGTGCGACTCTCCCGCCGTCAGCCAGCGCAGCCTGCTCAACGGTGCTCCTTCGGACTCCTCGATCTCACCGCCGGCCCTGCCGGGCCGGCACCCCCGATCCTGCCATGCCGGCGCGACCGGTCCCGAGCTGTCTGAACCCCGAGACGCACAGCGCGGGCGATTAAGTCCCGGTGCCGACCTAATCCCGGCGAATCCCGGCGGCCGGCTGTCGGGCGGCCTTCCTCAGCCGGCGGCGAGCGCCACCTCGCCGGCCGCCCGCATCTCCTTGAGCGGCCCCGGGGCCACGCCGGTCATCAGCTCGAACTGCAGCACGGCCTGGTGCACCAGCAGGTCGAGCCCGCCGAGCACCCGGCCCCCGCGCGCCGACCAGGCGGCGGCGAGCCGCGTCGGCCAGGGCTCGTACAGCACGTCGAAGAGGGTGCCGGGGGCCGTCGGCACTGCGTCGGCCAGCGCGTCGGCCGCGCCCGCCGGGGTGGTGGCGATCACCAGCGGCGCGTCGAGGCCGCGGTGCGCCTCGGCCCAGTCGGCGACGAGCACCGGCAGCCCGAGCCGCTCGCCGAGCGCCCGCATCTCGGCGGCGCGCTCGGGGCCGCGCACGTAGGCGGTGACCTCGCCGTCGCAGAACTGGGCGAGCGCGGCGAGCGCGGAGGAGGCCGTAGCACCGGCGCCGAGCACGGCCGCCCGCTCGACCCGGTCGACGCCCCGCTCGCGCAGGGCGGCGAGCAGCCCGGGGATGTCGGTGTTCTCGCCGGCGCGCCGGCCGTCCGCCGTGAACACGACGGTGTTGACGGCGTCGACGGCGGCGGCCGTCGGGCTCACCTCGTCGAGCAGCGGGATGACGGCGCGCTTGAGCGGCATGGTCAGCGAGAGGCCGGCCCACTCGGGTCCCAACCCGTCAAGGAAGGTGGCGAGTCGGCGCTCGTCCACCTCGAACCGGCCGTAGCTCCAGTCGTCCAGGCCGCAGGCCGCGTAGCCGGCGGCGTGCAGCGCCGGCGAGAGCGAGTGCGCGATGGGCGAGCCAAGGACGGCGGCCCGACGGGCGGTCGAACGCGGTGCCATCAGCCGTCCCCCTGGTTGGCGGCGTTGAACTCCTCGACGTTCCGCTCGTGTTCTGCGAAGTCGTCGGTGAAGCGGGTGTCGCCCTCGGTGACCGTCACGAAGTAGAGCCAGGGGCCCTCGGTCGGGTTGAGCGCGGCCTCGATCGCGTCGTGGCCCGGGTTGGCGATGGGTCCTGGCGGCAGCCCGAGCTCCCGGTAGGTGTTGTAGGGCGAGTCGAACTCGGTGTCGGCCAGCGAGGTGTCGAGGGTGGAGCGCCCCATGGCGTAGTTGATGGTCGAGTCGAACTGGAGCATCATGTCCTGCTCGAGACGGTTGTAGATCACCCGCGAGACCTTGCCGAACTCCTCCTCCGTCTGCCCCTCGGCCTCGATGAGCGAGGCGACGATGAGGATCTCGCGAGGCGTGCGGCCGACATCCTCGGCCTGGCCCTCCAGGTCGATCTCGGCGAACTCGGCCTCGGCCCGGTCGACCATGGCCCGCAACAGGTCCTCCGGCGTGGTGTCCTCGCCGACGTCGTAGCGGGTGGGGAAGAGGAAGCCCTCCGCCTCGCCCTCGGCGAAGTCCGGCAGCCCCAGGTCGGCGGTCTCCGCCACCTCCGCCGTAGTGCCCTCCTCCAGGCCGAGGCGCTCGTCGATCAGCGCGTAGATCTCGGTGGCGCGCCGCCCCTCCGGGATGGTGAACGTGCTGAGCGAGGCCGGGTCGAGCATCAACGCCATGGCCGAGGCCGCCGACATCTCGAGGCGCAGCGTGTAGACGCCCGGCTGGAGCGACTGGCCGTCCTCGCCCGCCGCCTCGACGAACGCGTCGGCGCTCGCCACCACGCCGGCGTCACGCAGGATCACGCCCATGCGGGAGATGGTGGAGCCCTCGGGGATGGTCACCTGCACCTCGTCGGTGCCCTCCCCGGCGAAGTCGGGGGCCGGGCCGAACCGGTCCTGGTACATGCCGTAGCCCACGTAGGCGACGCCGCCGAGGGCGCCGAGCACCAGCACCCCGGCCACCATGCAGCCGACGCCACCGCGCCGCTTCTTCTTGGGCTTGTCGCCGCGCCGGGCGCGCTTGTCGTCCTCGGCGTCCGACCAGCCCTCGTCGTCGCGCCGGGTGAAGAAGTCGGCCTCGCCCTGGTCGGGGCCCGGGTCCCAGCCGGTCTCCGGGTCGGGGCCCGGGTCCTCGCGCCGGGGCGCCCGGTCGCCGCCGGCCGGTTGGGCCGCGTTCTGGGGCGTGGCGCCCTGGGCGGTGGGGTACCCGTCCTGGCCCGCGCCGCCGTACTGCTCGTCCCGCGCCGGGTAACCGCCCTGGGCGTACGGGTCGTGGCCGCCGTGCGGCTGGGCCGCGTAACCCTGCTGCGCGGCGTACGGGTCCTGGTACTGCCCCCGGTACTGGCCGTCACCGTAGCCGCCCTCCGGCTGGTGGCCGTGCTGCTGGTGCCCCTGCTGCTGGTTCGCGTAGGGGTCGGCGGCGTGGTACTGGCCGGAGTTGTCCCAGCCGCCCTGCTGCGCGTACTGCTGCTGGTGGTCGTAACCCTGCTGGTAGTACGGCTGTTGCTGCTGCCCCTGCGGGTGCTGCCCCTGGTCGCCGTACTGCCCGCCGTACTCGTCCCAGGTGCCGTGGCCCTGCGGGGCGGGCTGGCCGCCCGCGGCGTCATAGGCGCCGGACCAGCCCTGATCCCCGTAGAGCGGATCCTCGGGGTACCACGGCTCAGAGCCGGAGCCCCGGCCATACTCAGTCATCGATCCCCTTGTGACGCGAGGCGGCAGTCCGCATCCCCCGAACCCACGGCTGCCCTGTCGGTGGCGAACGTTACCGTACCGCGATCAGACAACCACTTCGACGCACTGCCCCGGCGGGCGCCCCGAGGAGCGCTCGCTCTCCAGCGCGTTCTGCAGGATGACCACGGCCGCGGCCTGGTCGATGCGCGACCTGCCCTTCTTCGCCGACACCCCGGAGGCCCGCATGGCACGCGCCGCCGTGACGGTGCTCATCCGTTCGTCCACCAGGCGCACCGGCACCGGGGCCACCCGGCGCGCCGTCTCCTGGGCGAACGCCCGCACCCGGGCGGCGGCCGGGCCCTCCCCGCCCGCCAGCGAGCGGGGCAGCCCGACGATCACCTCCAGCGGCTCGTACTCGGCGACGAGCTCCGCCAGCCGCCGCTGCGCGGCTGGGACATCGCGCCCCGGCACGGTCTCCACCGGAGTCGCGAGGACCCCGTCGGGGTCGCACGAGGCGACCCCGATCCTGGCCTCGCCCACGTCGACGGCGAGCCGCCGGCCACGCCTCATCAGGCGGCTTCCGCGACCAGCCGCTCGACGGCGGCCAGCGCGTCCGCCACGGCCTCGGGGTTCTGGCCACCGCCCTGGGCCACGTCCGGCTTGCCGCCACCGCCGCCGCCCAGCGCCTTCGCGGCGGCCCGCACCAGGTCGCCGGCCTTCAGGCCACGCTCCCGCGCGGCCTCGTTGGTGGCCACCACGGTGAGCGGCCGCCCGCTCACCACCGTGAACAGCGCCACGACGGCGGGTCGGTCGCCGGGGATGCGGCCGCGAACGTCGAGCACGAGCCTGCGCAGGTCGTCGGCGGTGGTGCCGTCCGGCACCCGGCCGCTGGCCAGGGCCACGCCGCCGACGTCGCGGGCCTCGGCGGCCAGGCCGCCGGCGGCCGCGAGTACCTTCTCGGCGCGGAACCGCTCGATCTCCTTCTCGGCCTCCCGCAGCCGGCCGAGCATCCCGGCGATCCGCTCGGGCAGCTCCTCGGGCCGGCCCTTGACCAGCTCGGTCAACTGCGAGACGACGGTGTGCTCGCGGGCCAGGAACCGGTAGGCGTCGGCGCCGACCAGGGCCTCGACGCGGCGCACGCCGGAGCCGATGGAGGACTCGCCGAGCAGCTTGACCAGGCCGAGTTGGGCCGTGTTGTGCACGTGGGTGCCGCCACACAGCTCCTTGGAGTAGTCGCCGATGGTGACCACCCGCACCCGGTCGCCGTACTTCTCACCGAACTCGGCGATGGCGCCCTGCTTCCTGGCCTCGTCCATCGACATCACCTCGGCGGTGACGTCGAGTTCGCGGGCCAGCACCTCGTTGATCTTCTGCTCCACGTCGGCGAGCACGGTGCCGGGCACGGCGGTCGGCGAACCGAAGTCGAAGCGGAAGCGGCCCGGCGAGTTCTCCGAGCCGGCCTGGGCGGCCGTCGGGCCGAGCGCGTCCCGCAGCGCCTGGTGGGTCAGGTGGGTGGCGCTGTGGGCGCGGGCGATGGCGCGGCGCCTGGCGGTGTCGATGGTGCTGTGCGCGGCCGCGCCGACGGTGACCTCGCCGACCTGGACCACGCCCTTGTGCACGATCACCCCGGGCACCGGCTGCTGGACGTCGCGCACCTCGACCACGGCGCCCGAGTCCAGCCTGATCCGGCCGGTGTCGGCCAGCTGGCCGCCGCCCTCGGCGTAGAACGGGGTGCGGTCGAGCACCACCTCGACGTCGTCGCCCTCGACGGCGGCGGGCGAGGAGACACCGTCCACCAGGAGGCCGACGACCGTGGCCTCACCGGCGGTCTGGGCGTAGCCGATGAACTCGGAAGCGCCGGCGGCGTCGGCGACCTGCCGGTAGGCGGAGAGGTCGGCGTGGCCGGTCTTCTTGGCCCTGGCGTCGGCCTTGGCCCGGTCCCGCTGCTCCTTCATCAGGCGGCGGAAGCCGGCCTCGTCCACGGTGAGGCCCTGCTCGGCGGCCATCTCCAGGGTGAGGTCGATGGGGAAGCCCCAGGTGTCGTGGAGCAGGAACGCCTTGTCCCCGGGCAGCACCGAGGAGCCGGCGGCCCTGGTCTCGGTGACGGCGGTGTCCAGGATGTTGGTGCCGGCCTTCAGCGTCTTGAGGAAGGCCGCCTCCTCGGCGAGCGCCACGGTCTCGATGCGCTTGCGGTCGGTGAGCAGCTCCGGGTACTGCTGCCCCATCGTCTTCAGCACGACGTCGAGCAGCTCGGCGACCACCGGGCCCTCGGCGCCCAGGATCCGCATGTTCCGGATGGCGCGGCGCATGATGCGCCGCAGCACGTAGCCGCGGCCCTCGTTGCCCGGGGTGACGCCGTCGCCGATGAGCATGGCGGAGGTGCGCAGGTGGTCGGCGACCACCCGGAGCGAGACGTCGGAGTCCTCGGCGGCGCCGTACCGGACGCCGGTGAGCTCGCCGGCCTTGTCGATGACGACGCGCAGGGTGTCCGTCTCGTACATGTTGTGGACGCCCTGCAGGATCATCGCCAGGCGCTCGAGACCGAGCCCGGTGTCGATGTTCTGCGCCGGCAGGTCGCCGAGGATCGGGAAGTCCTCCTTGCCCTCGCCCGGACCGCGCTCGTACTGCATGAAGACCAGGTTCCAGATCTCCACGTACCGCTCGTCGTTGACGGCGGGGCCGCCCTCGGGCCCGAACTCGGGGCCGCGGTCGTAGTTGATCTCGGAACAGGGGCCGCACGGGCCCGGCACGCCCATGGACCAGAAGTTGGGGCCCATGCCGAGGCGCTGGATCCGCTCTGACGGCACGCCGACGACGTCCCGCCAGATCCGCTCGGCCTCGTCGTCCTGCTCGTAGACGGTGATCCACAGCCGCTCGGGGTCGAGACCGTAGCCGCCGTCGGCGACCGAACTGGTCATCAGCTCCCAGGCGTAGCGGATGGCGCCTTCCTTGAAGTAGTCGCCGAAGGAGAAGTTGCCGCACATCTGGAAGAAGGTGCCGTGCCTGGTGGTCTTGCCGACCTCCTCGATGTCCGGCGTGCGGACGCACTTCTGCACGCTGACGGCGCGCGGGTAGGGCGGAGTGGCCTCGCCGAGGAAGTACGGCTTGAACGGCACCATGCCCGCGTTGACCAGCAGCAGCGTCGGATCGTCCGCGATCAGCGACGCCGACGGGACAACGGTGTGCCCGCGCTTCTCGAAGAAGCTCAGCCAGCGGCGGCGGATTTCAGCCGACTCCATCAGTGGTCCTCATTTCGGGAATTCGGGACGTGTCTCGGGTGACCGGGCCGAGCTCGGCCCGGTGCGCCGCCGGGGGGAGGGCGCGGCCGGGAACGGCGGTCTCACCGTGCTCGATGCCCAGGGCCTCGGTGAGCTCCCGCTCGCGCTGCGCCATGCCGGCGCGCACGTCGAGCGCGAAGCCCCTGACCCGCTGGCCGGCCGCGACGGCGCGGTCGGCGGCCCGGACGGCGAGGCTGTCGGGCGCCAGACCGCGCAGGGTGCGCTGGACCTTGGTGGTGGCCCAGACACCCGCCGCTGCGCCCGTGGTGAACCAGAAGGCTCGGCGGAACATGGCCTGATCACTCCTCTCGCTTGCGGCGCCTGGCCGCGGGGACGGGCCGGCCGCGCACAACGGTGCGCCGAGCGGGCGGCGGGGTGCCGCCGCGCCGGGCGAGCGCCTGGCGCACCCCGTAGCCGAAGGCCGCGACCTTGACCAGCGGCCCGCCGAACGTGGCGGCCACGGTCGAGGAGAGGGCCGAGGCGTTGGCCGCGACCTCCTGGACGTCGGTGGCGATGGTCTCGACGCGGTCCAGCTGGCTCTGCGCCGAGCGGACGGTCGTGGAGGCCTCGCCGAGCAGCGGGACGGCCCGCTCGGTCACCGCGGTCACCAACTCGGTCGCCGCGCGCAGCGCCTGGGCGAGCCGGAAGAGCGCCACGGCCAGGAAGGACACCAGGATCGCCCAGAAGACGGCCACCAGGAGGCCGGCCACTTCGCCACCGGACACGACGCACCGCTTCCCTCGGATGGGTTCCCTGCACGAATCCGACACGCCGGCGCCGCGAGCCCGTCGGGGAGCGCGGCGCGGTCCGCGCCGGCCGCCGCCCACCCGGGACAGAGATTCCGTGTCCATCGTGCGGCGACGAGGCACGACCCTATCGCGCCCGGCGGCCGGCCTCCTACCGCATTACCCCGCTTCTGCCAAGGGCCGGCACGCGCGATTGTACGTTCTGCATATCCGCAAGTACGCTGCGTGGTTATGTCAGGCTTTCAGGGCCCCGAGCCTGCCGCTCGGGAGACTCCCAGGACCGGCCGCGCGGGAGGCAACCTTCCCGCCGAACTGACGGCCTTCGTCGGCCGCGTCGCCGAAGTGAACACGTTGAAGCGACAGTTGGCCAGGCATCGGCTGGTGACCGTGACCGGCGTGGGCGGCGTCGGCAAGTCCCGTCTCGCGCTCCGGGCCGCCCGCGAGGCCGGAGAGCGCTTCCCGCACGGCGTCTGGCTGGTGGAGCTCGGGGTGGTGCGCGATCCCGAGCTGATGGAACACGCCGTCGTCGAGGCGCTCGGGATCACCGACCACTCGGGGCGGGCGCCGATCACCGTGCTCGCCGAGCACCTGGCCGACCGACGCCTGCTGCTGGTGCTCGACGGCTACGACCACCTCGTCGAGCCCGCCGCCGCCCTGGTGCACGAGCTGCTGCGCCGAGCCCCCCGGCTGCGGGTGCTCGCGGCGGCGAGGCGGCCGCTCGGGGTGGCGGGCGAGCGCCTCGTGCCGCTCGCCCCGCTCCGCGCCCCCGCGCCGCCGGAGGCGGAGGGCGACCCGATGCCGCTCGACGAGGCGGCCGAGCTGTTCGCGGAGCGGGCCGCGGCAGTGCTCCCCGAGTTCGAGGTGGACGGGGCCAACGCGCGGCTGGTCGGTGAGCTCTGCCACCGGCTCGACGGCATCCCACTGGCGCTCGAGCTGGCCGCCGGCCGGCTGCGGACGCTCTCGCTCGTACAGATCCTGCACCGGCTCGACGACCGCTTCCGGCTGCTCGTCGGAGGGGCGCGCGGGGCGCCGCCGCACCACCAGACGCTGCGCACCGCCGTCGGCTGGAGCCATGAGCTGTGCAGCGGTCCCGAGCGGCTGCTGTGGGCGCGCCTCTCGGTCTTCGCCGGCCACTTCGACCTGGAGGCCGCCGAGTACGTCTGCTCGGGCCCCGACCTGCCGGCCGAGGACGTCCTCGACGTGCTGACCGAGCTGGTCACGCAGTCCGTGGTGAGCCGGGAGGACGCGCCCTCCGGCGTGCGCTACCGGATGCTCGGCACGCTGCGCGCCTACGGCGAGGACTGGCTGGCGGCCAGCGGCGAGGCGCGCCGGCTGCGCCGCAGGCACCGGGACTGGTGCACGGGCCTCGCCACCTGGTGCGAGCTCGAGTGGTTCAGCCCCCGGCAGGCGGAGGTCGCGGCCCGCGTCGACGACGAGCTGCCCAATCTGCGGGCCGCGCTGGAGTTCGCGCTCGACGACGAGGAGGACGGCAGGTTCGGTCTCTACCTGGCGGCCACCCTGTGGTTCTGCTGGGTGGGCTGCGGCCGGCTCGCGGAGGGCAGGCACTGGCTGCACCGAGCGCTCGAGACCGGGACGGACCACGAGGAGACCCGGCTCAAGGCGCTGTGGGTGGCCGGCTACGTGGCGGTGCTCCAGGGCGACACGGTGGCGGCGCTCACGGTGCTGCACGAGTGCCGCGAGGGCGCGGAGCGCACCGGGAACGCGCGGGCGGTGGCCTACAGCGTGCACCTGACGGGCTGCGTGGCGATGATCGGCGATGAGATGCCGCGGGCCGAGAAGCTGTTCCGCGAGGCGCTGTCCCGCTACGAGGAGATCGGCGAGCTCAACAGCAACGTGCTGATGGGCCGGTGTGAGCTGGCCATGGTCGTGGCCTTCCAGGGCGACCTGGCGGGGGCCCTGGCGATCTACGAGGACGTGCGGCAGGCCTGCGAGGACCACGGGGAGCACTGGGCCAGGGCCTACGCGCTCTACGGCCTGGGGTACGCGGCCTGGCAGCGGGCCGAGACGCTGCCGGCCAGGGAGTTGGTCGAGCAGTCCCTGCGGATCTCGCACGCCTTCCAGGACCCGGTCAACACGGTGCTGGCCATCGAGCTGCTCGCGGGGATCACGGCGACGGAGGGCGACGTTGCGGAGGCGGCGGTGCTGCAGGGCGCGGCCGCCCGGCTGTGGCGCTCCGTGGGGATGCCGCTGTTCGGCTCTGACTACTTCAACTCGGCGCACGTCATCTGCGAGCGCCAGGTGCGGGAGCGGTTGAGCCCCGCACGGTACCAGCAGTGCCTGCGCGAGGGCCGCCTGCTTGACGCGGACGCCGCGGTGTCGCGGGCGCTCGGCGGGCACGGCGCCGCCGCGGGCCGCCGTGCGGCGGTGCCGGGCGGCCGGGGCCGGGCCTCGCTGGCCGAGCACCCGGCCCGGCTGCCACTGCCGGCGGTTCCCCGCTCCGAGGGCGGGGA